>JAUMXM010000033.1:3897-22371 GCA_030529085.1 Rikenellaceae bacterium | reverse complement strand
ACCGAGAAGTTTGCTAACGGTCTCAATGGGTACGCCATTGGTTAGCGTAACGGTTGTCGCAAATGTATGTCGAGCCATGTGGAAGGTTATATTTTTATTTATGCCGCAGACATCCGCAAGCTCCTTGAGATATGTGTTGCATTTCTGATTGCTAGGAACGGGGAGCAGCTTGCCTCGCAGTTGCTTCATATTTCTATACTTGGCAATGATGATTTGAGGCACCTCCAGCAGCGGAATGTGAACGGGGACATCTGTTTTGTTTCGATAGGTCTTAATCCAAGTTCTGCCGTCCGAGTCTACATAAACATTCTCTTGTTTGAGTTTTGATACATCGCAGTGCGATAGTCCAGTAAAGCAACTGAACACGAAGACATCGCGCATGTGCTCCATGCGAGGTATTGTGAACTTCTTTGCCATAATACGCGCTAGCTCATCCTTGGTTAGGAAGCCACGCTCGTTGTTCTCGTACCTTATTTTAATAGTAGCAAATGGATTTCGTTTTGCCCAGCCATTATCAATTGCCACCTGGTAGATTGTGCGCAATTTCTGCAGCTGCTTCATCGCATAGTTGTTTGCAATGGGATACTCAGTTCTATTATAGGTGTCGAATCCAGTGATAAAAAACGGGGTAACCTCGTTGAGCAAGATGTCATCCATTTTTGTCGTCTTCTTAATGTACTCCTGCAAACGATTTCTAACTACCACATATCGACCATAGGTTATTTCAGAGGTTGAGATGCCAATCTGTTTCTTGTATTCCTCAAGCCAGCGGTTAAATAACTCCACAAAATAGCGGCATGATCCATCATAATCTTTGCCCTGCAACGCGAGCTTGAGTTTCTCGAAGGTTACCTCCTCGCCACTGCGGAGCATTTCGGTGTGCTTTTGCATGATGGCAAAACGCAACTCTTCGAGGATTTTGTTGATTGCTTTATCCTCTTTAAGATTGCCAAGAGCTTTACCATTTCCCCAGCGATCAGGGTTAATCCATAGTTTTGTGGAGATTACGCGCGATTCTTTACCTACTGTAATGCGTGCGAAGATTGGAACTTTGCCGTCAGCGTTTGGTTTGTTCTTCTGTGCTATCATTAGCACCTTGATTGTTTGCGTTGTCATATTCACTCAATTTTTAGTTGTGTTTTCTCTGCTGCCTGCAAATGTAGCAGGTGCAAATCCGATCGAGAAATTTTTTCGGTGACAATGTTGCGCCACCATAGGTCACCAATGCGACACCGAGCGTCAATGTTGCGACAAGGGGCGACACTTACTCGTTATTGTAATGACTTAACTTCCTCTCAATGAACGATTTGCATTGCAAACATAACATCACTATTTGGGACACGCAAGTTATGTTGGATCTTTCTGCGATATGTTGGCAAACTATTTAATAGTCGGGGAGATAGGGGCAAAATAGTGACCTACTAACTGCCTGGACGAATTTCTCACTAATAGGTCACTAAACTATGTCATTCTGGGGTGACATTTTGCTTGTCAAAGGCGACAGAAGCACGACAAAAGTGCGACAAATTAAATCGCGCTGTTTCAGAGAGTTATGCGCGTTGCGCTTGTAACTTGTTGATATAAAACAAAAAAGGGAAAACCTTTCGATTTTCCCTTTCAGTGATCCCGCTGGGGCTCGAACCCAGGACCCCAACATTAAAAGTGTTGTGCTCTACCTGCTGAGCTACGAGATCGCCGTGTGCCAATGCGAATCGAAGTTCGCGTTTTGGTGGTGCAAATGTAGCGTTTATTTTTGTTTTACCAAAATAAAATCATATTTTTGTAGATAATTTGGCGCAATGAGTGCTGCCAAGCAATTTTGAAGATTGTAAATTAAGTCAAACCTTCTAAAAATAGAGTTAAAAGTATGTGTAGAGCTTTAATTATTGGTGCCGGTGGTGTCGGTACGGTGGTGACGCAGAAGATTGCTGCCAATCCCGTCTTTACGGATGTGATGCTGGCCAGCCGCACCAAGTCGAAGTGTGATGCCGTGGCTGCAGCCATCGGTGGTGGCCGTGTGAAGACCGCGCAGGTTGATGCCGACAGTGTGCCCGAGTTGTGCGAGTTGTTCCGCGCCTTCAAGCCCGATATCGTTGTGAATGTGGCCCTTCCGTACCAGGATCTTACGATTATGGATGCCTGCTTGGAGTGTGGTTGCAACTACCTCGATACGGCCAACTACGAGCCCAAGGATGAGGCCAAGTTCGAGTACTCATGGCAGTGGGCCTACCAGGATCGCTTCAAAGAGGCGGGTCTGACGGCTATCCTCGGTTGCGGTTTCGACCCGGGTGTGACGGCCATCTTCACGGCCTATGCTGCCAAGCACCACTTCGATGAGATCCACTACCTCGATATCGTCGATTGCAACGCCGGTAACCACGGCATGGCCTTCGCTACGAACTTCAACCCCGAGATTAACATCCGTGAGGTGACCCAGAAGGGCCGCTACTTCGAGAATGGCGAGTGGGTGGTGACCGAGCCGCACGAGATCCACAAGCCGCTGAACTATCCCGGCATTGGCGACCGCGAGTCGTATGTGATCTACCACGAGGAGCTCGAGTCGCTCGTGAAGAACTATCCCACAATCAAGCGTGCACGCTTCTGGATGACCTTTGGTCAGGAGTACCTCACGCACCTGCGCGTGATTCAGAATATTGGTATGGCCCGCATCGACCCGATTATCTACAACGGTGTCGAGATTGTCCCCATCCAGTTCCTCAAGGCGGTGCTGCCCGATCCCAAGTCGCTGGGTGCCAACTATACGGGTCAGACCTCGATCGGTTGCCGTATTCGCGGTATCAAGGATGGCAAGGAGCGTACCTACTACATCTACAACAACTGCGACCACGAGCAGGCCTTCAAGGAGACCGGCACGCAGGCCGTAAGCTTCACGACGGGTGTTCCCGCCGCACTCGGTGCCTCGATGTGGGCCAAGGGTCTGTGGCGCGGTGCCGGTGTCTTCAACGTGGAGGAGTTCGATCCCGATCCGTTCCTGGCCGAGCTGGGTGAGCAGGGTCTGCCTTGGCACGAGCTCTTCGATGTCGATCTCGAGGTGTAGACGACTCGTTTATGAGGGATGCACGTCCCCTCAATATGAGCCCCGAGCAAGTGGTGTATGCACTCCTTGCTTGGGGCTCTTTTTGCGGTGATGCCATCTGTTGGCGATCGATGAGGGCCGCTTTTGGTCGCGCTTGGTGCCGCATGGAGCGAGCTCCTTGACAATCTCGATACCTTTTCCCGAAAATAAATTTGGCATTGCGCTCAGCTTGCGCTATCTTTGCAATCTATGATTGATCGGGCCACAGTTGATAGAATCTATGCCGCTGCCAATATCGTCGAGATCATTGGCGACTATGTTACGCTCAAACGTAAGGGCGTCAACTATATGGCTTGTTGCCCGTTCCACAACGAGAAGACCCCCTCGTTTGTCGTCTCGCCCGCAAAAGGCCTCTACAAATGTTTCGGCTGTGGCAAGGGTGGCAATGCTGTCACGTTCCTTATGGAGCACGAGTCGGTGAGCTATCCCGAGGCGCTGAAGATGGTGGCCAAACGCTATGGCATCACCGTCGAGGAGCGTGAGGAGACCGAGGAGGATATTCGCAAGAACAATGACCGCGAGAGTATGTTTGCCGTCAACAGTTGGGCGGCGGAGTACTTCGTGAACTACCTCCACAATACGGGCGAGGGCCAGTCGGTAGGGTTGGGCTACTTTCGCCACCAACGCCGCCTGACCGATGCTACGATCAAGAAGTTCGGCTTGGGTTTCTGCCCCTCGCACGGTGACGAGATGACGCGCGCTGCGTTGGCTGCCGGCTATAAGCAGGAGTTCCTCCAGATGACGGGTCTCACGAAGGCGCGCGAGAGCGATGGCCACCTCTACGACCCCTTCCGCGACCGTGTAATCTTCCCTGTGCACAACATCTCGGGACGTGTTGTGGCCTTTGGTGCCCGCACGCTGCGTTCGGATAAGAAGGTTGCCAAGTACCTCAATTCGCCTGAGAGCGAGATCTACAGCAAGCGCAATGAGATCTATGGTCTCTACTTCGCCAAGCGCGCCATCCAACAGCAGGATTGCTCCATCATGGTTGAGGGCTACCTCGATGTGATTTCGATGCACCAGGTGGGTATCGAGAATGTGGTGGCCTCGTCGGGTACCTCGCTCACACAGCAGCAGATACGCCTCTTGGCCCGCTTCTCTCGCAATATGACCGTTATCTACGACTCCGACCCGGCAGGTATCAAGGCCTCGTTGCGCGGAATAGACCTGATCCTGCAAGAGGGTCTGAATGTACGCGTGGTGTTGCTGCCCGATGGGGAGGATCCCGATAGCTTTGCCCGCAGCCATACGGCCGATGAGGTGCGCACCTACATTGCCGATCACGAGCAGGACTTCCTTGACTTCAAGGCGCGCCTATTGCTCGACGAGGCGCAGGGCGATCCGGCACGTAAGGCGGGTGTCATCAGCGATATGGTGCAGTCCATCGCCCAGATTCCCGATGCCATTCAGCGCGCGGTCTACATCAAGGAGTGTGCCCGCACGACCGATACTTCGGAGCAGGTCCTGATTGCCGAGGTGGCTCGCAAGCGCATGGCCTCGACGGGTGATCGCGAGGCGGACGAGTTTGTGCGTCGTCAGACGGCTCGCTACCGCGAGGAGCAGGCTGCTGCAGAGGCGGCAAATACCCCCGTTATCAATACGAAGGTCGAGGCGGGCAGCAGTGCCGAGGCGTTGGAGCGTGAGTTGGTCAAGTTCCTCATCAAATACGGCCACCGTTCGTTCGAGTTCCGCGAGGCCAAGACGCAGGTCGAGTGCAACGTGGCGGAGGTGATCTTCAATGAGCTGGATGCCGATAAATTGCAATTCAGCGATCAGCGCTATCACAAGCTGCTCGATGCCTATCGTGAGCAGTGGCGTGAGCGAGGTGTGGGTGTCGAGGTGCCGATGCAGTACTTTATCAACCATACCGACCCCGAGGTGATCAATATCGCAATCGAGCTCTCGACCGATGGCGATAACTACGTGCCGAGCGAGTTGTGGCGTCGCAAGGAGGTGCATGTCGAGAGCGAGGAGGAGTTGCTGGCGGCAGGTGTTCCCAAGGCTGTCACGCTCTATAAATCGAAGGTTATCGAGCGTCTGATCAACGAGCAGCAGGCGCGCCTGAAGGGTGATATCAGCGAAGAGGAGGAGTCGCAAATCTTGCAGCAGATTGCTCGCTTGAATCAGGTCAAGGCAGCCCTGGCCAAAAAGGTCAACCGCCTGATCGTATAAAAAAAGCCTGCCTCGTGTTGGCTCGCGAGGCAGACCCGGGATGAGCATCGGTCGTATGCGTATTGCTACGCACACCGTGTGCAAACAGAAAATAAACAGAAAGATGTGTAAAACATTCGAAAGATAAAAGAATTAGTTACCTTTATCCGATACCCATCCCTGCAACCGAAACGTACAATATGTATGCCGTTTTAGCTTATGGCCGAACAGAAAAAGAATAGTCCGAAGATTAATATAAAGAACAAACGCGCCACCTTCGATTACGAGATTTTGGAGGAGTGGGTGGCCGGTGTGGTGTTGGTCGGTACGGAGATTAAATCGATCCGTGCCGGCAAGGCCTCGATGGTCGACTCCTATTGCTACTTCGATCGCGGAGAGCTCTGGATTCGTGGTGTGAATATCGCCGAGTATGCTTGGGGTACCTGCAACAACCACACGCCGCGCCGCGACCGTAAATTGTTGCTCACGGGGCGCGAGTTGGTCAAGTTGGAGCGTGCTTCGCAGGATAAGGGCCTCACGATTGTGGGTCTGCGCCTCTTCCTCAATGAGCGCGGTTTGGCTAAGATTGTCATTGGCCTGGCGCGAGGTCGCAAGGCCTACGACAAGCGCGAGTATCTCAAGGAGAACGATGCAAAGCGCGAGATGGACAAAGCGATGAAAAACTTTAGATAATAGACTATGGCTCTGATACTCTGCATAGAAACCGGTACCGATATCTGTTCGGTCGGAATTGCGCGCGATGGCGAGCTGATCTCCCTGCGCGAGAGCGACGAGGGGCGTGATCATGCCCGTCAGGTGGCGCTCTTTGTCGATGAGATGCTTCACGAAATGGGGCTTCAACCCGAGGATTTGGATGCGGTGGCCGTTGGTAAAGGCCCCGGCTCCTATACGGGTCTGCGCATCGGTGTCTCGTTTGCCAAGGGACTCTGCTACGGCATTTGCAAGCCGTTGATCGCCATCGGCTCGCTCGATGCGTTGGTCGAGGTGGCGCGCGAGGATTACGAGGCCGGTATCCTGCCCGTCGAGGGGTGGGAGAGTGCCCTGCTCTGCCCGATGGTCGATGCGCGTCGCATGGAGGTTTATACCCAGCTTTTTACTAGCGAGGGCGTGGCGCAAGGGGAGGTCGAGGCGAAGATTATCGACGCGGAATCCTTTGCCGAGGAGCGCGCTTCGGGAGGTAAGTTTGTGATTTTTGGCAATGGCGCCAAGAAGTGTGAAGAGGTGCTTTCCGGCGCTCAGTGGATTCGTGTTGTCCCCTCGGCGCGCGGTTTGGCTCGCCCTGCCGAAGAGGCCTACGAGAAGGGTTTGTTTGAGGATATTGCCTACTTCGAGCCCTTCTATCTGAAGGATTTTGTGGTGACAACCTCGAAGAAAAAACTCTTCTAAAATAGTCGTATATATGTAACTAAAAAAACCCGCCGAAAAGCGGGCTTTTTTAGTTTTTGCGCTGTGCGTTGTTATTTGATCGTGACCGTCAGCGGCGTCGTTACGGCAGCTACCTGCTCGGCAATCGTCTCGGTCCAATCCTCCATGTTCTCAACGCCACCCTGGCTCCAGCCCGAGGCGCTGTAGTAGGTCATCTTCTCGCCCGACTTGACATCCACAACGGCCAGCGAGTGACCCAGCAGGTCGGCATGCATCTCGGCACCCGGGAGTACTACAGCCTGGTAGATGTCGCCATCCACCTCGGGCTGCTTCGAATCCGATACGGCCTCGACCATGGCGAGCCACTCCTCACCCTCGGCCGTAGCCTTCACGTCGTGGCGTACGAAACCGGCTGCGATGGGCAGCGTCTCGAACTCACCCGTATAGACATTCTCCATGCGGTTGAAGCGCTGGTTGGCATCGAGCGTGATGGTCTTCACGAGCGATACGGCAACACCGTTTACATCCCAAGCTACGTAGGTCAGCTCGACCGAGGTGCGGATCGGGCCGTTGTCGAGCGTGCGAGCCGTAGCGTAGTTGTGCTCCATGGGCCAGAATTTACCCTCGACCATCGGCACCGAAGCACCGCCGCCGAGCGTCTTGCCTACCTTGTAGCAATCCATGCCGTCGCCGTAGTTGTGGTGGTAGTCGCCCTTGGCATACCACTCGTCGATGACGAGCTTCTCGGTACACTTCACCCATACGTCGATACCCGGCGTGATGAGCTTCTCGGGCGAGGTCTCCAGCGCGGGACCGTAGAGACGATAGGCGCAGAGGTTGTTCTCCCAGGCGTAGTCGTCGTAACGCTCGGGCACTTGGCGGCCAAAGGCCTGCTGCTCGTACTCGGCGCGCTCACCGGCTGCGATGGTGTAGAGGGCCGTCTCGCCACCCTCGATCGTGGCCTGGAAGATGAGCTTCTTGGGCTCCTCGCCACCGGCGTAGATTACCTGCGAGGGGATCTGCTCACCCTCGGCGTTGTATACTACGACCGTCTCGGGCGTTACGGCGATCTTCTCGCCGAGCTGCTTCCAGCACACCTCAACGGTCTCGTCGTTGCGAGCCACATCGGTCGGATTCGCAACCTCCACCTCCATTTTGGGGGTGGTTTGGCAGGCTGCCATCAGCGCAGCTGCCGCAAAAAGAAGAAGTTTTTTCATAGTTATGAGTTTTGTAAAAAATTGTCTCAACACTGCAAATTTACGATTTAATTTCAAAAATGAGCCATTAAGGGCAATTATTCGTCACTATTTAGCACGAAATAGGTTGGAAAAAGGTTTGGTTTTTCACTTTTTTATCTTAACTTTACAATCTGAAATGTGTATATAAACTAACAAACCACAATACCTAGTTATGAAACAGTTTAACGACGACAATTTCCTGTTGCAGACGCCGGCAGCCGAGCGTCTTTATCATGAGCATGCGGCAAAGATGCCCATCATCGATTACCATTGCCACCTGATCCCCGAGTATGTGGCTTCGAACCACAAGTTCGACAACCTGTCGAAGATCTGGTTGGAGGGTGACCACTATAAGTGGCGCGCTATGCGTACCAATGGCGTTGACGAGCGCTATTGCACGGGTAAGGACACGACCGACTGGGAGAAGTTCGAGAAGTGGGCCGAGACGGTTCCCTACACGATGCGTAACCCGCTTTACCACTGGACGCACCTCGAGCTGAAGACCGCTTTCGGCGTTGATAAGCTCCTCAACCCCTCGACCGCTCGCGAGATCTACGATGTCTGCACCGAGAAACTCCAGACCCCCGAGTTCTACGCTCGCGGCCTGATGGAGCACTACAACGTGGAGACGGTCTGCACGACCGACGACCCGATTGATTCGCTCGAGCACCACCTGAAGGTGGCCGCCGACGGCTTCAAGGTGAAGATGCTGCCCACGTGGCGTCCCGACAAGGCGATGGCCGTAGAGGTTCCCGCCGAGTTTAAGGCCTACATCGATACGCTGGCTCAGGTTTCGGGTGTCGAGATCAAGAAGTTCCAGGATGTGATCGAGGCACTGCGCGTTCGTCACAAGTTCTTCGAGGAGGTTGGTTGCCGTCTTTCGGACCACGGTATCGAGGAGTTCTACGCCGAGGATTACACCCAGGCCGAGGTTGAGGCTATCTTCGACAAGGTTTACGGTGGCAAGGAGCTGAGCTACGACGAGATTCTGAAGTTCAAGACCGCTATGATGGTCGAGTTCGCCATTATGGACTGGGAGTCGGGTTGGACGCAGCAGTTCCACTACGGTGCCATCCGTAACAACAACGCCCGCATGTTCCGTCAGCTGGGTCCCGACACGGGCTTCGACTCGATCGGTGACTTCACGGTAGCCAAGAAGATGTCCAAGTTCCTCAACATGTTGGCCGACCAGGATAAGCTCACGAAGACGATCATCTACAACCTCAACCCGCGCGACAACGAGTTGGTGGCTACGATGCTCGGTAACTTCCAGGATGGCCGCTATGGTCCGGGTAAGATCCAGTTCGGTTCGGGCTGGTGGTTCCTCGATCAGAAGGATGGTATGGAGAAGCAGATGAACGCCCTCTCGACGCTGGGTCTGCTGAGCCGCTTCGTAGGTATGCTTACCGACTCGCGCTCGTTCCTCTCGTACCCCCGCCACGAGTATTTCCGTCGTACGCTCTGCAACCTGCTGGGTAACGACATCGAGCAGGGTCTGCTGCCCGCATCGGAGATCGACTTCATCGGTAAGGAGATCGTCGAGGGTGTATGCTACCGCAATGCGAAAAACTATTTCAAATTCTAATTCATAATCAAATTTTCCAGAACAATGAAAATCGTAACTTTAGGTGAGATCATGCTCCGTCTTTCGACGCCGGGCAACACGCGCTTCGTACAGTCGGATTCGTTCGATGTAGTTTATGGCGGTGGTGAGGCTAACGTAGCTGTCAGCTGCGCCAACTACGGCCACGAGGCTTACTTTGTAACCAAGCTGCCCAAGCACGAGATTGGTCAGTCGGCTGTTAACGCACTGCGTCGCTATGGTGTGAACACGCAGTTCATCGCTCGCGGTGGTGACCGTGTAGGTATCTACTTCCTCGAGACGGGTGCTTCGATGCGTCCTTCGAAGGTTGTTTACGACCGCGCTCACTCGGCAATCGCTGAGGCTGATGCTGCCGATTTCGATTTCGACGCTATCATGGAGGGTGCCCAGTGGTTCCACTGGTCGGGCATCACGCCGGCTATCTCGGACAAGGCTGCCGAGCTGACGAAGCTCGCTTGCGAGGCTGCCAAGCGTCACGGTGTAACCGTTTCGGTTGACTTGAACTTCCGCAAGAAGCTCTGGACGAAGGAGAAGGCTCAGTCGATTATGCGCCCCCTGATGCAGTACGTTGATGTTTGCATCGGTAACGAGGAGGATGCCGAGCTTTGCCTCGGTTTCAAGCCCGATGCTGACGTAGAGGGTGGTGAGACCAACGCTGAGGGCTACAAGGGCATCTTCAAGCAGATGGCCAAGGAGTTCGATTTCAAGTATGTGATCTCGACGCTGCGTGAGTCGTTCTCGGCTACGCACAACGGCTGGAAGGCTATGATCTACAACGGTGAGGAGTTCTACGAGTCGAAGCGTTACGACATCAACCCCATTATCGACCGCGTCGGTGGTGGTGACTCGTTCTCGGGTGGTATTATCCACGGTCTGCTGACCAAGCCCAACCAGGGTGAGGCGCTCGAGTTCGCCGTGGCTGCATCGGCTCTGAAGCACACCATCAACGGTGACTTCAACCTCGTATCGGTTGAGGAGGTAGAGTCGTTGGCCGGTGGTAACGCTAACGGTCGCGTACAGCGATAGTAGCTCCAACGAGTGATTCAAGGCCATACGCATTGCTCCGCAATAGCTCTCATACGAATGTATGCGCGCATTGCGGAGCTTCGCAAGCCTTGAAACAGGCTCGTTACACCTATTATATACCTTTATTTATACTATTGTCAATTCCAATTAGAATTTCTACTAATGGCAAAGTTCGATAAGATCGCCGTGATGAAGAAGATCGGCGAGACGGGTATGGTTCCCGTTTTCTATCACAAGGACGTTGAGGTAGCCAAGCAGGTTGTGAAGGCTTGCTACGAGGGTGGTGTTCGCGCCTTCGAGTTCACGAACCGTGGCGATTTCGCACACGAGATTTTCGGTGAGCTGGTTAAGTGGGCTGCTGTTGAGTGCCCCGAGCTGGCGCTGGGTATCGGTTCGATTGTCGATGCTCCTACGGCTGCTCTCTACATTCAGTTGGGTGCCAACTTTATCGTTGGTCCGCTCTTCAACCCCGACATTGCACCTGTCTGCAACCGTCGTTCGATTCCCTACTGCCCGGGTTGCGGTTCGGTATCGGAGATCGGTAAGGCTCAGGAGCTGGGTTGCGACCTGACGAAGCTCTTCCCGGGCGACGTATACGGTCCCAACATGGTGAAGGGTCTGATGGCTCCCTGCCCCTGGTCGAAGATCATGGTAACGGGTGGTGTTTCGCCCGATAAGGAGAACCTCACCTCGTGGTTCAAGGCCGGTGTTTATTGCGTGGGTATGGGCTCGAAGCTCTTCCCGGGTGATAAGGTGAAGGCTCAGGATTGGGCATACGTAACGGCTAAGTGCCGCGAGTGCCTCGATATTATTGCTGAGATCCGCGCTAAGTAATGCTTGAAGTAAACAAACTAAATTAATTGATAAACAAAGAAATGAGTAACGTAAAAAAAACAATGACGAACTGGCGCTGGTGGATGTGTCTGCTGCTCTTCGTGGCTACGACCATCAACTACATGGACCGCCAGGTACTTTCGCTGACGTGGAAGGATTTCATCGCTCCCGAGTTCCACTGGACTGACTCGGATTATGGTACCATCACGGGTTTCTTCTCGATCTTCTATGCTATCGCTTGCCTCTTTGCCGGTAAGTTTGTAGACTGGATGGGTACGAAGAAGGGTTTCCTTTGGGCTATCGGTGTTTGGTCGCTGGGTGCATGTATGCACGCAGGTTGCGGCTGGGTGACGATGACCGTACAGGGTTACGAGTCGATTGCCGAGCTTACGGCTTTGACCGGTGATGCCGCTATGGCTGCTGCAGGCTTGAGCGTATGGCTCTTCCTGGTTTGCCGCGCCATTCTCGCCCTGGGTGAGGCAGGTAACTTCCCCGCAGCTATCAAGGTAACGGCTGAGTACTTCCCCAAGAAGGACCGCGCTCTGGCTACGTCGCTCTTCAACGCCGGTGCATCGGTAGGTGCTCTGGCTGCTCCGCTGACCGTGCCCCTGTTGGCACAGGCTTGGGGCTGGGAGATGGCCTTCATCATCATTGGTGTGCTTGGTTTCGTTTGGATGTTCTTCTGGGTATTCATGTATGAGAAGCCCGAGAAGTCGAAGCATGTAAACGAGGCCGAGTTGGAGTACATCCTCCAGGATGACAAGAACGAGGAGAAAGAGGTGAAGCCCGCAACGGAGGAGAAGACGATCCCCTTCCTGCAGTGCTTCGGCTACAAGCAGACTTGGTCGTTCATCGCCGGTAAGTTCTTCACCGACGGTGTTTGGTGGTTCTATCTGTTCTGGGCTCCGGCTTACTTCTCGGAGTGCGGTTATGGTATGGATACCACGCTGGGTAAGATGCTCGTATTCGTTCTCTATCTGATCGTTACCGTTCTCTCGATCGGTGGTGGTTGGTTGCCCAAGTTCTTCGTTGAGGAGAAGGGTATGGAGCCCTACGCAGGTCGTATGCGCGCCATGTTGATCTTCGCATTCTTCCCCCTCTTCGCCCTCTTTGCACAGCCGCTGCAGAACGCTTCGGTATGGTTCCCCGCTCTGATCATCGGTATCGCAGGTGCTGGTCACCAGGCTTGGTCGGCTAACATGTTCTCGACCGTGGGTGATATGTTCCCCAAGTCGACGATTGCCACCATTACGGGTATCGGTGCTATGGCCGGTGGTTGCGGTTCGTTCCTGATCAACAAGGGTGCAGGTGTGCTCTTCACCTATGCTGAGACGCAGGGTTCGGCCTTCACCTTCGCCGGTTTCGAGGGTAAGCCCGCAGGTTATATGATCATCTTCTGCATCTGCGCCGTAGCTTATCTGGTAGCTTGGTCGATTATGAAGACGCTCGTTCCGAAGCACAAGCCTATCGTGGTGAAATAATCCAAAACGAAACTTAAAAAAAACTTAATACAAAATGATTCAGAAGCTGAATAAGACGACGGTCGAGAAGATCGAGCGTCCCGTAAAAATCCTTCAGTTTGGTGAGGGTAACTTCCTGCGTGCATTCGTAGATTGGCAGATCGACATCGCCAACGAGAAGGGTGTAATGGATGCAGGTGTAGCTATCTGCCAGCCGATCATCGACCCCGAGAAGAAGGTGCTGAAGATGGTTGAGATGCTCAACGAGCAGGACAACATGTACCATGTTTACCTCGAGGGTATCGAGAACAAGCAGCCCAAGAAGGACGTGCGCATGGTTAAGAGCGTGATGGATTCGTTCAATCCCTACGAGGAGTATGCCAAGTATGAGCAGTATTTCCTCTCGCCCGAGCTCAAGATCACGATCTCGAACACGACCGAGGCCGGTATCCGCTACGAGGAGGGTGACGATCTGACGGCTTGCCCGCCGAAGTCGTATCCTGCCAAGATGACGGCTCTGCTCTACAAGCGCTTCAAGCACTTCGCAGGCGATCCGACGAAGGGTCTAGTGATTATCTGCTGCGAGCTGATCGAGAACAACGGTTCGACGCTTCACGAGTATGTAATCAAGCATGCCGAGTACCACAAGCTGGGTAAGGACTTCATCGACTGGGTAGAGGCTAACTGCCACTTCTGCGATACGTTGGTAGACCGCATCGTTCCGGGCTTCCCGCGCGATACGATCAACGAGATCAAGGAGGAGGTTGGCTTCGACGACAACCTGGTTGTTAAGGCCGAGCTCTACCACCTGTGGGCTATCGGTGGTCCGGGTTACAAGGAGGTTATGAAGGAGCTGCCTTTGGACAAGGCCGGTCTGCACGTAATCTTCATGCCCTCGATCAAGCAGTTCCGCGACAAGAAGGTGCGCATCCTGAATGGTTCGCACACCGGTATGGTGACGATGGGTCTGCTGATGGGTTGCGAGACGGTGATGGACGCCTTCAATACGCCCGACATCGAGAAGTTCGTAAATGAGATGGTTGCCAAGGAGGTTATCCCGATGATTGAGGAGGACCAGGCTGAGTTGCAGGCCTTCGCATCGAGCATCCTGGAGCGCTTCTACAACCCCTACATCAAGCACATGTTGAAGTCGATTTCGCTCAACTCGCTTTCGAAGTGGGAGGCTCGTAACTATCCGACGGTGAAGGACAACTGGTTCAAGGCTAACAAGGTTGCCGAGTACGAGTGCATGTCGTTCGCTGCCCTGATGGCTTACTACAGCCCCAAGAGCGGCTTCGAGCCCGATGATACGGCTGAGTTCGTTGCTTACATCCGCAACAACTGGAATTCGGAGGATCTCGAGGGTACGGTTGCCAAGATCGTGAAGGAGAGCGGTATCTTCACCGTTGACTTCTCGGAGGTTCCTGCCTTCATCCCGACGGTTGCCAAGTATCTGAAGGATATCGAGGAGCTGGGTATGGCCGAGGCACTGAAGAAGTTCCTGGCATAAGCCCGCCTCATGAATTAACCAACCGATTCGGGCGGTGCGACACGAAAAGCCGCCCGCCCGAATCTTTTTTTATCGATTAAACAACAGACGATGAAACGATTTCTGAAAATCAATGCCGTAGATAACGTGGCTGTAGCCATCGCCGATGACCTGAAGAAGGGCGAGGTGGTAGAGATCGACGGCAAGCAGATCACCTTGAAGGAGGATATCGGTCGTGGCCATAAGTTCGCGCTGGTCGAGATCGCCGAGGGTGAGAATGTCATCAAGTATGGTTATCCGATCGGCCACGCCACCGAGAAGGTGGAGGTGGGTCAATGGATTCACTCGCACAACCTGAAGACCAACCTGCACGACAACCTGGAGTACAACTATGACCATAAGACCTACGAGATTCCCTATCCGAAGAACGAGGATCTGAAGGTGATGGGTTACCTGCGTAAGAACAACACGATGGGTATCCGCAACGAGTTGTGGATTGTCCCCTCGGTGGGTTGTGTCAATGGTCAGGCACAGGCTATTGCCGAGCGCGTGAAGAAGGAGTGCGACTGCTCGCACCTGGACGACGTGCGTGTCTACACCCACAACTACGGCTGCTCGCAGCTCGGTGAGGACCACAGCAACACGCAGCACGCCCTGGCAGCTCTGGTAAAGCACCCCAACGCAGGTGCTGTTCTGGTGCTGGGTCTGGGTTGCGAGAACAACCAGATTGCCTCGTTCAAGGAGGTGATCGGCGAGTGGGACGAGGAGCGCGTGAAGTTCCTCATCGCCCAGGAGGTCGAGGACGAGATCGCTACGGGCTTCGAGATCTGCAAGGAGCTGGTGGAGAAGACGCGCGAGGATAAGCGCGAGCCGCTGCCGCTGAGCTACCTGCGTGTGGGTCTGAAGTGTGGTGGTTCGGATGGCTTCTCGGGCATCACGGCCAACCCGCTGGTGGGTCTGTTCTCCGACTGGCTCATCGCCCAGGGTGGTACGACGATTCTGACGGAGGTTCCCGAGATGTTCGGTGCCGAGACGATCCTGATGGACCGCGCTATGAATAAAGAGGTGTTCGAGAATACGGTATGCTTGATCAACGACTTCAAGGGTTACTTCCGCAAGTTCGACCAGCCGATCTACGAGAACCCCTCGCCGGGTAACAAGAAGGGTGGTATCACGACCCTCGAGGAGAAGTCGCTCGGTTGCGTACAGAAGGGTGGTGCCCAGCAGGTTGTCGATGTGCTGAACTACTGCGAGCCGATCGTTAAGACGGGTCTGAACCTGCTTCAGGCTCCGGGTAATGACCTCGTGGCTGCTTCGTCGCTCGCTCTGTCGGGTTGCCAGATCGTGCTCTTCACGACCGGTCGCGGTACGCCGTTTGGTGCCTTCGTGCCGACGATGAAGATCTCGACCAACACGCAGCTCTCGAAGTTCAAGGCCAATTGGATCGACTTCAATGCCGGTACGATGGTCGAGGACGAGGAGCCGCAGGTAGTCCTCGATCGCCTCATTGCCAAGATCATTGCTACGGTCAATGGCGAGTTCCTCAAGCACGAGGAGACGGGCTTCAAGGAGATTGCCATCTTCAAGACGGGTGTAACCCTCTAACCACAAAGACCAATGAAACGACTATTAACCTTTATTTCGGCGCTTCTGATTCTCGCTTCGTGTTGCACGGAGCGAGGTCCGAAGACCGAGTGGGTAGTGGATTGCAACGGCGGTGGTGATTTCACCTCGTTGCAGGCCTGCCTGGATGCCCTGCCGTCGAAGTCGCCCGTATGGCGCACGGTGACGGTCAAGGAGGGTGTCTATAACGAGAAGATCACGATCGACGTCTATAAGGACAAGTTGACGATCGTGGGCGAGGGCGATGTGAAGATCGTCTGGGATGACCACTCGGGTAAGACGGTCGATGGCTACACGATGACCACCTACGACTGCTGGACGATGTCTGTGCAGGCCGACGAGGTGCATCTGCAGAATCTGACGATCGAGAACTCGGCCGGCCGCGTAGGTCAGGCTGTGGCACTCGAGACGCGTGGCGACCGCATTATCATCGAGAACTGCCGCCTCTTGGGTAACCAGGATACCTTCTTTACGAAGGACTACGTGGCCCGTATCTATGTCAAGGACTCCTACATCGAGGGTACGACCGACTTTATTTTCGGTGCCTCGACTACGGTCTTCGACAACTGCGAGATTCACTGCAAGCAGAACAGCTACATCACGGCGGCATCGACGGCCGAGCGTACGATCTACGGCTATGTCTTCCGCAAGTGTCGTATTTCGGTGGCCGACGAGGTGACGGCTATGTACCTGGGTCGCCCCTGGAAGTCGACCGGTCGCACGGTGTGGATGGAGTGCTACATGCCCGAGCAGATTCGTCCCGAGGGCTGGCACAATTGGGGTGCGAAGGATCGCGAGGAGCGTTCGTTCTACGCCGAGTATAAGTGCTATGGCCCGGGTGCCGATCGCTCGAAGCGTGTCAAGTGGTCGCACGAGCTGACCGACGAGGAGGCTGCCAAGTATACGCTGGAGAATATCTACGCGTTGAAGATTGGCTCCGAGCAGTATCGTTGGCCCTGGGATGGTACGTTTAACAAGGAAACCCCCATTACAGAGTAACGTATGAGAAAACTGTTTTTAGCTTGTGGCCTGCTGTTGGCGATGGCTACCGTCTCGGCGCAGACCGTATGGACGCCCGATTTGGGCAATGGCAAGTACAAGAACCCCGTTCTCTATGCCGACTATTCGGACCCCGACCTGATTCGTGTGGGTGACGACTACTGGATGACCGCTTCGTCGTTCAACTGTGCTCCGGGTCTGCCGATTCTTCATTCGACCGACCTGGTGAACTGGGAGCTTGTAAACCACGTCTTCCTCAACCAGCCCCCCTACGATTGGTTCGATAAGCCGCGTCATGGTGATGGCGTGTGGGCCCCTTGTATTCGTTATCATGATGGCTGGTACTATGTCTATTGGGGCGATCCCGATCGCGGTGTGATGATGTGCAAGACGCAGGATCCGCGCGGTGAGTGGACCAAGCCTCACCTGGTGAAGGCCGGTAAGGGTATCATCGACACCTCCCCCCTGTGGGACGACGATGGCAAGGCTTACCTCGTACACGGCTGGGCAGGCTCGCGTGCCGGCTTTAAGAGTGTGATTACGGTTACGGAGATGGCTCCCGATGGTATGAGCACGATTGGTCAGGAGGTTCTGATCTTCGACGGCCACGGTGGTCACCCGACGATCGAGGGCCCGAAGTTTTACAAGCGCAACGGCTGGTACTATGTCTTTGCCCCCGCAGGTGGTGTGAAGACGGGCTGGCAGGTGGTGCTTCGTTCGCGTTCGCCTTGGGGCCCCTACGAGATCAAGACCGTTCTCGAGGAGGGCTCTACGGGTATCCCGGGTCCCCACCAGGGTGGTTGGGTCGATGATGTCGAGGGCAACTACTGGTTTATGCACTTTGTCGATCTCTACGCCTATGGTCGCGTCTGCCACCTGCAGCCGATGGCCTGGACCGAGGATGATTGGTGCACGATGGGCGAGGACTACGACGGCAACGGCATTGGTGAGCCCGTCAAGGAGTATAAAAAGCCCGCTTCGCGCGTGAAGTCTGCCGTTAAGACTCCGGCCGATAGCGATGAGTTCTCGTCGCGCACGCTGGGTCTGCAGTGGCAGTGGCATGCCAATCCCTATCTGCGTTGGATGTTTACGAATCCTTCGGCCGGTGAGATTCGCCTCTATTGCCGTGCCCACGACAGCGAGTGGCGCAACCTCTCGGACAATGGCAACCTGCTTCTGCAGAAGATCAATGCCCCCGACTACGTGGCTACGACGAAGTTGCGATTCAATCCTTCGTATGAGAATGATCGTGCCGGTCTTATCATGATGGGCCACAGCTATGCTACGGTAGGTTTACGCTTCAAGGAGGGTAAAATCTTTGTCGAGCAGGGCGTTTGCATGGACGCTATGCGTAAGGGCACACCTGAGCAGATTGCCGTTTTGGAACTTTATAGCGATACGGCTGCTCCTGTCGATGTCTACTTCCGCTGCAAGATTCGTCAGGTGTGGAACAAGGGCGAGCAGCCCCGTCTCTTCTGCCGTTTCTCGTATAGCAAGGATGGTAAGAAGTTCCAGGAGCTGGGCGAGGAGCTCGAGGCCGAGGCCGGTCACTGGATTGGTGCCAAGAT
>JAUMXM010000033.1:0-3797 GCA_030529085.1 Rikenellaceae bacterium | reverse complement strand
CTGCCGCCACAAACATCGCGTTGCGCATCACGCGGCTCTCGGTGGCGCCTATCATGATGCCGTCGAGTGCGAAGGGCACGGCGCAGAAGAAGGGGATGCAGATAATCCACCCGATGAAGTTGCCTGCCATGTCGATCAGCTCCGAGCTGTTGCCCATCTCTTCGTCGATGAAGATGGCCAATAGCTCGCGCCAACCAACCAGGTAGCACCCAACGAAAACAAGCGCAATGGCGGTACTCCAGAGGAGGCTGCGATTGATGCAGAGACGTAGATTCTTTGGATCTCGCGCCCCGATAAAACGCCCCGTGAGAGCCTCGGCCGCATAGGCAAAGCCATCGGCCATGTAGGAGAAGAGGGTGAAGAGCTGCATGAGCAGCGTGTTGATGGCCAGCAGATTCTTGTCTCCCATGCGCGCCGAGATACCCGTAAAGAAGGTGTAGACGGCTACGTTGCATACCGTGCGCAACATGATGTCGCGGTTGATGCGGAAGAACTCCTTGAGCGGCTCGATGGCCAAGACGCGTTGCCAATTGATGCGCGTGAGCCATCCGCGGTAGTAGGCCCAAAGCAGGATGATCGAGAGAATGACTCCGGTGTATTGTGCCAGGACCGAGGCGTAGGCAATGCCCACGATGCCCATATCGAGCCCGAAGGCGAAGAGGAAACTGCACCCGATGTGAATAAGGTTGACGATGATGGCCGTCACCATCGGAATCACGGCATTCTGCATGCCTGTAAACCAGCCGTTGAAACCAAAGAGGATGATGCCGGCCGGTACGGCCCAGATGCGGGCGTAGAAGTAGTCGGCGGTCATCTCGTTGCCGTTCATCGCCCAGAGGGCCACCTCGCCCAGCGGAATCTGCACAGCTACGAGCAGCAGGCCGAGAATAGCCGACACGACCAGGGCACGCGCCAACATGTTGGTGCACTCCTCCTTGTTTCCTGCGCCATAGGCTTGTGCCGTCAGACCGCTGGTTCCCATGCGGACAAAGGAGCAGTTCCAATAGATGAAGTTGAAGATCGAGGCTCCGATGGCCAGCGCACCGATCGTGGCCGCCGAGTCGGAACCCCAATGGCCCGCAATGGCAGTCGATGCAATACCCATCATCGGCACAGTGATATTCGACACGATGTTGGGCACCGCCAGACGTAATATTTCGCGGTTGATCTTGATCATAGCACAAAGATAATCTTTTTTCGACGAGAAAAAGCATGGCAGGCTCTTTTTACGCTTTTATAGGTCTTCCTATCCGAAAAGTTCAAAATGTAAATAGGCGAAGGTGGAAAATCGCCAAGAATCACTTATCTTTGTAGGTATGAAACGTGTAATCACATACGGTACCTATGACCTGCTGCATCAGGGTCATATCAACATTCTTCGACGTGCCAAAGCGCTGGGCGATTATCTGATTGTGGGCGTCACGAACGATAGCTTCGATCGTGAAAGAGGCAAGCTCAATGTGCGCAACAACGTGATGGAGCGCGTCGAAGCGGTCAAAGCAACCGGACTGGCCGATCAGATCATCATCGAGGATTATGTCGGTCAGAAGATCGATGATATCCAAAAGTACGATATCGACATCTTTGCCATTGGCTCGGATTGGGTGGGTAAGTTCGACTACCTGAACGAGTATTGCGAGGTGGTCTATCTGCCGCGCACCGAGGGAATCTCCTCGACCCAGCTGCGCAACGAGTCGCAGGAGGTCGTGCGTGTGGGTGTTGTCGGTTGCGGACGTATCGCCAAGCGTTTTGTCCCCGAGTCGTGTTTTGTGAACGGCGTCGAGGTTTGTGCCCTCTATGACAGCGATCCGCAGGTGGCGGCCGCCTTTGCCGAGCGCTATGCCATCCCCGCGGTCTGTGCCGATTTCGAGGCCTTGTTGGCCGAGGTGGATGCCGTCTATGTGGCCACACCGCACCTGTCGCACTACGACTACATCCGTCGCGCGTTGCAGGCCCGAAAACATGTGTTGTGCGAAACCCCGATGGTACTCGATGAGGAGCAGGCCCGCGAGCTCTATGCCCTGGCCGAGGAGCAGGCAGTTGTCTTGATGGAGGCCAATAAGACGGCTCATTGTCCCGCCTTCAACCACCTGATGGTGATGATCAAGAGTGGTGTGATCGGGCAGGTGGTCGATATCGAAGCCTCGCTTTCGAAGGTGTGGGGCGACAAGAGTCTGCGCGAGTTCGATCCCGAGCAGGCGGGTGGCTCGATGTATGAGCTGGGCTCCTATCCGTTGCTTCCCATCGTGAAACTTTTGGGTCCCGATTATTGCGATATGCGCCTCTATTCCCGCATGGAGGATCGAATCGACGTCTACACGAAGGGTGTAGTGTGCTATCCGAATGCCATCTGCTCGTTCAAACTCGGCTTGGGCGTCAAGACCGAGGGCAACCTGGTGATTTCGGGCACGCGTGGCTATGCCTATGTGCCGGCCCCCTGGTGGAAGACCGACTACTTCGAGCTCCGTTACGAGAATCAGAACGAAAATAAGAAATTCTTCTACAAGTGGGATGGCGAGGGCCTTCGCTACGAGATCCAGGAGTTTATCTCGTGCATCGTGAATCATCGCCTCAACTCAACGCGTCTGCGCCGTCGAGAGAGTATCGCCATGGCTAAAATGATGCAACAGTTTACAGAACGTAAAAACTTTATACAACTATGAAAAGAGCCATCGTCACAGGAGGCACCTCCGGTATCGGGCTTGGTGTAGCCAAGATGTTGATCGAGAAGGGCTATTATGTCTATGCTACCTATGTGGGCCCCGAATTCACGGAGAAGATCGCGAATTTCGAGCCGATCCGTGTCGATCAGACCAACCGCGAGGAGTTGTATCAATTCATCGCCCATATCAAAGAGCAGGCGGCTCAGATCGATTGCATCGTCTGCAACGCCGGCATGTCGATCCGCAAATCCTTTACCGAGACAACCGATCGGGATTGGGATCAGATGATGGAGGTTGCGGTCAATTCGCACTACATCTTGCTGCGAGAGCTCTTCGCGATGATTCCCCACGGATCGCGCATCCTCTTTACGGGTTCGCAGATGGGCTTAATGCCCCATGCCATGGTCTTGAGCTATGGTGTCACGAAGGCGGCAGTTCACGCCTTGGCCAAGAATCTGGTCAAGGAGTTCGAAGGTACGGGTACGACCGTCAATGCCATTGTTCCCGGCTTTGTGGAGACCCCCTGGCAGAAGGAGAAGCCCGAGGAGATCAAGCAGAATATCTACCGCAAGACGGCTATTCACCGCTTTGCCTCGATCGACGAGGTGGTCGATGCCTACCGTTTCTGTTTGGAGAATCCCTTTGTTAATGGCAGCTTGATCGAGGTCAATGGCGGCTATTGCTACAAGTAAAGTTTGCGTGTGGGCAAAATAAGGCATCGTAAAACTCCTCTAAACGGGTCTATTTGTTGAAAATAGGGGAGTTTGGGGGTGGAAAATCCCAAATAAAAGATTACCTTTGCACCCGCAAAACTTTATAGATAAAAGATGGAAAAGAAATTCAACGACTCAAGCTCGGCCTTGTCGCGTTTCGGACGTGATAAGCGTGTGCGCACCGTGACGGCCGCCGCCGAGCGTGTAGAGCGTCGTCCCCGTCGCGAGGAGAGCGAGGGCGGACACAACGAGTACCGCGAGCGCGGTGCTAAACCCTTTAAGCGTGCTTCGTACAACCCCCACTTCTCGGCCGACAACAAGCCGTTGTTCGAGGGTGAGCAGGGCGAGCGCAAATCCTACGGTGACCGCAAGCCCTACGGCGAGCGTAAGTCGTTCGGTGACCGTAAGCCTTATGGCGATC
>JAUMXM010000032.1 GCA_030529085.1 Rikenellaceae bacterium | reverse complement strand
AATTCCAAAACCCCTATCTTTGTGAAAATGTAATCCTTCATCCGATGAAAAAAGTGATCAGTTGGTTTCGTCGCTACGTCTCGCCTGTCTTTGTGGTGATGCTTGTGGCCTCGTTTATTCTTTGGTATATCGCCAAGTTGAGCTATACCTATACCACCGACCAGGTGATGCGTATCAATGTCGACGGTCAACATTTTGCCGTGACCTGCGTGGTCGAGGGTGTTGGCACGAATCTCTTTGGTTACAGCGTCTATCACGACAAGGTGCTGCGCATTCCCCTCTCGGAACTCAAGAACAAGGTATCCTACGAGGAGGAGAACTACGGCAAGCTGCTGATCGACCCCCACTCGTTGCAGAATGCCATCTCGGTACGTTGCACCGATATTAAAATCATCTCGATAGGGGATGTTCCGCCGCTCGAGAATAAGGAGATGGTCGATTGATGTTCAAGGTTGGAATCACAGGAGGTATCGGCAGCGGTAAGAGCACCGTGTGCCGTCTCTTTGCCGAACGGGGGGTAGCTATCTACGACACAGATGGAGCTGCCAAGCGCCTCATGGCCGAGAGCGGTGCTCTGCGTGAGCAGATTGTGGCCGCCTTTGGTGCCGAGAGCTACACGGCTGAGGGGCTCAATCGCCCCTTTTTGGCCCGTGCGATCTTCTCGTCGGAGGAGGCACGCGAGCGACTCAACGCCCTGGTGCATCCCGCCGTCATTGCCGACTTCGAGCTTTGGGCCGAGGCACAGGTGGGGGAGTATGTGGTCTTGGAGAGTGCCATTTTGTTCGAAGCGGGGCTCGATAAGCACCTCGATCGAGTGGTGGCTGTCCTGGCCCCCGAGCGGTTGCGTCTCGAGCGCTCGATGAAGCGCGATAATAGCTCCGAGGAGCAGATTCGCAGCCGTATGGCGACCCAGATGAGCGACGACGAGCTGCAAGCCAAGGCCGATATCTCGGTGGTCAATATCTTCGAGGAGGATCTCGAGCCGATGGTTGCCGAGTTGGATTTCCGTTTTAAGACCTTTGCCCGTGAGAATGCTGCCCGATAGAGCCGTTGTGGCGATTATCAACGCTACGCCCGACTCCTTCTATACGGGGTGCGGCGTGATGCCCGACAAGGAGGCCCTGCGCTGTGCGATTTTGCGCGCCGTCGAGGAGGGTGCCGATCTGCTCGATGTTGGTGGCTGCTCGACGCGCCCCGACTCGCTCCCCCCGACAGTCGAAGAGGAGTGGCAGCGCGTGGCATGTGCCCTCAAGATTGTCCGCGAGGTGGCTCCCGATCTGCCCCTCTCGGTCGATACCTACCGCAGCGAGGTGGCACGCCGTGCTATTGAGGCCTTCGATGCTACGATGATCAACGATATTTCGGGCGGAACGCTCGATAACGATATGTGGCCGCTGGTGGCCCAAACGGGGGTGTTGTATGTTGCCACCCACCTGCGCGGCGAGCCGGCTACGATGCAGCGCTTGGCAACCTATTCCGATGTGGTCGAGGAGGTTACAGCCGAATTGGAGCTGCTGCTGCAACGGATGACCGAGGCGGGTATCGCCCCTCGACAGCTCATCCTCGACCCCGGCTTCGGCTTTGCCAAGGATGCTGCGCAGAACTACGCTCTGGTGGCGGGTTTGGAGCGTCTGAAGGGGTTGGGTTGCCCCCTGATGGTGGGCATCTCGCGCAAGTCAATGCTCTACAAACCCCTGGGTTTGACCCCCGACGAGGTGTTGCCCGCCACGACGGCCCTCCATTGGGAGCTGCTGCAGCGGGGTGCGAACTACCTCCGCGTGCACGATGTCGCCGCGGCGCGCCAAACAATCGACCTCTATACCTACTACGCTAAAACCACGCAACTATGATTCGTGTAACCAATATCCACAAACGCTTCGGCGAGCTGGAGGTTCTGAAGGGGATCTCGCTCGAGGTGAAGCGGGGCGAACTGATCTCGATTGTCGGTGCCAGCGGTGCCGGTAAGACGACCCTCTTGCAGCTCATGGGCACCCTTTCGCGTGCCGATGAGGGGCAGGTGGTGATCGACGGCGAGGATGTTACGAACCTGAGCGACAGCGCCCTTTCGCGCTTCCGCAACGAGCGCATCGGCTTTGTCTTCCAATTCCACCACCTGCTGCCCGAATTCTCGGCCCTCGAGAATGTGATGATTCCGGGTCTGATTGCCAAGCGCGACAAGCAGGAGGTCGAGCAGCGCGCCTTGGAGCTCCTGACGATGATGGGGCTCGCCGAGCGCATCGCGCACAAACCCTCGCAACTCTCGGGAGGCGAGCAGCAGCGCGTATCGATTGCCCGCGCCCTGATGAACAACCCCGCCGTGCTGCTGGCCGACGAGCCTTCGGGCAACCTCGATACGAAGAACCGCGACGAGATTCACCGCCTCTTCTTCGAGCTGCGTGAGCAGCTGGGACAGACGATTATCATCGTGACCCACGACGAAAAGCTGGCCGCCACGACCGACCGTTGCATCCGCCTGGTCGATGGGCGCATTGCTGACCACTAATAGCGCAAACAAAGGTGTCGGAGTTCCGTTTCAAACACTTTACGGTGGTGCAGGATGCCACACCGATGAAGGTGGGCACCGATGGGGTGCTGCTGGGTGCCTGGTGCGGCCTGCCCGAGGGTGAGAGCCGCCTGCTCGACATCGGTACGGGTACGGGTGTTATTGCCCTGATGCTGGCCCAGCGTGCCGACCGCGCGCAGATTACGGCCATCGACATCGACCCCATAGCCGAGGCGCAGACCAACATCGCCCGCAGTCCCTGGAGCGACCGCATCACCCTCGTGCAGTGTGCCGTACAGCAATTCGAGGCCGCGCCCTTTGATCGGATTATCTCGAATCCCCCCTTCTTTGTCGAATCCTTGAAGTGCCCCGATCGTGGTCGCACGATGGCACGCCACGCCGTAGCCCTGCCCTTCGAGGAGCTCCTTGAGGCGGTCTGCCGCCTCCTAAAACCCGACGGTCGCTTCGCCTTGGTGCTGCCCACGACCGAGGGGGAGCGCTTCGTACAACTCGCCGCAGGACGGCTGACTACGGTGCGTCGCACCGAGGTCTCGACCACACCGCGCCACGCCCCGAAACGCCTCCTGCTCGAGATGATGCACACCGCCGCTGCCACCGAGTGCCTTTGCGAGCGGCTCACGATCGGCACGGGCGAGCACGAAACCTACACCGAGGAGTACCGTCGCCTGACGCGCGATTTTTACCTGAAATTTTGAAAGTTAGACATTTTCTGCTATTTTTGTGGCAGATAGCAACTAAATCGTAAAGGATGAAAAAGATGATTATGCTGGTTGCCCTGCTCTGCTCGGTGGCAACCTTGACGGCTCAAAATAACGCAACGATTGCCCTCTCGGGCGTGGTTGATGGCGTGATTCATGCCCCTGCAACGACCCTCACGGTCGATTTGGAGGTGGCTCACGAGGTGACCCTCTGTGGTCCCTATGCCCGTTATGCGCAGAAATTGCTGGGCGTACGTGCTCCGCTGACCGATAAGAGCGAGTGGCGCGTGACGCGTGCCGCCATCGGCCTGGCCGAGAGCTCGGCTCATCAAGTAGCCCCCTTCGAGGCCGCGGCTACGGAGCGACTGCGCTATGCCGATTCGGAGCAGGAGTTTGCCCTGATTCCCGTCGATAAGAGCTCGACCGTAACCCTCCCGTTGGAGGATGCTGCCGAGGCCGCTGCCCGTGCCCTCTTCAACCTGCGCCACCACCGCCAGGAGCTCATCACGGGCGAGGCGGGTGAGCATGTCTTTGGCGAGGGTCTGAAGAGCGCCTTGGAGGAGATTGCCCGCCAGGAGCAGGCCTACCTCGAGCTCTTCCTCGGTAAGCAGATTACGACCTACACAACGAAGCGCATCGTGGTTTCGCCCGAGGCCTCGAAGAAGCAATATGTGGTTTGCCGCTTCAGCCGTGAGCAGGGTCTGCTCCCCGCAAGCGACCTGACCGGCAATATGGTTGTGTTGCAGATCAACCCCCAGGAGAGCGTCATTTCGCCCGTAGCTGAGGCCGGTGTGAAGGATACCTCCTATGTGACGGCAGTGGTGGCCAATCAGGCTACCTGCACCATCCAGGTCGAGGGGACCGAGGTTGCTCGCGAGGTGCTTCCCATCTTCGAGTTCGGTCGCACGATTCGCGTAGCCGTTCCCCGCAGCCGCTAATCCAACCCCTTTTATGAGTTCGCATACCGCGCGTATGGTCGCTCTGCTCGCCGCTTTTCGCCGCGAGCGCAACGGCCTTGTGGCCGATACGATGCACTACGACGGCACACGCTATGGCCTTAACTACGGCGTGAGCCTTACGACCGTGCGCGCAAAGGTGGCGCAGTTAGAGCCGCAGCGCGATCATCTTTTCGCCCGCTTCCTGCTGCGCCAGGAGGTGCGCTGCCTGCAACTCGCAGCCCTTCATCTGGCCACCCCCGAGGCTTTGACCGACCCTCAGGAGCGCGCCCTGTGGCACGATGCGCTCCGTAACTCCGAACTTGCCGAGGAGGCCGCCTTTGCCCTTTTGCGCTATCTGCCCGACTTCGAGAATCTCTTTCGGGCGTGGGTTGCGAGCGAAAATCAATACGCCTCCTATGGCGCATTGATGGCCGCTGCCCGTGTCGCCGAGCCCCAAGCCGCCTGGCTGCAACCCTCGCTCGAGGCGCTGCGCCGTGATGAGAGCCGCCTGACGCTCCAAGCCACCGTAAACCTCTGGGCACACATCGCTCAAACGGATCGTGCTGCCGTCGAAGAGGCGCTCGCCTCGCTTGCCGACACCCCTCGCGAGGAGTACCTTCGCGAGGAGCTTGCCTGGCGCCTCGAGGCCTAAAAGTGGCCTGCTAATTCGTACTCCTCCAGCTCCTCGAGAATCGTTGTCAGGTGGTGAAAACTCACCGCGCCACTCTCCCGCCAGAGCAACTCCCCTCGGCGAAAAAACATCAAAGTCGGCACCGAGACGACGTGATAACGCCTCACGACAGGCTCGGAGGTCGGCTCCTCGATGTCGAGCGTCAGAAACTCACTGCGCGCCGCCATCCGCTCCTCGAAGCGTTGCAGGATCGGCTCCATCTGCCGACAACGGTTGCACCACGAGGCGGTGAAGGCGACAAAGGTGAGCCTCTCTTGCCATATCATCCGTTCAAAATTCAACATAGCATCTCTTTTTAGTTGTTTACTTCGATCCACGAATAGAAGGCACCGGCTCGCTCCGAAAGCTCCCGTTCGGTATATTCGATCGTGCGCTTCAGCCCCTCGTCCAGTCTTGTCGAGGGGCTCCATCCCAACTCGCGACGTGTAGCCTCCAGGTCGGGTGTGCGGCACCGAATCTCCTCGGCGCGCGGCTCTACGTGGATAATCTTCGAGCGACTCCCCGTCAGCTCAATGATCCTTTGAGCCAGTGCGAGGATGGTAATCTGTTCGTCGCTACCCAGATTTACGATTCGTGTGTGGTCGGTCGGCAGGGCACCCATCAAGGCCATCAGCCCTTCGACGATGTCGTCCACGTAGCAGAAGGTGCGCACCTGCTCGCCACTCCCCTCGATGCGAATATCCCGATTTTGGAGCGCCGCCAAGAGCATCTTCGATACCACCCGTTGATCCATCAGATTGCCACCTGTGCCGTAGGTGTTGTAGATGCGTGCAATGCGTGTATCGACGCCAAACTCCTGCCGATAGGCGCGGTGGAGCGACTCGGCAGCCATGCGCCCCTCGATGTGCGAATGGCGCGTGGTGTGGGGCTGGTCGCTCCACATCTGCTTGGTAGTCATGTTCGTAATGCTCCCCGTTGAGCCAAGCACCACGCGGGCATGCTCCGTGCGTGCCGTGTCGAGGGCGTGGATCGAGCCGACCATATTGACCTTGAGGGCCTCGACGGGGAGCAGCTTGCTGTAGTGTACAAAGGTTGGGGCGGCGAGGTTGTAGAGCTCGTCGCAACGAATCCCGAAGGGGTGGATGATGTTGTGGTGAATGTAGTGGAAGGCGGCGTTGCGTTGCAACGTGCGCAGTTGGGGCGCGTGGGTGATGTCGCGCAGGTCGATGCAGAAGACCTCGTGCCCCTCGGTGAGTAGTCGGTGGCAGAGGTGCGAGCCGATAAAGCCCACGCCACCCAGTACAACGATTCTCTTAGGTGTCATCTTGCTCCTTGGTTTTTATCAGGAGCAAAAAGCAAATACTATTCCATAAACATCGCCTTCGGAAGCTCGGCAATGCTGTTGATGGCTACAATTTCGATTCCTTTGGGTGCCTTGAGGCTCTTGGTGATGTAGCCCGAGACGATGATGCGCCTAAAGCCCAGGCGTGCCGCTTCGCTGATGCGCTGCTCGGTGCGGGGTGCAGGGCGAATCTCGCCCGAGAGACCCATCTCACCCGCCAGGCAGACCCCTTCGGAGAGGGGACGGTCGAAGTAGGAGGAGATCACTGCCGCCACGACGGCCAGGTCGAGTCCTGTGTCGGCCACCTTGAAGCCGCCGGCAAAGTTCAGGAAGACATCCTTCTGGAACATCTTCATCCCGACACGCTTTTCGAGCACGGCCAGCAACATATTCATGCGGCGGCTGTCGAAACCCGTTGTCGAGCGTTGCGGCGTGCCGTAAGCGGCATTCGAAACCAGCGCCTGCACCTCGATCAGGTAGGGGCGCAAGCCATCGGCCGAGGCACCCACGGCGATGCCGCTCAGCGGCTCCTCGTAGTGCGAGAGGAGAATCTCGGAGGGGTTCTCCACGCTGCGCAGTCCGTTGTCCAACATCTCGAAAACACCGATCTCGAAGGTGGCACCGAAGCGGTTTTTGATGCCGCGCAGGATGCGGTAGCAGTTGTTCGAGTCCCCCTCGAATTGGAGCACCACATCGACGATGTGTTCCAGGATTTTCGGACCTGCGATGGTGCCGTCCTTGGTGATGTGGCCGATGATGAAGATCGCTGTGCCGGTCGTCTTGGCATACTTCAGAAGCGTGGCGGCACACTCGCGAATCTGCGATACGCTGCCTGCCGAGGAGTCGAGAATCTCGCTGTAGATGGTCTGAATCGAGTCGATGACCACCACGTCGGGCTTCTGCTCGACGATCTGCGTGACGATGTTTTCGAGCAGTGTCTCGGCGTAGATCATGCACTCCTCGTTGCGGATGCCGATGCGGTCGGCGCGCATGCGAATCTGCTCGGCCGACTCCTCGCCCGAGACGTAGAGGGTCTTGAGCTTGTTTTCGGCCAGGGCCAGCTGCAGTGAGAGGGTCGATTTGCCGATGCCCGGCTCACCACCCAGCAAGACGAGCGATCCCGGCACCAGACCGCCACCCAGCACGCGATTGACCTCCGAGTAGCCCGTGTCGATGCGGCGATGGTTGCTCTCGCGGATCTCGTCGAGGCGCATCGGACGGCTGCGCTCGATCTGCGATGCGGCGGCCAACGAAGGGGTGGCACTCTCGCGAGCGATCACCTCCTCGCTGAAGGTGTTCCACGCCCCGCAGGAGGGACATTTACCGAGCCACTTGGGGGCTTCGTAACCGCAATCGCGGCAGAAATAGGCCTTCTTCACTTTTGCCATCGTCGTAGGGTGTTGTTGCTCTCTTTTAGCAGCGGTTAGTAGTAGAGGTAGTTGGTGTACTCGAGGCGCACGACGCTCTGGATAATCTCCGTCTGCATCATCGTGCGGTAGTACTCCGTAAGGTCGGTTTTGAGAACCGTGTATTGAATGCCGTTTTCGGCGATGTAGGGAGCCGTGGTGACAAGCGTTTCGCGCTCATCGTAGTGGAACGTTATTTCCGTGGCCGCAGGACTCTTCGTAAAGGTGCCCACCAGCGGCTCGGCCTCGGCGGTGGGGTAGATGTAGAGCTCGCCACCGTCGAAGCGGCTGAAGTCGAGACGGTAGCAGCCACCGGCCTCGACGGGCGCTTCGCTCAGGGCATTGGCCGTAATTTGCGCGCGCAGGTCGTCGTACTCGTCGGTCTCGGAGGTGAGTCCGATTCCGATCTCGACACGCTCCACCCCGTAGCGAGCGGTGTAGAATACATCCTCTTTCTCGCTGCAGGCCGTAAGGATGAGCAGGGTGGTAAGTGTAAACAGGAGGCGTTTCATCTTTAATTACTTAATAAAGAAACGATAGATATCGTTGCCGTTGGCGTAGAGCAGCAGGGCAAAGAGGATGCCGAGGCCGATGTATTGGGCCACTTCGAGCACCTTCTCGCTCACCTTGCGACCCGTGAGCATCTCCCAGAAGGTGAAGAGGGCGTGTCCGCCATCGAGTGCCGGGATGGGCAGGATGTTCATCACCGCGAGGATGATCGAGAGGAAGGCGGTCTTGAGCCAGAAGTCGAGCCAATTCCACTCGGGGGCAAAGATGCTGCCGATGGCGATAAAGCCACCTAGCTCCTCGTACATCTTCGTCTCGGGCTTCACGATCAACTTCAGCTGCTCCCAATAGTCGGCAATGGTCGTACCTGCACGCTTAATGCCGGCCGGAATGGACTCCAGCAGGGTGTATTCGTGCGTGCGCAGGGTGATCGGATTGAGCAGCGTGATGCCCATCAAGCCCTCAGCATTGACGGGTACAACCACCTCGATGAGGTTGCCTTCGCGCTCCACCGTCAGGCGCACATCGCTGCCGGCAGCGTCAGCAATGTAGTCGCGTACCGAGAGCATATCGGTTGCCGTCAGCCCCTCGGCCGAAACAACGCGGTCGCCATGTCGCAGGGCCGCCGCCGAATCGAAGTGAACACTATCGACAATGAAGGGGATGTGGGGCGTGAGGAAGCCCTTGTAGCCCTCGGCGCGGCGCATCTCGATCAGTTCCGCCATCGGGATCTCCAGCTCGATGGGCATCCCCTCGCGCTCGACCTCCACGTAGCAGTCGCCGTCGGTCAGGAGTAGCGAGTTGACAATCAAATTGACATTGTCGACCTCCTCGCCGTTGATCGTAAGGATGCGGTCGCCATCGACAAAGCCGAGCTTCTCGGCCGACTCGTTGAACTCGTAGCCCCACTTTACATCCTCGTTCGAGAGGTAGCTCTCGCCCCAGGTGTAGCAGACGGCGCAGTAGATCACCACAGCCGTCAGGAGGTTCATCACCACGCCGGCAATCATCACGATGAAGCGCTGCCAGGCGGGCTTGGCGCGGAAGTCGTCTTCGCGCACCGGAGCCGCCATCTGCTCTTTGTCCATCGACTCGTCGATCATGCCGCCGATCTTGACGTAGCCACCGAGCGGCAACCAACCCAGACCATACTCCGTGCCCTTGTAGTTGAACTTGAAGAGCGAGAACCAGGGGTTGAAGAAAATATAGAATTGCTCGACGCGAATCTTGAAGAGACGCGCCGTGATGAAGTGTCCGAACTCGTGCAGACCGACAATAACGGTGAAGCAGAGGAAAAATTGAAGTACTTTGATTAGAATATCCATTTCGTAATTTTTGTTTTTTCGTGGTTTAGAGCTTCAGGAATTCGCGGGCCAGGCGGCGCGACTCCTCGTTCGAGGCGGCGTAGTCCGCAAGGGTGGGCGAGGTGATGAAGGTGGCCTTCGTGAGGGCGTACTCGATCGTGCGCACGATGTCGAGCCAGGCGCACTGTCCCTTGAGGAAGGCGCCTACGGCCACCTCGTTCGAGCCGTTCATCACGCAGGCGGCCGTACCCTTGCGCTTCAGACAGTCGTAGGCGATCTCGAGTGCGGGGTACTTCACGCGATCCACCTCCGAGAAGGTGAGCTCGGGATGGTTCAGGAAGTTGAAACGCTCCGTGGGACGGTGGGCACGCTCGGGGAAGAGCAACGCGTAGCTGATCGGCATACGCATGTCGGGGGTGCCGAGCTGCGCCTTGATGGCACCGTCGTCGAATTCGACCATCGAGTGGATGATCGACTGCGGATGTTGGATCACCGAGATCTGCTCGGCGGGCACATCGAAGAGCCAGTGGGCCTCGATCACCTCGAAACCCTTGTTGACCAGCGTCGAGGAGTCGATCGTGATCTTGGCACCCATATCCCATTGGGGGTGTCGCAGGGCCTGCTCGACGGTAACATGTTGCAGCTCCTCGGCCTTCAGGTCGCGGAACGAGCCTCCGCTGCAGGTGATAATCAGGCGGCGCAGGGGCGAACGCTCGCCCACCAGACATTGGAAGATGGCCGAGTGCTCCGAGTCGATCGGCAGAATCGGAGCCTGCTTCTCGCGCGCCAGGGCCATCACGCGCTCGCCACCCACGACGAGCGACTCCTTGTTGGCCAGGGCGAGCTTCTTGCGCGCCTCGATCGTGGCCACCGTGGGTGCCAGACCGGCATAGCCCACCAGGGCATTGACAACGACATTCGTGTCGCCGGCACCGGCCACCTGTGCCACGGCATCCTCACCGGCATAGACCTTCGTGTCGGTATCGGCCAAGGCCTCTTTCAGGGGGGTATAAAGTGTTTCGTCGGCGATGACCACCGTATCGACATCGAAGGCGCGGGCCTGCTGGGCCAGGCGCTCCCAATTGCGGTGGGCGGTCAAGACGCGGACCTCAAAGCGGTCGGGATTCTCGCGAGCGATGTCGAGCGTCTGCACGCCGATCGACCCCGTCGAACCCAAAACGGCTAATTGTTGTTTCATGTATCTTCGTTGTTGCTTAATTATTGCTTCAAAACCCGTTAGAAGAGAATGTATCTTTCGGGATCGACCGCCTTGCCTTCGTTCCAAAGTTCGAGTACGAAGGGCTTCTGCTCACCCTCCTCCTCCGAGGCTGTGTAGCCGATCAGCTCGCCACCACGCACGGCCTGTCCGATTGCTACGACCGGCTGCGAAAGGTTCTTGTAGTGGGCCACGAGGCGGTTGCTGTGTTGAATGGTGAGCTGCTGCCCCTCCTTGGGACTCCACGTCGAGGCGATGACCGTGCCGTCGCCGATGGCCGTCACGCGGTCCGAAGGCTTGGCGGCAATCGAGACACCAAAGCAACCCTCCTCGATCGAGAAATGCTCGGTGATGATACCCTCGACGGGGCGGTATAGCTCGATGGCTTCGCGTACGGCACGCTTGGCGGCATCGTGTTGCAGGCTGTAGGGGCCTTCACCCTCCATCTGGGCACGCAGGATCGAGTCTTCGGCCGAGGGCATGACGAGAATCTTCTCCTGGCGCGTGCTGTCCGAATGTTGCACGGTGCGGGCTACGGGGCTCTTGCCGGCCATGATCATGGCGATGTTCTCGTTGTAGGTCATCATGTCGTTCATCACGCGCTCCATCGAGTCGAGTCGGAGGATGTTCTGCATCAGGCTCTCGCGCGAACGCGTAGCCTCGGTGCGAAATCCGGGCAACATCTCCAAGACGGGCGAGTAGGCTATCAGGCTCAAAACCAGGATGAACATCACCACCAGAAACGAGACGAGTGCGGCAATCATCGCGGCGGGCGAAAGGTGCATGTGCCACTCCTCGTGCTGGTCGCTCACACGCGTGAGCGAGAGGCGGCGTTTGCGGAAGAGCGAACGCCATGTGGCGGCTATTTTCTGTATAAAATTCATACGCGGTTGTTTTTTTGCGATGACGACTATGTCGTCGATATCGTATCAAACGACAAAGATAACCATTTTTGTATGATTCTTTGGTGCTTTGAATTGAATTTTTTAACTTTGTATCGAGGAAAAACAACAACTAAAACATATTTTACAATGGTTAAACCTACTTTATTGGTCCTGGCTGCCGGTATGGGTTCGCGTTACGGCTCGCTCAAGCAGATGGACGGCGTAGGCCCCAACAACGAGGCCATTATCGACTATTCGATTTATGATGCAATTCGTGCCGGTTTCGGCAAGGTGGTGTTTGTGATCCGCCACGCCTTTGAAAAGGAGTTCCGCGAGGTCTTCTCCAAGGAGCGCTTCGGCGGTAAGATCGAGGTGGAATTTGTCTTCCAGGAGCTCGACTACCTCCCCGAGGGTTGCACGGTGCCCGAGGGTCGCGTTAAGCCGTGGGGTACGAACCACGCTGTTCTGATGGCCAAGGAGGTTGTCAAGGAGCCCTTCGCGGTAATCAATGCCGACGACTTCTACGGCGCCGAGGCCTACCAGACCATTGGCGACTACCTCTCGCAGCTCGGCGAGTCGCACGACCGCTACTGCATGGTGGCCTACAACCTGAATCTGACCCTCTCGGAGAATGGTACCGTTTCGCGCGGTGTCTGCGGCGTGGACGAGGAGCAGAACCTCACCTCGATGGTCGAGCGCACGAAGATCGAGCGTATGGCCGACGGTCAGATCGTCTTCCACGATCTGGGTACCGACGAGCCGCTGGCCGAGGATACTCCCGTGTCGATGAATCTCTTTGGTTTTACACCTGATTTCTTTGTACATACGGAGAATTACTTCAAGCAGTGGTTTAAGGAGAATCCCGACCACCTCAAGGGCGAATTCTACATCCCCACGATGGTCAACAAACTCATCGCCGATGGCACCTCGAAGCTGCGTGTTCTGCGCTCGGATGCCCAGTGGCACGGCGTGACCTACAAGGAGGATAAACCCGCCTTGGTGGCTGCCATCCAGAAGATGATCGCCGAGGGCAAGTACCCCGAAAAACTCTGGGAGTAGGGGCCCGGTTAAAGGTGTAAAAAAAGAGCCGACAATCAACGTTGTCGGCTCTTTTTTTTCTGGTTATCGCATCAGGAGTGAGGAGTCGCCGTAGCTCAAGAAGCGGAAGTCGTTGTCGAGGGCGTAGCGGTAGATCTTGCGCCAATCCTCACCCACATAGGCTGAGACGAGCAGCAGCAGGGTGGAGGAGGGCTGGTGGAAGTTGGTGATGATATTTTGCACGATGCGGAATCGGTAACCCAGGGGGGTGATCATGATCTGCGTGGCGCACTTCAGGCGATCGAGCCCCTCGTCGACCATGTAGTCACGAATCGCGTGGAGCGCCTCCAGGCCCGTAAATTCGGTCGGCAGGTCGTAGAGTTCCCATTGGCCGATGACGCGCTCGGCACACGGCGATCCCTCCTGACGAATTCGCCAGCCGAGTGCCGAAAGCGACTCCAGGGTGCGTACCGAGGTGGTTCCCACCGCCGTTACGGCACCGTGTTTCTGGATCAGCTGCTCGATGGTTGCAAGGCGCACCTCGAAGTGTTCGGTGTGCATCGGGTGGCGGGTGGCATCCTGCTCCTTGACCGGCAGGAAGGTACCTGCCCCGACGTGGAGGGTCACCTCACCAAACTCAAATCCCTCGCTGCGCATCTTCTCGATCAGTTCGGGGGTGAAGTGTAGACCCGCCGTGGGGGCTGCCACCGATCCCTCAAATTTCGAATAGACGGTCTGGTAGCGGGTGTTGTCGATCTCCTCGCTCTCGCGGTTGAGGTAGGGGGGAATCGGAATGCGACCCAAGAGTTCCAGCAGCTCACCAAAGCTCATCGCTGCCGACCACTCGAAGCGCACCAACTGTTCGCGGCCACGCTCCCCCTCGCGGTAGGCCTTGAGCCACTCCTGACGACCCTCGTGCTCGAAGTGAATCTCCACGGAGCCCTCCTTCCACTTCTTCGAGTTGCCCACGATGCAGGACCATACGCAGCTCTCGGTGGCTGCCAAAGCGCGCTCGTAGTCGGCCGGGGTGTGGGGCTCGAGGCAAAATACCTCGACTCGCGCACCCGAGGGTTTGTGCATGATGATACGGGCGCGAATCACCTTCGTATTGTTGAAGACCAGCAGCTGACCTTCGGGCAGCTCCTTGCCTACACCCCGAAAGCGACTCTCCGAGATTTCACCTCCGCGCCACACGAGCAGCTTCGATTCCGAACGCTCGGCAAGGGGGAATTTGGCAATCCGCTCGTCGGGCAGCGAGTAGTTGTAGTCGTTTATATCGATGTAACGCTCCATTATTTATGGGTTTTAGCGCGCAAATTTACAAAGATTTTGTAACTTTGCGGTGCTAAATAGCGCGTTATAACTCAAAATCCGTTATGAAAACCGATTTTTTGGTCATCGGCTCGGGCGCAGCAGGTCTGTCGTTTGCCCTCAAAGCAGCCGAGAAAGGTCAGGTGACGATTGTCACCAAAGGGGAAATGGTCGAGTGCAACACCAACTATGCACAGGGTGGTATCTGCTCGGTAACCTACGAGCCCGACACCTTCGAGAAACACATCGAAGATACGCTTGTCTGTGGCGCCGGCAAGTGTGACGAGAAGGCGGTCGAGCTGGTTGTGCGTCGCGCTCCCGCGTTGATCGACGACCTGATACGGTGGGGTACGCGCTTCAATAAGACCCCCGACGGACGCTTTGAGCTCAACCGCGAGGGCGGCCACACCGAGCACCGCATCCTCCACTACGAAGATCTGACGGGTGCCGAGATCGAGCGCGCGCTGATCGAGTCGGTCAAAAATCACCCCAACATCACGGTCCTCGAGCACCACTTTGCCATCGACCTCCTGACGCAGCACCACCTGGGCGAGTTTGTCACGCGCCACACGCGTAATCTGACCTGCTTCGGCGCCTATGTGCTCAACGAGAAGTCGCAGGAGATCAGCACGATGCTGGCCCGCTTTACGATTGTGGCCACGGGCGGTGTGGGTAACATCTACTCGGCAACCTCGAACCCGAAGGTGGCCACCGGCGACGGTATTGCCATGTGCCACCGCGCCAAGGCGATCACCGAGAATATGGAGTTTATCCAATTCCACCCGACAACGCTCTACAACCCGGGCGAGAAGCCCAACTTCCTCATCACGGAGGCGATGCGCGGCTTTGGTGCCATCCTCCGCTTGCAGAACGGCGAGGAGTTTATGGATAAGTACCACCCGATGAAGTCGCTCGCTCCGCGCGACATTACGGCGCGCGCTATCTACCGCGAGATGACCCGCCGTGGCGAGGATTACGTCTACCTCGATGTGACCCACAAGCCTGCCGAGGCGATTCGCGACCACTTCCCCAATATCTACGAGAAGTGCCTCTCGATCGGCATCGACATCACGAAGGATTGGATTCCGGTGACCCCCGCAGCCCACTACTCGTGTGGCGGCGTGAAGGTCGATCTCAATGGTCAGACCTCGATCAAGCGTCTCTACGCCCTGGGCGAGGCCTCCTGCACGGGTCTGCACGGTGCCAACCGTCTGGCCTCGAACTCGTTGATCGAGGCGGTGGTCTATGCCGATCAGGCTGCCAAGCACACCATCGAACGCTTCGATCAGGTGGGCTTCCAGGAGGGTATTCCCGATTGGGACTTCGAGGGTACGCAGCACACCGAGGAGATGCTGATGCTGATCCAGTCGAAGCGCGAGGTGCAGTCCATTATGGCCAACTATGTCGGCATCGTGCGCTCGAACCTCTCGCTCAAGCGCGCTATGCACCGCCTCTCGATCCTCTTCGAGGAGACCGAGGAGCTCTACAACAAGACCAAACCCGTGCGCGCTCTGTGTGAGCTGCGCAATATGATTGCCGTGGCTTACCTGGTTATCAAGCAGGGACGCGAGCTGCCCGAGTCGGTCGGCTGCCATTATAATACCGATTATCACAAAAAAGCATAATAAAAATTCAGAATGACCTTACAAGAAGAGATCGCGCGACGCAGAACATTCGCCGTCATCGCACACCCCGATGCCGGTAAGACAACCTTGACCGAGAAATTGCTCCTCTTTGGTGGTGCTATCCACGTGGCAGGTGCCGTCAAGAGCAACAAAATCAAGAAGGGTGCCACCTCCGACTTTATGGAGATTGAGCGCCAACGTGGTATTTCGGTCGCAACGTCCGTGATGGGCTTCGAGTACCAGGGGGCGAAGATCAACATCCTCGATACCCCGGGTCACGAGGATTTTGCCGAGGATACCTACCGCACGCTGACGGCGGTCGATTCGGTAATCATCGTCATCGACGGTGCGAAGGGTGTCGAGGCGCAGACACGCAAGCTGATGAATGTCTGCCGTATGCGCAATACCCCCGTGATTGTCTTTATCAACAAGTTGGACCGCCCCTCAAAGGAGCCTTTCGAGCTCTTGGACGAGGTGGAGGCCGAGCTCCATATCAAGGTGCGCCCCTTGGCCTTCCCCATCTCGAACGGCCCCACGTTCAAGGGTGTCTATAACCTCTACGAGAAGCACCTCTCGCTCTTTACCTCCGACGAGAAGCTGACGGCCGACGCTACGACGGTTAACTTCTCCGACCTCTCGAGCCCCGAACTGGATGGCTACATCGGCGAGAAGTTTGCCGAGCAGCTGCGCCAGGATGTCGATCTGGTCGAGGGTGTCTATGATGATTTCGACCGCGAGGCCTACCTGCGCGGTGAGCTGGCCCCCGTCTTCTTCGGCTCGGCCGTCAATAACTTCGGTGTGCGCGAGCTGTTGGAGTGCTTTATCCGCATCGCCCCCTCGCCGCGCCCCGCACCTGCGGTCGATCGTCTGGTCGAGGCTACGGAGCCGAAGCTGACCGGCTTTGTCTTCAAGATTCACGCCAATATGGACCCCAACCACCGCGACCGCATCGCCTTTATGAAGATCTGTTCGGGTAAGTTCGAGCGCAACAAGAACTACCTCCACGTGCGCAGCGGCAAGCAGCTCAAGTTCTCCTCGCCGACCGCCTTTATGGCCGAGAAGAAGTCGGTGATTGACGAGGCCTTCCCGGGCGATATTGTGGGTCTGCACGACACGGGTAACTTCAAGATCGGTGACACCTTTACCGAGGGCGAGAAACTCAAATTTACGGGTATTCCCTCGTTTGCTCCCGAGCAGTTCCGCTATATCGAAAATGCTGATCCCCTAAAGTTTAAGCAGCTTGCTAAGGGCGTCGATCAGCTCATGGACGAGGGTGTTGCCCAGCTCTTCACCTCGTCGCTCAACGGCCGCAAAATCATCGGTACGGTGGGTGCGCTTCAGTTCGAGGTAATCCAGTATCGCCTCGAGCACGAGTACAACGCTTCGTGCCGCTGGGAGCCGATTTCGATCTACAAAGCCTGCTGGATCGACTCTGATAACGAGGAGCAGCTGCGCGACTTCAAGCGCCGCAAGCATACCAATATGGCCGTCGATAAGCACGGCCGCGATGTCTTCCTGGCCGATACGAGCTACGCCCTCACCCTCGCTCAGGAGAACTTCAAGGATATCCGTTTCCACTTCACCTCCGAGTTTTAACCTTTCGAGGAACGACTGTTCCTATATTGTACGAAATGAGTCCTTTGCTCTGTGCAGAGGACTCTTTTTTTTGCTATTTTTTGATGCAATACCCCCCGCAAGTGCTTTGTTTGTTGCGAAATGTTTTCTGATTGTGTGCTGATTGAGCGCATTGAGTCGCTCGATTGACATATTACGAAAGTGTTTTCGCTTTAGTCCTTACAAGAAAATGTGGAAGTTTTCAATTGCAAGAGGACAACGAACAGCACTCATTTCCTTGTATAGTTGAGGCTCGTCGTTCCGACGCCCCCTCACGCTATTCATGTGTGGGGTATTGCGTCGTTTATTCTTGCACGGGTCTTTCCACAACCTTCTTGTAGATAAACGGAATCAGCTCCACGCTTGAACCGAAATAAGATTTATATCTTACTGATATTCAACCATACAACAACGGAAACCCTATGAATTGATACCATAAAGTTCCCGTAGTTTGGTTGTATTGGGATATTCGTTGCCCAAATTACTTTGTCAAAACTCCATTTAAATCTACAACCTTAGTTACATCGCTATTCTTCATCAGTGAGATATAACTTTCTCCAATATTGCGATTCGATAGGTCTTACACTATATTCGCTCAAATGTAACCCAATAGGTTTACGTGTCTCTAAATTTCGATTAAGCACATTGGCTACATTAATTATGGCTTCATATACATTTTTCTTAAAGACCATTAGGTCATAAGAGATAGTCAGAAGCAATACATTTGCCTCAGTCTGTGTTGTAAGATAGCGAGCTAAATTCTTTGCACCAACCTTCGGCTGTACACTATGCAGGTCCGTCTTCAGTTGAATGGTTTCCTCTAATGTCTTAGAGAAATCCTCATATAATTGTTTTGTCAAACTCCTATTCCAAGGGATACACTCGTCAAAATCAAAAGATGTTTCGCCACGATCGCCACCCAATTCAAAGTGAAAATCATATGGTGAATTCTTTACAATCTGCTCTCCTGCAATAACAATAATCCAATCATTTTTGCCCTTTCCATGAGTGATATCATCAATAAATGTTTTGAATGATGGATTATTGGGTTCGTCCACCGTATAGAAATTACAACGAGAATTTACATCAGAATGTGTCCTTGAAAACAACTCATTAGCTACATAATTGAATCCTCCTATTTGAGCAATATGCCAATCGAAGAAACTCAGGCCGTTGTCTCCTCGACCAAGAGGATTGACAATTGTTACAGATGAATCTCTGTCAACATGAGAGCCATATAGTGTGTTTACATGAAACTGATTTATAACTATCATATCTGTCTTCGGACCTGAGCTTATTGCATTAGCAAGGTTTTTCAAACGCAAGTTTTTTGAATTTGATACAGCCTTGATGATTTCAGCATCAGCTAAACCTAGTTCAAGCTGTAGGTCTCCAATGCTTATGTTTTTAGCAGGAAAGAATATACCAGCACGCTTTATACTTTTTACAAGCATAAATTCATTTATTCGATGGCTGTTCTTTTTTAGTTCTTCGGTTTTGGAGTCCTTATCCATAACTTCCGTAAATGCAGAGCCTATCAAACCTGCAGGTACTGCAAAAATCGCAATGCCAAGTACTCCAATCACGCATGCGATAAGTCGCCCAGTTAATGTAATAGGAGGAGTATCTGCAAAACCACCTGGGTCACCGATATATTGTGCAAATGCCCACACTACTGATTTCCAACCATTATCATATACCTCAGGCTGAGCATTGTGTTCAACAAAAAATAGTATAAACGATAAGATTAATGTAACTATTGCAAGAAACTGTAATGATACCACCATTTCCTGTCTCTTTGCCTTTATAGCTCTTGAAAGAATGTTGAACGCCTTTACATAACGAAAAACACGAAGCAGTCGCGCTATTCGTAGGACTTTCATCGCCATATATGGAACCTGAACAAACAAGTTTACATAGAATGGGAATGTGGAAAGAAGGTCTATCAATCCATAAAAGCTAAAACAATATCTTACTCGTCCCCAAAAGCCTTTATATTTTGGCGCAATCTGGTCAGTAGCCCAAATACGCAACGACACTTCTATTGTAAAGCAAATAGTTGTAAAATAGTCTATAAAGTGCAAGAACTTTCCATACTTTTCAACTATGCCATCATATGTGGATAGAAAAACCTCGATAGTTGAAATAACTATTAAGCCTATGATAGCATAATCGGCATAATTCTCCCACTGCCTAGTGCGTAAATCGCTATCAAACACTCGGGCGAGTTGTTTCTTAAAATTCTCTGTACTTGTCATTTATCTTTTCAATTATAGTTTGGATTGCCTTTACCATGTCATTCTGTGGCATAGTGGGTTTATTAGGTTTTGCAGATGGTTGTCCCTCGTAAAATGGAAGATGAATGAATATCGACTTCAGATGATATTTTTTGCAGAGCATCAGAGCTTCATAATACAAGCGATTACAGACATACAAGCCACACGAGTTGGATATTTTGACTGATATACCTTGCTCTTCAATAGCAGCACGCAAAGATTTTATTGGAATATTGGTAAAGAGTGCTGCAGGTGTTTCGATGTTTATTGGCTCTTCGTTGGGGATGTAGCCATCATTATCGGGTAGTTTGGAGTCCATCATATTCAATGCAACTCGTTCTAGCTTAACTTTATCGCTTCCACCCGACTGCCCAAGCATTATAAGCATATTAGGAGAGTGTTTTTCAACAGCCTCGCGTAATGCCACATGCACGCGTGAGAAACTGACCGGCACTTGCTCAATAACAATATCTACTCCAACAACACCGCGGGCAGCTACCTTTTCGGCAACCACCCACGACGAATTTACGGGATAATCCCAATATGGCTCAAAGCCTGTAAGAAGAACTTTAGCCATTGCTATTCAATCGAATATTTCGTTGTAAAATACTCCGTTTTGGGTACTACCGCCTCGACCTCTACCCAAAGATAGTTGGTAAAGCGTACTCGCTCGTTCTCAAATGCGAGATAGATAGTCTTTAATCCTTTTACGGGGATTCTACCATTACAAGATTGAGTGCCGAGTGTAGAGTAATCTACGTCGTAATTAAGCACCGAAGCCGCTTTTGTTCCATCTTGGAACTGCTTTGCCTGCGACTGATTACGGAACACATACATATTACAATATGCATCCTCATCTCGCAGAGGACGATTATCATCAAGCAGTTTGCTGAATAGATTTACATTACCATTTTTCTCCTTTTCATAGAGAGGTAGTCCGAGAAATTTCACCTTTTTGTATGATGTTGCAAGGTTCTTGTGGAACTCACCATCACTTGACCTATCCTGCTCGCTTGTGGCAATACGCATAGAATAAAGGATATCCGTTGCTCCTATTGGTACCTGAACAGCAACCAAGGCTTTGGAACTACCTGAAAACGCAGCCTTTAGTTGACCTCGCAAAGTAAACTTACGAGGCTCGTCAAAACACCTGGTCATACTTATACCGTTCACAGCCTTTGCGCCAAAGTCACCTTTTCCACACTCAACCTGCTCTACCTTTATAGGAGTAGCATTTCCCAAGCGCGACATATCATTTACTTTGTAATTGATCTCAAACTCAATATATTGTGTTCCCATCGGATTGATATCAATAAAATAAATGGCACTATTTTCCACAATGAGTGAATCTTGAACAATAGATTTCCCCTTGTATGTTTTAAGTACCGAACGGCTATCTGCATTACATACCTGAACCGAGATTGGTTTGGATGCTGTTATATTCCAACGTAATTTTTCACCCTTTTGCAAATATATTGGATATGTTTGCGGTTGAGAAAGTAATAATTCATCGTGATGCCAGGGTGTAACCTTGAAATTCTTGATTTCGTTGGTAGTCAAGATTATAATATCATTTCGCAACTTATTTACTCTCTCTTTGAGTTTCTCACATAATGCGACTTGTTCGGGAGTCAAATCCATTGGATTGTAGTCGTAATACAACTCCTTACCAATCTTATTCATCTCGGTTATATCTTCTCCCGATAGAGTCTGAAAGTCTGTTTGAGAGATTAACTCTTCCAATGTTAGCACACGTTCAAAAACCTGATTGTACTTCTCTAATGTCTGCTTTGCGACCTTACTCGTACAACCCGATAAGAACACTGCGATTATAGTTAATAATATTATTCTACTCATTTATATATTCCTTGTTTCGTTTTTTCTTATCATTATGAAATTTGCCCTGAGAAATTAAACTTTACTCAGTATCTTTATTATCCTTTAGCTGCGTCTTAATTTCCCCAATAACTTTATCATCTACAGGACCAATAAGTTCAACACATTGTTTTTTTGTCAGTTCCATAAGTTCTGGTGTGATTGAGGAGGATATTTTTTTTAAAGCTGTTGTAAGAGCAAGAGCATCATCACTATAACCCAAACCGATAATAATATCGGGGATTACATCTGCAGGCATTATAAAATATGCCAATGAAGCAATGATGAAACATTTATCTCCAGCCTTGGTATCCGTTGATTTTAGTAAATTATATAGCAATAAAACAGGATATATAAGTGTTGCTCCTACCTTTTTTGCTACAGCAGTCAACTTCTCATCAAGTTGACTGTCGGAATACCATTGTTGGAATTTATCAATATTGTCTGCAACATATTGTGAAACTTTTTGATAAAGAATATGCTCCGACTCCTCTTTTACGATATTTTGAGTTGTAGGTTCGAGAATGTTTTCCAATTCATATTCTACATCAATATTTTCTTTTACATTAGATATGGTTGACTCTCGGTTTTTACGATCAAACAATTTGGATACAGACGAAGCTACTTGAGATAAAGATTCTTTCCCTTTACCTAAATCGATTCCTTTAAGTTTATCTGTAAATTTTAGTGCCATAACTAATCTATTTTTTCTTTTTACCAGTTATAGACTTAATTATAGAGCTACCAATCTTGCGCTCCAACCCTTGTTTGGTAGTTGGAATTCCCACCTTTTTTGCGATTTTATTCTTCAAACCGCTGATACCCACAGCCCTTTTCAGCGAGAATGATAATCCAGGAATTTTCATTGGTAAAGATTATAATGTTTATTTACATCTTTTGAGACTCTCTTTCGCACTCTCAATCTGGCGTTTATAGCTTTCCACATTACGGTCATGACGAGCAGCTGCGTCGATTTTACTTTTTCGGTAACTCGCCTTTGAAGATGGTGATGATGCACCCTTAATTAAAGATGCATAACGCTCATTGTCACGTTTCTTTGCTTCTTTCTCTTTTGCTATTGACGCACGAAGATCAATAATCTTCTTCTTATAATATTCCTTGCTCATAATTTTCGTAGTTTTAGATATAGGGATTGTTTATTTAAGTTCTACATACGAGAATCCCAACGCCTTAAACAATGACTCCAAACGGGTTTTGCCTGCCTCATTAGCCTTGTGCAACA
>JAUMXM010000064.1 GCA_030529085.1 Rikenellaceae bacterium | reverse complement strand
CTCCCTCGTCGCCTGCGGCTCACTCGGGATGACATAAAAGTGTCATTCCGAACGCAAAGCGGAGGAATCTACGCTATTCCCAGCTACACGCCCGAAAAGAGAATAGGGTAGCTCCCTCGTCGCCTGCGGCTCACTCGGGATGACATTCTTTTCCAATTTTTTAATTTTTAATCTTTTATTTGACCTCTGTCTACGCACATCCCTTGTTGGGGGCTGTAACCCTTGTCACGCGTCGCGGTTTAAGGCGCGTGTCGCTCTCGGTGCGCCCCTCGGGTGAGGTGCGTCTAAGCTACCCCTGGGGTGTGAGCCGCGAGGAGGCGTTGCGCTTCCTGGAGAGTCGTATCCCCTGGATCGAGCAAGCTCGTCAGCGGTTGGCTGCGCGGGAACGCATAGCCCCCGAACCGACACGCGAGGAGATCGAATCCCTGCGCCGTGCTGCCAAGGAGGATCTTCCGCCCCGCATTGCACGCCTTGCGGAGGCTACGGGGTTGCACTACACGAAGCTCACGATCCGTGCTTCGCGCTCGCGGTGGGGGAGTTGCTCGGCTGCGAACGGAATCTCGTTGAGCCTCTTTCTCATGCGGCTGCCCGAGCCCCTGCGCGACTTTGTCATCCTCCACGAACTCTGCCATACGCGTCACCACAACCATTCGGAGCGTTTCCACGCCCTGCTCGACAGCCTGGTCGGTGGGCGTGAGCGGGAGCTAAATCGTCAATTACGCCGCTATACCCTTCGCTAAATCGAAAAATTATCGTATCTTTGCGGTGTTTTAAACCAATAAAAAGGAATTATGAAACATTTTTGTCTTTTTCCCGGTCAGGGTGCTCAATACGTAGGTATGGGCAAGGACCTCTATGAACAACACGCGGAGGTGCGCGCGATGATGGAGCGTGCCAACGAGATTCTCGGCTTCCGCCTTACCGATATGATGTTTGCGGGTACGCCCGATGACCTGAAGCAGACGAAGGTGACACAGCCGGCTGTCTTTCTCCACTCGGTGGCGATGGCCAAGGCCTTGGGTGTCGAGCCCGATGGTGTGGCAGGCCACTCGCTGGGCGAGTTCTCGGCCCTGGTGGTCTCGGGGGCGTTGTCCTTCGAGGATGGTCTGAAGCTGGTGGCCAAGCGTGCCCAGGCGATGCAGCAGTGCTGCGAGGCGGTACCGGGTACGATGGCGGCTGTGCTGAACCTCGCGGACGAGGAGGTGGAGCGCATCTGCGCCGAGACCGAGGGTGTCGTGGTGGCGGCCAACTACAACTGCCCGGGACAGCTCGTAATCTCGGGTGAGAAGGCGGCGGTCGAGGCGGCTTGCGTCAAGGCCAAGGAGGCGGGTGCCCGCCGTGCGCTGGTGTTGCCCGTGGGTGGTGCTTTCCACTCGCCCCTGATGGAGCCTGCACGCGAGGAGCTCGCCAAGGCGATTGCCGAGGCCCCCTTCTGTGCCCCTTCGTGCCCCATCTACCAGAATGTCGATGCCGAGCCCCATACCGATCCCGAGCAGATCAAGCAGAACCTGATCGCTCAGCTTACGGCCCCTGTGCGTTGGACGCAGATCGTGCGACGAATGGTAGGCGATGGTGTCGAGACGATGACCGAGCTGGGTCCCGGTACGGTGCTGCAGGGCCTTGTGAAGAAGATTGCTCCCGAGGTGGCTATCGAATCGAAAGCAAATCTTGACGCCGAGAACTAAAAAATATTAGTAATAGCGTTTTGAGGGAATTGGCTGAATAACAGTTGATTCCCTTTTTTGTGCCCCAAAACAGCCCTTTTAATATTTAAATTAATTTAATAAAAGGTTGTTTTTATTGAATATCCTTGTTATATTTGTGTGGTTAGTTACGTAAAATATCCCTAAAATGACTTCGCTTACTGAATTTTTCGTCAAACACGAAGATGACGCCTTAAAGGGTGTGATCCACAAGAACAGTATTATTAAGCGCAATATCATTGCCCACATGGCCGTCAATGGCGAGTGCACCCTCTCGGAGCTTACCAAGGAGCTTCACATCAGTGTGCCGACCATCACGAAGCTGGTGCAGGAGCTTGTCGAGGAGAATATCGTGAACGACCTGGGCAAGGTGGAGACTCCGGGTGGTCGTCGTCCCAACATCTTCGGCCTGGCCAACTCGGCCATCTACTTTGCAGGTGTCTATGTAGGGCGCGATAATATGCGTTTCGTGATCACCGACCTGCAGAACAACATCATCGTCGAGCAGACAGACTCCGACTTCGAGTTGCAGGACCGCATGCAGTGCTTCGAGCGCATCTGCTCCTCGACCGAGCAGTTTATCGCCACGTGCGGCATCGACCGTGATAAGATTCTCGGTATGGGTCTCTGTCTGGTGGGTCGTGTCAATCCCGATACGGGCCGCAGCTACAAGTATTTCACCTCCTCGGAGCAGTCGCTGCGCGAGATTCTCGAGGAGCGCATCGGAATCCACGTCTTGATCGAGAACGATACCCGTGCCCGCTGCTATGCCGAGTACACCACCGGCAAGGCCAAGGACGAAAGCAACGTCTTGTACCTCCACCTGGGTCGTGGTGTGGCTGTCGGTATTGTGGTCGATGGGAAGCTCTACTACGGTAAGTCGGGTTTTGCGGGCGAGTTCGGCCACATCCCCTTCTTCGACAACGAGATCATCTGCTCGTGCGGCAAGAAGGGTTGCCTCGAGACCGAGGTATCGGGTATTGCCATCGAGGATAAGATGTGCCGCGAAATCGAGAAGGGTGTCAATACGATTCTGCGCGAGCAGTATGCCCAGCGCAGGACGATCCACATCGACGATATCATTGCAGCGGCCAAGAACGATGACAACCTCTCGATCGAGCTGATCGAGGAGGCGGGCGAGAAGGTGGGCAAGGCGGTGGCCTTCCTGATCAACACCTTCAACCCCGAGACGGTGATCGTGGGTGGTAACCTGGCTATGGCGGGCGACTACATCATGCTCCCCCTGAAGTCGGCAACCAACAAATATTCGCTCAACCTGGTCTACAAGGATACGAAGTTCCGCCTCTCGAAGATGAACGAGAATGCCGGCGCGTGGGGTGTGGCGATGTTGATTCGTAACAAGATAATCGGCCTCTAACGATGCGCTTGGAGGGGGAGTTGGTGGCTCTGCGTGCCGTGGAGCCCGAGGATGTGGCGCTGATGTATCGCTGGGAGAACGACCCCGCGCTGTGGCGTGTGAGTGGTACGTTGGCCCCCTTTTCGCTCCACCAGCTCTCCCGCTTTGTCGAGGAGCAGCAGTTCGATATTCAGCAGACCAGGCAGCAGCGACTGATCATCCTCGAGCGAGGCTCGGAGCGTGCTGTGGGGGCGTTGGACCTCTTCGAGGTCGACTTCATCCACCGCCGTGCAGGGCTTGGAATCCTGATCTATGAGGCTGCGGATCGGGGTCGAGGCTACGCCTCGGATGGCTTGGCCGTTGTCGAGCGCTACGCCCGTGAGGTGCTGGGCTTGCATCAGCTCTGGTGCACGGTCGGGGTTTCGAACGCGGCAAGTCGTCGTCTCTTTGCAGCGGCAGGCTACGCGGAGTGTGGCACGCGTCGCGAGTGGCTCCGCACCCCCGAGGGGTGGGAGGATGAGCTCCTGATGCAGAAGATATTGGAATAAAAAAAAGGGTTGAGGCGATGCCTCAACCTTTTTTTCTGATTGCTGTGCGCAGGGGTTACTTCACCGAAAGGCAAGCAAGGGCAATCGAGTAGAGCTTGCTCTGGCTGCTGTCGCCGCGCGAGGTCAGCACGCAAGGCTTCTTGGCACCCACCAGCATAGCGGCGATCTCACCGTGGCAGAGGTGCGACGAGGCCTTGAAGAAGACGTTACCTGCCTCCAGGTTGGGGAAGAGCAGACAGTCGGGATCACCGGCAAAGGGGGCACCCTTCACCTTCTTGTGGTCGGCAACCTCCTTGAAGAGGGCCACGTCGAGCGACAGAGGACCATCGACCATCACGTTGCCCAGCTGACCACGGTCGGCCATCTTCGAGAGCAGTGCACCCTCGGCTGCCGACGGAATGTTGGGATTCAGCGTCTCGGCGGGGGCGATGCAGGCAATCTTCGGGGTCTTGATGCCCAGGGCGTTGGCCGTCTGTGCCAGGTAGCCGATCATCTGCATCTTCTGCTTCATGTCGGGCAGCGGAATGATGGCGATATCCGACACGATGAGCAGCTTGGGATATACCGGCATCTCGATCACCGATACGTGGCTCAACGTAGCCTTCGGGGGGAACAGACCCGCCTCCTTGTTCAGGATGCCGCGCATATACTTCTCGGTCGTAACCAGACCCTTCATCAGCACGTCGGCCTCGCCCGAAGCGACAGCCTGCACAGCCTTGGCCACGCACTTCACGTCGCTCTTCTCGTCCACGATCGTGAATACCGAAACGTCGATGCCGTGCTCGGCGCATACCTGCTCGATGACAGCCTTCTCACCGTAGATAATCGGATCTACCAACTCCTCCTTGTAGGCGGCATAAACAGCCTCCAGCGTGTGCGAATCCTGACCATAAGCTACGGCCATCTTCTTGCGGCCCTTTGCTCTTGCCTCGACAACGATGTCGGCAAGCTTCTTAATCTCTCCCATTGTTCTATTCAGTTTTTTTTAAGTGATTATTTTACCAGGTTGTAGGTGTCGGCAGCGATCATCAGCTCCTCGTCGGTGGCGATGATGGCAACCTTGACACGCGAGTCGTCGGCCGAGAGGATCGTATCTACGCCCTTCACGCCCTCGTTCTTCGCAGCGTCGAACTTCACGCCCATGAACTCCAGACCCGAGCATACCCACTCGCGCATCTCGCACGAGTTCTCGCCAACGCCGCCCGTGAAGACGATCAGATCCAGACCGCCCATCTCGGCAGCATACTCGCCGACGAACTTCTTGATGCGGTTGTAGTACATATCGCGGGCCAGGATGGCGCGCTCGTTACCGGCATGGTAGGCGTCGTCGATGTCGCGCATATCGCTCGAAATGCCCGTCAGACCCTGCACACCCGACTTCTTGTTCATCATGGCCTCCAGCTCGGCGTAGCTCATACCCTCCTTGGCGCCGATGTAGGTCGCAGCGCTGGCATCTACCGAGCCGCAGCGCGTACCCATCACCAGACCATCGAGCGGCGAGAAGCCCATCGAGGTATCGAACGACTTGCCGTTCAGCACAGCCGTCACCGAGCCACCGTTACCGATGTGGCAGGTTACGATCTTGGCATTCTCGAAATCAAGACCTGCGAGTTTGGCACCCGTGCGGGCTACATACTTGTGGCTCGTGCCGTGGAAACCATACTTGCGCACGCGGTACTTCTCGTAGTACTCGTAGGGCAGGGCATACATGTAGTTCGTAGCGGGAATCGTCTGGTGGAACGAGGTGTCGAATACGCAAACCTGCTTCACACCCGGCAGCACCGTCTCGATGGCCTCGATACCCTGCAGCGATGCGGGGTTGTGGAGCGGAGCGATGGCGCAGAGCGACTGAATCTTGGCCTTCACGTCCTCATCGACGATGGCACTTGCGGGGAAGAACTCGCCACCGTGGGCTACGCGGTGACCTACGGCCTTCACCTCGTCGAGCGACGAGATCACACCATGCTCGGGGTTGGTCAGGGCCTCCATCACGAGGCTGATACCCGTCGTGTGGTTGGGAATCGGCTGCTGGATGTGGAAGTTCTCCTTACCAACGGGTTTGTGTGTGAGGTCACCCTCCGCGAGGCCGATGCGCTCGACCAGACCTTTTGCGAGCAGCTTGCTCGATGCATCCTGCATATCGATCACCTGATACTTGATCGACGAGGAGCCGCAGTTCAATACAAGAATTACCATTTTTTTTCTGTTTTTATGTTTGTTTTTGTTGAATTTTCGACGCAAAAAGTGCTTGTACACAAATTATCCCTTAAAGGTAATGAAAATTTTGATGACGACCAAAAATTAATGAAAAATTAAAGATTAAAGATTAAAAATTAGGCAAGAATGTCATCCCGAGCGAGCCGTAGGCGACGAGGGAACTACCTTGTTCCTTTTTTGCAGCATCCGGGAACAGCGGTAGATTCCTCCGCTCCGCGTTCGGAATGACACGTTTATGTCATTCCTCTCCCTCCTCTTTTTTACAATTTACACCATTTACAAGGGGTGCACCCCCCTGTAAAAGT
>JAUMXM010000006.1:31980-58761 GCA_030529085.1 Rikenellaceae bacterium | reverse complement strand
TTCGCTTCGCGGAGTCTTCCGACCCGCGCCGCTCGGTTTAGATAGGATGCGCCTCGGCGCTACCAAAAAATCGAAAAAATCACAACGCACGTTAGCTCCACCCAAGGAGCGAAGCGACTAAGCCTCCCTTATCAAAGGGAGGTTTGGAGGGATTGTCTATATCTTTTTTTTAGTTTAGTTGGGAGGCTCTCCCTTTTTGGCCGTTTTAGCCTTTCGTGACCTCCGTAGGAGGCGCCAAATGATTTTCCTCGCAGGTCATCAAGCTCGCTTGTGACTGCGAAGGAAATCATCTGGCGTGTTGCCTTTGGCAACTGAAAGGCTAAAACTGTCGAACCCCGCCCTCTTGGTTGTTCTCGTACGCGCGTGTGCGCTTTTTGCCCGATTTTTTTGGCAGTGCGCTCGGCTTTCACTATCTTTGCTCCTTAAAGGAATAATCAAACAACAAGCATATATGGCAGACGAAAAAATTATCTTTTCGATGGTGGGTGTCTCGAAGACCTTCACCAATCAAAAACGTGTTTTGAACAACATCTACCTCTCCTTCTTCTACGGCGCCAAGATCGGTATCGTGGGTATGAACGGCTCGGGTAAATCGACCCTGATGAAGATCATCGCAGGTCTGGACAAGAACTTCGAAGGCGAGGTGGTATTCTCGCCCGGCTACTCGGTGGGTTACCTCGAGCAGGAGCCGCAGCTCGACGACACGAAGACCGTGCGCGAGATTGTCGAGGAGGGTTGCGCCGAGACCGTTGCCCTGATGAAGGAGTACGAGGAGATCAACATGAAGCTCTGTGAGCCGATGTCGGACGACGAGATGAATCGTCTGATCGAGCGTCAGGGCGAGCTCTACGAGAAGATCGACCAGGTGAATGGCTGGGAGCTCGATACGATGCTCGACCGCGCTATGGATGCCCTCCGCTGTCCCGATTCGGATCAGCAGGTGAAGGTGCTCTCGGGTGGTGAGCGTCGCCGTGTGGCTCTCTGCCGCCTCTTGTTGCAGCAGCCCGATGTCTTGCTGCTCGACGAGCCTACCAACCACCTCGACGCCGAGTCGATCGACTGGCTCGAGCAGCACCTCCAGCAGTACAAGGGTACGGTGATTGCCGTGACCCACGACCGTTACTTCCTGGACAACGTGGCCGGCTGGATTTTGGAGCTCGACCGCGGTGAGGGTATTCCCTGGAAGGGCAACTACTCGGGTTGGTTGGAGCAGAAGACGACCCGTATGGCGATGGAGGAGAAGCAGGAGTCGAAGCGTCGCAAGACCCTGGAGCGCGAGTTGGAGTGGGTGCGTATGTCGCCCGCAGGCCGCCATGCCAAGTCCAAGGCGCGTCTTTCGGCCTACGACAAGATGCTCAACGAGGATACGAAGCAGAAGGAGGAGCGCCTGGAGATCTACATCCCGAACGGTCCACGTCTGGGTGACATCGTCATCGAGGCCCACGATGTGACGAAGGCCTTTGGCGATCGCGTGCTCTATGAGGGGCTCAACTTCTCGCTGCCCCCCGCAGGTATCGTGGGTGTGATTGGTGCCAACGGTACGGGTAAGACGACCCTCTTCCGTATGATTATGGGGCTGGATGAGCCTACGAGCGGTTCGTTCCGTGTGGGTCCCACCGTGAAGCTCGCCTATGTCGATCAGCAGCATAAGTCGATCGACCCCGATAAGTCGGTCTATGAGGTGATCTCGCAGGGTGCCGACCTCATTACGCTGGGTAACCGTCAGGTCAATGCCCGCGCCTATGTGGGTCGCTTCAACTTCTCGGGTGCCGACCAGGAGAAGAAGTGCGGCGTACTCTCGGGTGGTGAGCGTAACCGCCTCCACCTCGCTTTGGCGCTCAAGGAGGAGGGTAACGTGCTGCTGCTCGATGAGCCGACCAACGACATCGACGTGAATACGCTTCGCGCCTTGGAGGAGGGTCTCGAGCACTTCGCAGGTTGCGCCGTGGTGATCTCGCACGACCGTTGGTTCCTGGATCGTATTGCCACCCACATCCTCTCGTTCGAGGGCGACTCGAAGGTGGTTTACTACGAGGGCTCCTACTCGGAGTACGAGGCCTGGAAGAAGGCCCAGGGTGAGGATACTACCCCGCACCGCGTGAAATACAAGAAACTCATCGCCGACTAAATCCAACTATCATGGCACAAAAACCTTCGATTCCTAAGGGTACGCGTGACTTCTCGCCCGTCGAGATGATGCGCCGCAACTATATCTTCGACACCATCAAGTCGGTCTTCCGCCTGTATGGCTTCGCGCCGCTCGAGACCCCCTCGATGGAGAACCTCTCGACCCTCCTGGGTAAGTATGGCGAGGAGGGCGATAAGCTCCTCTTCAAGATCCTCAATTCGGGCGACTATGCCGCCAACCTCTCCGACGAGGAGGTGCGCCAAGCCTCGAAGATCTCCGAAAAGGGTCTGCGCTACGACCTGACGGTCCCCTTTGCCCGCTATGTCGTGCAGCACCAGAATGAGATCACCTTCCCCTTCAAGCGCTACCAGGTGCAGCCCGTATGGCGTGCCGACCGTCCGCAGAAGGGTCGCTACCGTGAGTTCTACCAGTGCGACGTCGATGTGATCGGCACCAAGTCGCTGCTCTGTGAGGTGGAGCTGGTGGAGATTGTCGAGCGTGTCTTCAAGGCCCTCGGCATCCGCGTAGCCCTCAAGATGAACAACCGCAAGATTCTCTACGGCATTGCCGAGGTGATCGGCCACGCCGACAAGATGATGGATATCACCGTAGCCATCGATAAGCTCGATAAGATTGGCCTCGACAACGTGAAGGCCGAGCTGCGCGAGCGTGGCCTGGAGGAGGCTGCCATCGAGAAGCTGCAGCCGATCCTGGAGCTGCAGGGCACCAATGCCGAGAAGATCGCCACGCTTCGCACGGTGCTGGCAGGCTCGGAGACGGGTCTGCTGGGAGTCGATGAGATGGAGACGGTCTTCAACCACGTCGAGGCACTGGAGATCGACCTGCTGGTGGAGCTCGACCTCTCGCTGGCACGCGGTCTGAACTACTACACGGGTGCTATCTTCGAGGTGAAGGCCCTCGACTATCAGATTGGCTCGATTTCGGGCGGTGGTCGCTACGACAACCTCACGGGTATCTTCGGCCTGCAGAATGTCTCGGGTGTCGGTATCTCGTTTGGTGCCGATCGCATCTACGATGTGATGCTCGGTTGCGGTCTCTTCCCCGAGGAGCTCAACTCCTCGACCCGCGCTATCTTCCTCAATCTGGGTGACGATGCCGAGAAGGTGTCGCTCAAGCTCCTGCGCGAGCTTCGCGCGGAGGGCCTCGCTGCCGAGATCTATCCCGAGCCTGCCAAGATGAAGAAGCAGATGGAGTATGCCAATCGTCGTCAGATTCCCTTCGTCGTGATCATCGGTACGGAGGAGTTGCAGATGGAGATGGCAACCATCAAGAATATGGTTTCGGGTGAGCAACAGAAGGTTGCCTTCTCTCGCCTCGCGGAAATGTTGAAGTAAACAGACCCGATGAAACGGCTCGTCGCTACCCTGCTCTTTGCGGTGCTGACGGTGGGTGCTGTCTGTGCACAGCAGCCCTCCACGCGGCAAATGGAGGCTGTGCGCCAACTCCAAAAGTTGATGCAGGCCTACCGCAATCTGGAGCGCTACTACCTCGATTCGCTCGACCACGAGGGGGTAACCGACGGCGCTATCAAAGGGATGCTCTCGACCCTCGACCCCCACTCGAGCTACATTTCGCGTGAGGAGATGGAGAGCGTCGAGGCCTCGATCGAGGGCGAGTTTAGCGGCGTGGGTATCGAGTACCAGCTTGTGCGCGACACGATTTGCGTGATGGGACTCATCCCCGGAGGCCCTGCCGAACGGGTGGGCATCGAGGCGGGTGATCGCATTGTGGGGATCGATACGCTGCAAGTTGTCGGTATTGCTCAGAGCCGAGTTCCGAAGTTGTTGCGCGGTGAGCGTGGCACAAAGGTCGAATTGGAGGTCGTGCGCCGTGGCGCAGAGCGACTTCGCTTCACGGTTCTCCGCGATAAGATTCCGCTGACGACCCTCGATGCAGCCTACATGGCCTCGGAGCGGGTTGGCTACATCAAGCTCAACCGCTTTGGCCGCACCACGATGACCGAGTTTCTGGAGGCCTACAACCGCTTGGGGCGTCCGCGTCGATTGATACTCGACCTGCGCGGCAACGGAGGTGGTCTGCTGGATCAGGCCCTCAAGTTGGCCGAATTCTTCCTCCCCAAAGGGTCGCTGCTGCTGACCACCGAGGGGCGCAACGAGGAGCCTCGCCGCTACTATGCGCGTCAGGATGGCGAGCTGCTTGCGGGGCGCATTGCGGTGCTGATCGACGAATCCTCGGCTTCGGCTTCGGAGATTGTTGCAGGTGCTTTGCAGGATTGGGATCGGGCAACGATTGTGGGTCGCACGAGCTTTGGTAAAGGCTTGGTGCAGCGACAGATACCCCTGGGCGACGGCTCGGCAATGCGGGTGACCTCGTCGCGCTACCTGACCCCCTCGGGGCGTATCATCCAACGTCCCTACAACAAGGGCGATCAGCGTGGTTACTACCTGGACCACCTGCGCGGATACAGCGACTCGATCACCGATGCTACGCCTCGCTACCGTTCGCTCGAAAAGGGGCGCACGATCTATGGCGGTGGCGGTATTCGTCCCGATGTGCGTGTGGAGAGCGATACAACCGAAATCTCGACCTACTACGCCCATTTGGTGCGTCGCGGAATTTTGCAGCAGAGCGTCAGCGATCATCTCGACAGGGAGCGTAAAACGCTGCTGGCCGACTACCCTGCATTGTCGGATTTTCTTGTGCGTTACACCCCCTCGGAGCAGCTTGTTGATGCGTTGAAGGCGGCCGCCGAACGTCAGCAGATAACCCCCGAAGAGGGTGCTTGGACACGTTCCGAACGGCTGATTAAAACCCAGCTCAAGGCACTCATGGCCCAACGCCTGTATGGTGTCGAAGGGTTCTATCGCGTGATAAATCCCTCTTATAACGAAAGTTACATAAAGGCCCTGGAACTCTTGGGCGAATAACAAATGAAATACACGTAAAAAGATCAATGAACATCATCAAAAGACTCTACGATTGGATGCTCTCCTGGGGCGATTCGCGCTGGGGCGCTTTGGCTCTCTTCCTCTTTGCTTTTGCCGAATCTTCGTTCTTCCCCATTCCGCCCGATGTGCTGCTGATTGCCCTCTGTCTGGGGGTTGTGAAGCGCTCGTTCCGCTTTGCGGCCATCTGTACTGCCGGCTCGATTCTGGGTGCCATGCTCGGCTACTCGATCGGTTTCTTTGCCTGGCAGACTACGGCCGGCGAATATACCGCCCTGGCGGAGTTCTTCTTTGCGCATGTCTTCTCGGTCGAGGCCTTCGAGAAGGTGGGTGCCCTCTACGATCAATACAACTTCTGGATTGTATTTACCGCCGGCTTCACCCCGCTGCCCTACAAGATTTTCACCATCTCGGGTGGTCTGTTCCATATCAACTTTGCGATGTTCATCATCGCCTCGATCATCTCGCGCGGCTTGCGTTTCTTCCTGATCGGTGGTCTGATTTGGAAGTTCGGCGCTCCGATCAAGAGCTTCATCGATAAGTATTTCAACCTGCTGGCTATCCTCTTTACGGTGCTGCTTGTCGGGTCGTTCTTCTTGCTCGGATACGTGCTTTAAGAAAATGCTATAACCTTAAAACTGAATTATATATGCGTCGTTTTGGTATCATCGGCCGTCCGCTCGGCCACTCGGCTTCGGCCCGCCACTTTACGGCAAAATTTGAGCGCGAGGGGCTCGATTGCTCCTTCACGCAGTTTGAGCTCCCCTCGATCGAGGCTTTGCAGGAGCTGCTCGACACGACCCCCGATTTGGCGGGTTTCAATGTGACGATTCCCTACAAGCAGCAGATCATCCCCTACCTGGATGAACTGGCTGACGAGGCTGCCAAGATTGGTGCCGTGAACTGCGTACGCCGTACGGCCGAGGGAAAGCTCATCGGCCACAATACCGATGTAATCGGTCTGCGCTACGCCTTTGGCGAGCTGCTGCAGGGTGAGCTGCCCGAACACGCGTTGGTGTTGGGTACGGGTGGTGCTTCGCAGGCGGTGCAATATGCCCTTGCCGAGTTGGGAATCCCCTTCGATTTGATTTCGCGCGACCCCGCCAAGGGAAACTACACCTACGATAATCTTCCCGTCGAGGTGGTTGCCTCGTCGAAACTGATCGTCAATGCGACCCCCGTCGGCACGTGGCCCAACGTGGAGGATGCTCCGCGTATCCCCTATGCCTACCTCACGCCCGAGCACCGACTGCTCGATTTGGTCTATAATCCCCCCGTTACGCAGTTCCTCGACTACGGCAACCAGCGCGGTGCCCGCACGATGAACGGCGAGGTGATGTTCCTGGCCCAGGCCGCTGCCGGCTGGAAGATCTGGACCGATGAGTAGTGTCGACAGGTAGCTCGTAGCAAACAAAAGGATGCCCCGAAAGGCATCCTTTTTTCTTTATCTCACTTCGAGCACTGCTCGCGCCTCCTTGAGGTCTTCGGCGCGCACTACCACCGCAGCGGCACCCCCTACGGAATTGAGTGTGGACATATACTCGTTGCGGATGTCCACCCACAAACCTGCACTCTGCAGGATACTCTTCGCAATCTCGGCCTCGGCCAAGGAGTTGTACTCCGCCAATACAACAAAAGTCTCGTTTTCCATCCTTCGTGGCTTTTTGTGGTTATAGGTTTTGGCTCTATAAAGTTAATCATTTTGTTGATAAATTCCAATAGCCGTACCACGCTTTTTTCCGAGAAATATACTTACCTTTGTTCAAAATACAAATAGACCCGATATATGCCCCAATTTGTCCATCTGCACGTGCACTCGCAATACTCGATTCTCGACGGCCAGGCCTCCATTCAGCGCCTGGTCGATAAGGCTGCGGCGGATGGTCAACCCGGCATTGCCCTGACCGACCACGGCTCGATGTTCGGTGTCAAGGAGTTTACGAACTACGTCAAAAAGTTCAAGGGTAAGTGCAAAGACGGCATTGCTGCAGCCGAGGCCGAGATTGCGAAGATTCGCAGCGGCGAGCAGGAGACGGCAACGCCCGATGGCGACATCAAAAAGTTGGAGCAGAAGATTGCCGAGCTGAAGCGCAAGGCGGCCTTCAAGCCCATCATCGGTTGCGAGGTCTATGTGGCCCGTCGCACGCTCTACGACAAGGAGGGCAAGCAGGATCAGAGCGGTTATCACCTGGTGTTGCTGGCCAAGAATCTCAAGGGCTACCACAACCTCATTAAGATCGTCTCGAAGGCCTGGACCGAGGGTTTCTATATGCGTCCCCGAACAGACCGCACCGAGATCGAAAAGTACCACGAGGGACTTATCTGCTGCTCGGCCTGTCTGGCCGGCGAGGTGCCGCGTGCCATTACGGCCGACGAATTGGAGAAGGCCGACGAGGCGGTACGCTGGTACAAGAACCTCTTTGGCGATGATTTCTACCTTGAGTTGCAGCTCCACCGCGCCACGGTCGAGCGTGCCAACCACGAGGCCTACGGCATGCAGCTCAAGGTCAATGACGGCCTGCGCGATTTGGCTGCCAAGCACCGCGTGAAGCTCATCTGCACGAACGATGTCCACTTCGTCGATGAGGATGATGCCGAGGCGCACGACCGCCTGATCTGCCTCTCGACGGGTAAGGATCTCGACGATCCGAAACGTATGCTCTACTCGAAGCAGGAGTGGCTCAAGAGTTACGACGAGATGGCTGCCATCTTTGGCGAGAGCGATCCCGAGGCGTTGGCTACGACGGTCGAGATTTGCGACAAAGTCGAGCTCTATTCGATCGATAACCCCCCGATCATGCCCAACTTCGATATTCCTGCCGACTTCGGCACGGAGGAGGGCTATCGCCAAAAATACAGCGAGAAGGATCTCTTCGACGAGTTCACGCAGGACGAGAACGGCAACGTGGTCCTCTCGGAGGAGGCCGCCAAGAAGAAGATCGAGAAGCTGGGCGGTTACGATAAGCTCTACCGCATCAAGTTCGAGGCCGACTACCTCGGTTTCCTTACGATGCAGGGCGCCAAGAAACGTTATGGCGAGCCCCTCTCGGAGGAGGTCATGGAGCGTCTGAAGTTCGAGCTGCACATCATGAAGACGATGGGTTTCCCGGGCTACTTCCTCATTGTGCAGGACTTCATCCGTGCCGCGCGTGAGGAGTTGGATGTCTCGGTGGGTCCCGGTCGTGGCTCGGCTGCCGGCTCGGCTGTCGCCTACTGCTTGGGAATTACCCAGATCGACCCCATCGCCTACGACCTGCTGTTCGAGCGTTTCCTGAATCCCGACCGTATCTCGTTGCCCGATATCGACGTCGATTTCGACGACGATGGCCGTGGGCGTGTCTTGAATTGGGTGACCGAGAAGTATGGCAAGGAGAAGGTGGCACACATCATTACCTACGGCACGATGGCCACGAAGCTTTCGATCAAGGATGTGGCTCGTGTTCAGAAGTTACCCCTCCCCGAGTCGGATCGTCTGTGTAAGTTGGTGCCCGATAAGACCCCCGATGGCGGTCGTGTGAAGAATTTGGTGCACGCCATCTCGCTTGTGCCCGAATTGAAGGCTGCCGAGGAGTCGGAGGATCCCGTACTGCACGACACGATCCAATACGCCAAGAAGCTGGAAGGTAACGTGCGCAACACGGGTGTTCACGCCTGCGGTACGATTATCTGCCGCGACGATATCACCGATTGGGTGCCTGTATCGACGGCCGACGACAAGGAGACGGGCGAGAAGATGCTCGTGACGCAATACGAGGGCTCGGTGATCGAGGATACGGGTCTTATCAAGATGGACTTCCTGGGTCTGAAGACCCTCTCGATCCTGAAGGATGCCGTAGCCAACATTCGCCAAACGAAGGGGATCGAGGTCGATATCGACGACTTCTCGATCATCACCGACAGGCCCACCTACGACCTCTACTGCGAGGGTCGCACCGTGGGTACGTTCCAGTTCGAGTCGCCCGGTATGCAGAAGTACTTGCGCGAGTTGCAGCCCTCGACCTTCGAGGACCTGATCGCCATGAACGCCCTCTACCGTCCCGGCCCGATGGATAACATCCCCGACTTCATTGCTCGCAAGCACGGTCGCTCGCCCATTGTCTACGACATTCCGATCATGGAGCGCTACCTGAAGGATACGTATGGTATTACGGTCTACCAGGAGCAGGTCATGTTGCTTTCGCGTCTGTTGGGCAGCTTTACGCGCGGTGAATCCGATACGCTGCGTAAAGCGATGGGTAAGAAGATCAAGTCGAAGCTGGACGAGCTGAAGCCCGAGTTCTTGAAACGCGGTGCTGCTAACGGTCACGATGTCGAGGTGCTCGAAAAGATTTGGGGTGAGTGGGAGAAGTTTGCCTCCTACGCCTTCAACAAGTCGCACGCCACGTGCTACTCATGGGTGGCCTTCCAGACAGCCTACCTCAAGGCCAACTACCCCTCGGAGTATATGGCTGCCGTCTTGAGTCGAAACCTGGCCAACGTAGCCCAGCTTACGATCTACATGAACGAGTGCAAGCGTATGGGTATTCGCGTCTTGGGCTCGGATGTAAACGAGTCAATGAAGGCCTTCTCGGCCAACCAACAGGGCGATATCCGCTTTGGTATGGCCGCCATTAAGGGTATGGGCGAGGCTGCTGCCGAGAGCATCATCCGCGAACGTGAGGAGAATGGCCCCTTCAAGAATATCTACGACTTCTTCGAGCGCGTGAACTACAGCGTGGTAAACCGCAAGGCGATCGAGAATCTGGCCTACGCCGGTGCCTTCTCGTCGATTGCCGACTTCCACCGCTCGAAGTTCTTCGCCCCCGATGTGCGCGATACGTCGGGAGGCTCGTTCCTCGAGGCGCTTATCCGCTACGGACAACGTGTGCAGCAGGAGAAGAACAACGCCCAGCAGAGCCTCTTTGGTGGTTTTGGCGCAGTCGATATTCAGCCCCCCACGGTCCCCTCGTGCTACGATTGGTCGCAGCTCGAAACGCTCAACAAGGAGCGCGAAATGATGGGACTCTACCTTACGGCGCATCCCCTCGATGAGTATAAGTTTATCATCGAGAATATGTGCCAGACGCAGCTTTCGCAGCTCGAAGACCTGCAGGCGCTTAAGGATAAGGAGATTTGTGTGGCGGGTCTGGTTGTGGCTGCCCAGCAGGAGTTGGTGACGCGCACGGGCCGAAATTTCGGTAAGCTGACCCTGGAGGATTACAACTCACAATTCGAGTTTGCCTTCTTTGGCAAGGATTATGAGAATTTCCGCAAATTCCTCTACCCGAACTACTACCTGATGATTCGCTGCAAGGTGCAACCCCGCCCCTACCAGAAGGAGGGTGAGGAGGAGCGACTCGAGCTGAAGGTGTTGCAGATTACCCAGCTGCAGGAGGTGCGCGAGACGATGATCCGTGACCTGCATCTGCGCCTGCCGATCGAGGAGTTGACCGAGCGGTTTGTGGCCGACCTGGCGACCATCGTCAAGAAGAACAAGGGCAAGACAACGCTGCGCATCTATTGCTATGATCGCACGGGTGTTGCCATCCGCCTCTTCTCGAAACGCTACCAGGTGGAGCTTTCACAGGAGTTGGTCGAGTTTTTGGAGCAGAACGAAATACAATTTACAATATCATAATAAACGAACAACTAAAACTTTTTTGAACTATGGCTATTGCAATTAACAAGGAGAACATCGAGGCTCTGCTCGCATCGGAGCAGCCGCTGGTAATTGATTTCTGGGCTGAGTGGTGTGGCCCCTGCCGCACGATTACCCCGATTATCGAGGAGCTTGCCGAGGAGTATGCCGGCAAGGTTAATATCGGTAAGTGCGACGTCGAGGAGAACGACGATATTGTTATGAAGTATGGCGTGCGCAACATCCCGACGATCATCTTTGTGAAGGGTGGTCAGGTTGTTGACAAGCAGGTAGGTGCCTGCCAGAAGGGCGCGCTCGTTGAGAAAATCGAGAAAATGTTGTAAGCTATGATCCGCAGTACTGTATGGAACGGTCTTCAGGCCGTTGAGTTTTCGAAGGGTGACTATGTGGCCCTTTTGATCCCGTCGGTCGGCGCCAACCTGGTCCGCCTGGCCAACACGAAGTTGGGCGTGGAGATCCTCCGCACCCCCACCGCTGAGGAGATCGAGACCTTCAAGTCGCGTCCTCAGATCTTCGGTCTGCCCCTCTTGTTCCCGCCCAACCGCATCGAGGATGGTCGCTACGAGTTCGAGGGTCGCACCTACCAGTACCCGATCACGATCGAGAAGGAGCAGAACTACCACCACGGTATCATCAAGGGTGAGCCCTTCATCGTATCGAAGGCCGAGGAGGATGCCGAGGCGGTGAAGATCGAGTGCCGCTACTACTCGAATGCTGCCAACGATGCTATCTACAAGGATTTCCCCCACGAGTTCAAGTGTAAGATTGTCTACAAGCTCTCGGCCAAGGGGCTGAAGCAGGAGGTTATCTTCTCGAACAAGAGCGATAAGACGATGCCCGTAGGTGTCGGCTTCCACACTCCGATTGTGATCCCCTTCCAGGGTGGTAAGCCTGAGGAGTACCTGATGCGCGTGGCTGTGGGTGAGCAGGTCGAGCTGAGCGAGCGCAACCTCCCGACAGGTAACACGCTGCCGCTCAACGAGCAGTTCGCAAAACTCCGTGAGGGTGGCCTCCAGGTGACCGCTTGCGAGCCGATCGAGGCGGGCTTCACGCTCCGCGAGATCGAGGTTGATGGCGAGTCGTATCGTGGTGCCGTTGTCGAGCATACGACGACGGGTGTAAAGGCCTACTACGAGGTGGATGAGGCTACGACCTATTGGACCATTTGGAACAACGGTGGTCAGGTCGATTACTGCTGCCCCGAGCCGCAGTCGTGGACGACCAACGCCCCCAACGCCAAGAATCCGAAGGCTGCAGGTTTTGTAGCCATCGAGCCGGGCAAGAAGTGGAAGGGTGTCTATAAGCTCTACTGCAAGTAGTCGGCAGCTACCCTACCCAAAAAGAAGAGGTGTCCACTTTCGGTGGGCACCTCTCTTGTTTTGGCTCTATCTGCCATTTTGGCAGGGGTTAGAAGCGCTCGTAGAAGACCGTCTCTTCGATCTTTTTGCGCGTCTCGCTGTGGCGGTCGGGCGAAGCGGGCTCCTCGTCGCGATAACCAACAAGCAGGATGTTGACCGGCTCGTAGTTCTCGGGCAGGTTGAACTCCGTGCGCACCACCTCGGGTTTGAACATGCAGATCCAAAGTGTGTCGAGACCGAGGGCTGCCGCCTGCAACATCATGTGGTCGGTGATGATCGTAGCGTCGATGTCGGTGATCTGCTTGCCGTCGTATTTGCGGGTCCACACCTCACTCTTATCGGCGCAGACAAGGATTGCCAGCGGTGCACCAAAGTCGCGCGTGCAGCGTGCCAGACGCTCCATGCCCTCCGCGCTCTCGATTACGACAAGACGCTGGGGCTGGCGGTTGGCACCCGTCGGGGCGATGCGTCCCGCCTCGAGAATCTGCTCTAACTTTTCGCGCTCCACCTTTTGGGCGGTGTATTTGCGGCAGGCATACCGCTTCTTGGCTAAGGTAAGAAAATCCATCTTCTATAAATCGCTTTTAAGGGTTACGGTGACAAAGATAACCCTTTTTTCGATTCGTTGTCATACGCGACCGACAGAATGGCAGAAAAAATGGTGTGGCACACCCTTTGATGAAGGGTTAGAAGCAAACGAAAAAACAACAAAATAGAAATATAAGCTATGAGAAACGGTAAAATTGGAGTGACTACGGAGAACATCTTCCCCGTGATCAAAAAATTCCTCTACTCGGACCACGAGATTTTCCTGCGCGAGCTGATCTCGAACGCAGTCGATGCCACGCAGAAGTTGCGTACCCTCTCGGCCAAGGGTGCCTATCAGGGCACGCTGGGCAATTTGAAGGTCGAAGTTTCGGTCGATAGCGAGCAGCGCAAGCTCACGATCCGCGACAACGGTATCGGTATGACGGCCGACGAGGTCGATCGCTACATCAACCAGATTGCCTTCTCGGGTGCCGAGGAGTTTATGGCCAAGTACCAGGATCAGTCCATCATCGGCCACTTCGGTCTGGGTTTCTACTCCTCGTTTATGGTTTCGGACAAGGTCGAGATCTTCTCGCAGTCCTACAACGAGGAGGCCAAGTCGGTACATTGGAGCTGCACGGGTACCCCCGAGTTCGAGATGGAGGAGCTTGACGAGAAGCTCGTGCGCGGTACGGAGATCGTGCTCCACCTCTCGGAGGATATGAAGGAGTATGCCGAGACGGGTGCCATCGAGGGGCTGCTGAAGAAGTATTGCCGCTTCCTCCCCGTGCCGGTCATCTTCGGCAAGAAGAAGGAGTGGAAGGATGGCAAGTACCAGGATACGGCCGAGGATAATGTGATCAACAACATCGAGCCGCTCTGGACCCGTATGCCGTCGGAAATTACCGAGGAGCAGTACAAGGAGTTCTACAGCGAGCTCTACCCGATGTCGGAGGAGCCCCTGTTCTCGATTCACCTCAATATCGACTACCCCTTCAACCTGACGGGTATTCTCTACTTCCCGAAGATTCGCAACAACTTCGAGATTCAGAAGAACAAGATCCAGCTCTACTGCAACCAGGTCTATGTCACGGATCAGGTCGAGGGCATTGTTCCCGAGTACCTCACGTTGCTGCACGGTGTGATCGACTCGCCCGATATTCCGCTCAACGTCTCGCGCAGTTACCTGCAGAGCGACCCCAACGTGAAGAAGATTTCGAGCTACATCACGCGCAAGGTGGCCGACCGTCTGCAGGAGCTCTTCAAGACGATGCGCCCCGACTACGAGCAGAAGTGGGACGATTTGAAGGTCTTCATCCAGTATGGTATGCTCACCGACGAGAAGTTTGCCGAGAAGGCGGGCGATTTTATGCTCTGGAAGAATATCGAGGGCAACTACTTCACCGCCGCCGAGTACACCGAGAAGGTGAAGGAGGCGCAGACGGACAAGGACAAGAACCTTATCCTGCTCTACGTCGATGATGTGGAATCGAAGCACGCCTTTGTCGAGGCTGCCAAGCAGAAGGGTTACGATGTACTCGAGATGAATGGTCAGCTCGATAACCACTATGTGAATTGGTACGAGCAGAAGAACCAAAATGTACGCTTCGTGCGTGTCGATAGCGATGTGATCGAGAAGCTGATTCGCAAGGAGGAGCCGTTGACGATGAACCTCACGACGGCCCAACAGGAGCTGCTCTCGCCCGTCTTCGAGAGCCAGATGCCCGTCGATGAGGAGATCAACTACCACATCTCGTTCGAGGCGATGGCTGCCGACGAGGCTCCCGTGGTGATTACGCAGAATGAGTTTATGCGCCGCATGAAGGAGATGGCCCAGATGGGTGGCGGTGGTATGAGCCAATTCTATGGCAAGATGCCCGACAACTTCACTGTGGCCGTCAATGGCAACCACCCCATCGTGATCCACATCCTGGACGAGGTGGAGAAGGCCTACGGTGATAAGCTCCGCACGATGACCAAGAAGATCGATGCCGCCACGGCCGAGGAGCAGCGCTTCGAGGAGGTTGTGAAGGGCAAGAAGGAGGAGGAGCTGACGAGCGAGGAGAAGACGATGCGCGAGGAGCTCTCGAAGAAGGTGGTCGAGTTGCGCGATGAGCGTGATACGCGCCTCAAGGCGATCGGCTCGGAGAACAAGCTCGTGAAGCAGATCATCGACCTGGCTCTGCTCTCAAACGGCCTCTTGAAGGGTAAGTCGCTGACCGACTTCATCCAGCGCTCGATTTCGCTGATCGAGAAGTAAGGCTCCGAACTATGAAAATGAAACCCCGACCTTTTCGGTCGGGGTTTTTGTTGTTTTTGTGGAGCTTGCTATCTTTCCTCCTCCTGCCACTTGCTCATCAGCACCTCGGTAAACCACTCGGGGCAGCGGCACGGGCGGTGCGTGTCGGCGTGCATAAAGCCGAGCTGGGTCATACCCGAGTTGCAGAGCGCGCCTTCGGCGTTGTAGATCTCGTAGAAGAAGTTGGTGCGGGTCGTGGGGAGCTCCTTGAGGATGATGCGCACCGTCACCTCCTCGTCGTAGAGCAGCGGACGGCGGTATTTGGATTGCACCTCGAGAATCGGCATCATAATACCGCGACGCTCCACGTCGGCATACGAAAGGCCACAGGCGCGCAGAAACTCGCTGCGGGCAGCCTCGTAGTAGCGGATGTAGTTCGAGTGGTGGACAATGCCCATTTGGTCGGTATCGCAGTACCAAACCCGTATTTTGCAGTCGTGTTGAATCATGGTTGTTGGTATTGATTGTGTCCTAAGAGTTTTTCGGCCTCGGCTGTGCGGCCCTCGGCCAAGAGGCGGCGAATCTCCGACGAGCTGACCTTTGCGCCCTCGACCTCCTCGCGCTCGATGCGCACGACGCGTAGCCCCTCGTAGCGAAGCGTGGCAGCCTCGATACGATCGTGTCCGAAACGGTGGTTGTAGCCGGCTATCAACGTGTTAGCGTGTAGTTGTTCGACCAAAATTGAGGTAACAAACTCCTCGCCGCTCATTTTTGAAAAGGCTTCGTTGAAGGGGAGGAGAACCAAGCAATCGACTCCGAACTGATCGAGAAGTGCAGCCTTTTGCTCGAGCGAGGTGAGCAGGTGCAACCCCTCACCACGTCCCAAAGCGATGCGGGGATGGGTCTCGAAGCTAACCACCACGGCAAGACTACCCTGCTCTTTAGCCTCGGCTACAAGTGCTCGAAGGAGTGCCTGGTGGCCGCGATGGACCCCATCGAACGACCCCACCGTGACGACGGAGCTTTGCTGCGGAAAAAGGGTTATGTCGCGGATGATCTGCATCTGTAGTTCGTTCAATCGAAGGGGCACTCCCCTCTCTCTGATTTTAAATGCTAATTATCGCCCTCTTTGACAAAGTAGGCCACCTTCTCCAGGAGGGTCGTGATGTCGTAGTTTTCGACTACGATACCCTGCGGAAAGCTCAGCGGTGCCGAGGTGAAGTTCAAAACACCTTTGATGCCTGCGTTGATGATCGGCAAGGTGAAATTCGCTGCCACCTTTGTCGGTGAGGAGACCACCACGAGCGAGATATCCAGCTCGCTGGCCAGCTCCTCGAACGAATCCATGTGGTAGCAGGGCACGCCGTCGATCTGCTGCCCTACCTTGGCGGGGTCAATATCGAAGGCAGCCGTGATTTTGAGTTTCAGCCCCTTGCCGTTGAAGTATTTGGTGATGGCCTGCCCCAGGTGACCCATGCCGAGAACGGCAATATTCATCGGGGTGTCGCTATCGAGAATCTTGCTGATGTAGGCGATCAAAACCTCTACATCGTAGCCCTTCTTCGTGTCGCTCGTGAAGCCGATGAGCATCAAATCACGACGTACCTGCACCGCCGTAATACCGTGCATGCCGGCCAATACGTGGGAGTAGATGTGGGTGATGCCGCGTCGGTGACAATGCACCAACGAGCGGCGATACTCACTCAGTCGCTCGATGGTCTTTTCGGGAATTCCATTTGTGAAGGTTGCCATGGTGTGCCTATTCGACCGTAATCGTGAAGTCGGTGTTGTAGCTCACGCGCATCCATTGGGTGTTGACGTGGTTCTTATCCTCGGCACGCTGCTCGAAGCGGTAGGCGGTGCGCAACGGCATGTAGCGGCGATCCTCCATGTCGTACTCGATGTCGTTGTACATACCCTCGACAAAGATGCGGGCTGCATCGTAGCCACGGTAGGCGTAGAGCGAGGGCAGCGAGCCAAAGGCCTTGAGGTAGGCACGGTCGAAGTTGATGATCGCCCCCGAATCACGCTTGGCGTGGTAGGTCGAGAAGAAGACAACGCGATTCTTGAAGAAGATCGTCTGGTCGATGTTGCGGTAGCGATTCCAGCGCGAGTTACCCAGCACGCTGTATTTCGGCTCGCGCATCGAGCGGGCACGCAGGTTGGTGTCGGCCGAGGCCAGAGCCGCCAAGACGCGATCTACATCGATCTCGTTGTCGGCCATAATCACAAATACGTTCTCCTTGTCGTTGTCCAACAGCGGCGAGAGGTCGCTCGGGTGCACGTCGCCCTCCTTGATCTTCACCGAGGGGTGCAGGTACTTATAGAGGTGCTTCTTGAACTCGCGCTCGCCCAGCAGGTCGATAATCTCGTTCTCGAAGTCGCGATCGGTCGACTCGGTGTAGATGAGCGTGATGCTCTTCTCGCCATCGAGAAGCGAGGCGGCTTTGTTGTACTTCTGGCGCGGATCGGGAGCCATCTGGAAGAGTGCATCGCTCTGGATGCGCGTGATGTGTGCCAGGGGCGAGATGATCGGAATCTGCTTCTGCTCGGCAAAGTCGATCACCTCCTCCAGCTCGTTCTCATAGACGGGACCCACGATGAGCTGCGAACGGCGGAAACGATCCTCCTCGACAATGCGGGCCACCTCCTCGGGGCTGCGCTTCGTGTCGTAGAGGTCCAAATCGACCGAGTAACCTTTCTTGTTTTTGAGCGAATCAAGACCCAGGAGGAAACCCTGGTAGAACTCCAGGTAGTTCTCGCCCTGACGACCATTGGCCGTCATCGGCAGGAGGAGCGAAACGCGCAGCGGGTCGCAGTTGCAGACGGCACGGAACGACATCACGGGGCGGTTGATCGAGTCGGCCTCGTCGGTTGCGTGTTGCTCCTCCGATTGATCCTCTTGCTCGCCTTGAGGCTCTTGCGAAGGGATACGAATCATGGCGCCGGCTTTCAGGTCGGCGGCCTGCAACCCGTTGTTCAAGGCCGAAAGCTTCTCTTCGGTAATGGCGTAACGCTTGGCAAGCGAGTAGAAGGTGTCACCCTTCTGCACGACGTAGTAGTCGTCACCCTCCGTGACGCTGCTCAATTGCTCGGCATAGGTAGTTAAATCCTCGTGAATCTCGGCTGCCGTCACCTTGCCAATCTCCTTTTTGCGTACCAGGATGCGTTGACCGATACTTAAGGCCGCAGGGTCAATCTCGGGGTTATCCTCGAGGATCGTCTGCACGGGAATCTCATATTGGTGCGCAATGCTGTAGAGGGTCTCGCCACGCGCCACAAAGTGCGAGGCGAAGGTTTTCTTCAATTTCTTTGAGCTTACAGCCGGTGTTGTAGCCGCTACCCCCGTTACGGGAATCTTGAGCTTGAAGCCGGCCTGCAAGCCGGCGGCTACAGCGGGATTGTGTTGTGTGATCTGCTCCTCGCTCACCTCATAGGCCTTGGCCAGCGAGTAGAGCGTTTCACCCTGCGCTACGGCATGGATGTAGTACTTCGTGCCGTTGATATAGACAATCGTTGTCGATTTCTCGATGGCCGAAGCACACCAGAGGGTCATAAGCAACACAACGGTTGCGCAAAATCGCTTCATGGAGTAAGGTTTTATTTTTTCTGTGCGCCCAGGCGCAGTTTTATCTCGGTAATCACTTTCTTGGTGTAGCGCGGAAAGTCTCCCTCCATCATCCAATTGTAGTAGCTCGGCTCGATGGCGAAGATCTCCTCTACTTTGCGACCGCGATATTTGCCGAAGCTGAAGACCTCCTCGCCCTTGTCGTTGTAGATGATGCGGCCGGCATAATCTACGGTCTTGTCGCGCTCGGAGTAGTCGGCCAGGAAGTCGACATCGTTCTCGAGATCCTCATAGCGGTCGAGCTGCGAGCAGAGCACCTCGTAGGTAGCCTGCGTATCGGCGGCTGCCGAGTGAGCCTCGGTCAGATCCTTGTCGCAGTAGAATTTGTAGGCTGCCACCAGCGTGCGTTGCTCCTTCTTGTGGAAGATGTTCTGCACGTCGATAAATTTGCGACGCTTGAAGTCGACATCGACACCCGCGCGCAGAAACTCCTCGACCAACAGCGGCAGATCGAAGCGGTTCGAGTTGAACCCACCGAAGTCGCACCCTTGGATAAATTGGTAGAGCGACTTGGCGATCTGGCGGAACGTGGGCTCGTTCTTTACATCCTCGTCCGTGATGCCGTGGATGGCCGTAGCTTCGGCCGGAATGGGCATCTCGGGGTTGATGCGACGGGTGCGGATAATCTCGTCCCCGTTGGGCATCACCTTGATGAGCGAAATCTCGACAATGCGGTCGCGCGATGTATCGACGCCCGTCGTCTCCAGGTCAAAGAAGACGATCGGGCGTTTTAAGTTGAGCTTCATTGGCAGCTTTTAGGCGTTGATCATCATCGGCATGAGAAGCATGAGCGTCATCGAGGTCTGCTTGTCGTCGTAGACCGGCTTGAAGACGCCTGCACGGGTCGAGTCGGCCAGCTCGATGAGTACGGTCGGCGTATCGACATTCGAGAGAATCTCCACCAGGAAGGTCGACTTGAAGCCGATCGACATGGGCTGGCCCTCGTAGCTGCACGAGATGGTCTCGTTGGCCGACATCGAGAAGTCGATATCCTGAGCCGTGAGGGTGATCTTGTTGTCGGCAATATCCATGCGAATCAGGTTCGTTGTGGGATTCGAGCAGACAGCCACGCGCTTAATGCCGTTCACCAGCTCGATGCGATCCACCAGGAGCTTGTTGGGGTTGGCGGCAGGAATCACCGCGTTGTAGTTCGGGTAGTTACCCTCGATCAGGCGGCAAACGAGCGTGTGGTTCTTCAGCTCGAAGCGTGCATTCTTCGAGTCGAACGATACGCGGATGGCATCGTCCTCCTTCAGCAATACCGTCTTGAGCAGGTTGGCAGGCTTCTTGGGCAGGATGAAGGCGGCCGACACTTCGTTCTCGCACTCCGACTCACACTTCACGAGCTTGTGGGCATCGGTACCCACGAAGGTCAGGCTTTGGGGCTGGAGGTTGAAGTAGACACCATTCATCACGGGGCGCAACTCGTCGTCGGCCGTAGCGAAGATCGTCTTATTGATGCCGTTGACCAGCACATCCACGTCGAGCGTCAACTCTTTGCGCTCGGCATTGAGCTGCGGTACGGCGGGATAGCTCACGGCGCTGGCACCCGGAATCGAGAGCGATCCGCTCTTCCAGCTGATCTTGATCTCCCAGTTTTTATCATTTACCTCGATCGTGAGCGGCAACTCGGGGAACTCCTTCAGCGAGTCAAGCATCTGCTTTACGGGGGCTGCAATCGTACCCTCGGCCTCTACGGCCTCCACCTGAATCGAGCCTACGAGCGTTGTCTCGAGGTCCGAAGCGGTCACCTTCAACTCCCCGTTCGAGAGCTCCATGAGGAAGTAGTCGAGAATCGGGAGGGTGTTTTTGTTGCTAATCACCTTGCCGGTCGTAGCCAATAACTGAAGCAGCGCCGAGCTTGATACAGTAAATTTCATCGTTTGGTAGGTTTTTTATTGTTATACTTTTTGTAGTTTCGTTTTCGGTTGTTACAGCGTGGCGAGCTTGTCGAGCGCCGTCTGGATCATCTTCTTGACGAAGGGTTTGTAATCGGTACAGGCATCGAGGGCGATGCGCTGGGCGATAATCGTGCAGATGGTGGCTGCGCGGTGACCCATCAGGGCTGCCAGACCGGCCAAAGCCGACCCCTCCATCTCGAAGTTGGTGATGCGACGCCCCTTGAAGGTGAACGACTCAACCTTCTCGTTGAGCTTCGGATCCTGCGGCTGAAGGCGCACCCAACGGCCCTGCGGTGCGTAGAAGCCCGGAGCGGCAATCGTGATACCTTCGCGCGTCACATCCTTGAAGTGCTCATAAAGTTCCTTGTCGGCATCGATAAAGTAGGGCGCGGGCAGCTGCGGATTCCAGCCGGTATGCTCCACAAAGGCCTTTTCGATAGCCAGGTCGCACACTTCGTTGCGGCCGGCGTAGTAGTTCAGCAGACCGTCGAAGCCGAGCGACGTGCGCGAGAAGACCACCTCGCCCACCTTGATATCGGGCTGGATGGCACCCGAGGTACCCAGGCGTACAAGGGTCAGCTGGCGCTTTACGGCCTTCTCCTGACGCGTCTCGAAATCGATGTTGGCCAGGGCGTCGAGCTCCGTGACCGAGATGTCGATGTTGCCGATGCCGATGCCGGTCGAAAGCACCGTCATGCGCTTGCCCTTGTAGCAGCCCGTCACGGTGTTGAACTCGCGATTCTGCACGCGGCACTCCACCGTATCGAAATGGTCGGCCACAAGCGCCACGCGACCCGGATCACCCACCAAAATTACAATGTCGGCCAGCTGGTCGGGGGTCAAATGGAGGTGAAAAATCGAGCCGTCGTCATTGATAATCAACTCGGAAGAGGGAATCGTGCGCATCTTTCGTTGTTTTTTTATTTTTATATTTGGCATAAAAGTAGTAATTTTACCTCGAATAACAAAAAAATCGAAGGCAAAAATCTTTATATATAAGTAATATCTTAATTAGAACAATGACACTTATTAAATCAATTTCGGGTATCCGAGGCACGATCGGAGGCCCTTCGGGTGAGAATCTGACCCCGATCGATGTCGTTAAATTCACGACGGCCTACACGCGTCTGATTGCCGAGCGCAACCCCGGCAAGAAGATCCGTATCGTTGTGGGCCGCGACGCCCGCCTCTCGGGTCAGCTCGTTCAGAACTTGGTCGAGGGCACACTGCTCGCTTCGGGTGCCGATGTGATCGACGTAGGCCTCTGCACCACCCCCGGTACCGAGATGGCCGTCATCACGAAGAAAGCCGACGGCGGTATTATCATCACCGCCTCGCACAACCCCCGTCAGTGGAATGCGCTGAAGCTGCTCAACGCCTCGGGTGAGTTCCTTTCGGATGCAGAGGGTAAGCGTGTGCTGGAGATGGCCGAGGATGCAGACTACAATTATCCGGCCATTGATGCCATCGGTAAGGTCGAGGAGCGCACCGACTTCAATGCCGAGCACATCAGTCAGGTGTTGGCCCTTAAGCTGGTCGATGTCGAGGCGGTCAAGGCTCGCAAATTCCGCGTGGTGGTCGATGCTGTCAATTCGATTGGTGGTGTGGTGATTCCGCAGCTGCTCCGCGAAATGGGTTGCGAGGTCATTGAGTTGAACTGCGATCCTACGGGCGAGTTTGCCCACAACCCCGAGCCGCTGCCCGAGAATCTGACCGAGATTTCGGAGGTGATTCGCCGCGAGAAGGCCGACCTGGGTGTCGTGGTCGATCCTGATGTCGATCGTCTGGCCTTCGTTTCGGAGGATGGCTCGATGTTCGTCGAGGAGTATACGCTCGTGGCCGTGGCCGATTATATCCTGCAACACACGGTCGGCACGACCGTTTCGAACCTCTCCTCGTCGCGTGCTCTGCGCGATGTGACCGAGGCACACGGTGGTACCTACTATGCCGCTGCTGTGGGTGAGGTGAACGTGACGACGAAGATGAAGGAGGTGGGTGCCGTGATCGGTGGCGAAGGCAACGGCGGTGTGATCTATCCCGAGCTGCACTACGGCCGTGATGCGTTGGTGGGTGTCGCCCTCTTCCTGACCTATTTTGCCAAGAAGAATATGACGATGACCGAGCTGCGTAAGACCTACCCTGCTTACTTCGCATCGAAGAATAAAATCGAGCTTACGCCCGCTATCGACGTAGATAAAGTGTTGGTCGAGATGAAAGAGCGTTATGCTGCTGAAAAAGTGACCGATATCGACGGCGTAAAAATCGACTTTGCTGAGAATTGGGTACACCTGCGCAAGTCGAATACCGAGCCGATTATCCGCGTCTACACCGAGGCGAAATCGATGGCTGAAGCCGATGCATTGGCGCAGCGATTCATTGCCGAAATTAAGCAAATTTGTAACCTTTAATACAACCCTAAAATGGATCAAGTAAAACAATACATTGAAGCGAACAAAGAGCGCTTCCTCGACGAACTTTTTGAGCTGCTGCGCATCCCCTCGATCAGTGCCCAATCGGAGCACAAACCCGACATGCAGCGTTGTGCCGAGTGGCTGGCTGCAGCCCTGGTCAAAGCGGGTGCCGATCGCGCCGAGGTGATGCCCACCGAGGGTAACCCCGTAGTCTATGCTGAGAAGATTATCGACCCGAAGGCGAAGACCGTTTTGGTCTATGGCCACTACGACGTGATGCCCGTAGATCCGCGCGAAGAGTGGCGTACGGAGCCCTTCGAGCCGGTCGTAAAGGATGGTCGCATCTGGGGTCGTGGTGCCGACGATGATAAGGGTCAGCTCTATATGCACGCCAAGGCTTTCGAGGCGATGTGCGCTACCGATTCGCTCCCCTGCAACGTGAAGTTTATGCTGGAGGGCGAGGAGGAGATCGGCTCGCCGAGTCTCTACGGCTTCTGCGCCAAGAATAAGAAGCTCCTCAAGGCCGATATTATCCTTGTGTCGGACACCTCGATGATCTCGATGCAGCAGCCCTCGATTACCTGCGGTCTGCGCGGTTTGGCCTATATGGAGGTCGAGGTGACGGGCCCGAACAAGGATCTGCACTCGGGTCTCTTTGGTGGTGCTGTAGCCAATCCGGCCAATGTCTTGGCGCGTCTGGTCAATCAGTTGGTCGATGAAACGGGTCGCATTACGATTCCGGGCTTCTACGACAAAGTGCGTGAGCTGACTCCCGCCGAGCGCAAAGCCTTCAACAAGGCCCCCTTCTGCATGCGCAAGTACAAGCAGGCGCTGGAGATTGGTGCTGTCGAGGGTGAGGAGGGTTACACGACCCTCGAGCGCACGGGTGTTCGTCCGTCGCTCGACGTAAACGGCATTTGGGGCGGCTACATCGGTGAGGGTACCAAGACGGTCATCCCCTCGAAGGCTACGGCCAAGATCTCGATGCGCCTGGTGCCCAACCAGAACCACAAGGAGATTGCCAAGCTCTTCGAGAAACACTTCAAGGCGATCGCTCCGAAGAGCGTGAAGGTGGTCGTAAAGTCGTTGCACGGAGGTCAGCCCTATGTAGCTCCTACGGATATGCCCGCCTACAAGGCTGCCGAGAAGGCTATCAAGGAGACCTTCGGCAAGAAGCCCCTCCCCTTCTATTCGGGCGGCTCGATTCCCATTATCAGCGGCTTCGAGTCGATTTTGGGCATCAAGTCGCTCTTGATCGGCTTTGGCCTTTCGGAGGATGCCATCCACTCGCCCAACGAGAGCTATGGCCTGAATCAGTTCTACAAGGGTATTGACACGATTCCCTACTTCTATAAGTATTTCGCCGAGTAACGAAGGCTTATAACAGAAAAGAGGGGCAGACTACAAGGTCTGCCCCTCTTTTCGTTACATCATCTCCTCGTAACCGTACTGGATGGCGCGGTTTAATTGGTCGAGGTAGGGTTTTGCCGATTGGTAGCGCGATAGGATCTGCTTCTTGAAGTCGGCCGACTGAAGCTCCTCTTGACTCAAAGGGCAACTCAGGCAGTGGTCCTTGAGTTTGAGCAGCTCGTCGTAGGGAGTGCCGCTCACAAAGCCCGTCGGTACGCGCTTGAGTGCGGTGTCGTTGTCGAGCGTAAAGCCTTTCGCGGCAGCGATGTTCTGCATCATCTCGTCGCCGTTGTCCACAATCTCCTCGCGGATGCTGCGCAGGATGACGGGCGGAATGCAGACCTGCCCGGCAGCCAGAATCGAGCGGCCAATCATCGAAAGTCCCTCCTTCCCCTCGGGTTCGAGGTGGATGTAGTAACCCGCGTAGCCCGAATTTTTACCACGCGGTGCAATGAAGGCACTGAAGTGGGTCTTGTAGGGCGACTTGTCGGCTGCGAAACGGATGTCGCGGTTCATGCGGTAGGTGCAATCCTTGGCTGTCAGCCCCTTGATCGTGGGGTCGAAGGCCGAGATTGCGTCGATCAGCTCCTCGACAAAGGCTTCAAAACGGGCGCGATGCAACTTGTAGCGTGTGCGGTTTTCGTCCATCCACGCCTTGTTATTGTTCTCGGCCAACTCCGAAAGGAAATCGAGAGCCTCTTTGAGTTCGGGGGTGTTCATTGCGCTATTCGTTTAATAACAAAAGGGCATAAAGTCTCCTTTACGCCCTTTCTTTTATTGCTTCTATTGCTTTTTATTGCAAACTCCCAATAAAAGCCTTTTCTTAAAAGGCCCTACCAGGCGAAGAGCGGGTAGTTCTCCATCAGAGCGTTCACATCCTTGCGAACAGCTGCGATGTTCTCCTCGTTCTCGGGATCGTGCAGTACGCGGTCGATCAGCTCGACAATGTACTCCATCTTATCCTCCTTCAGGCCGCGCGTCGTGATGGCGGGCGTACCGAAGCGCAGACCCGAGGTCTGGAAGGCCGAGCGCGAATCGAAGGGAACCATGTTCTTGTTGGTCGTGATGTCGGCAGCTACGAGGCACTTCTCGGCCAGCTTACCTGTCAACTCGGGGAACTTCGTGCGCAGGTCGACCAGCATCAGGTGGTTGTCCGTGCCACCCGATACAATCTTGTAGCCGCGCTTCACGAAGGCCTCGGCCATCGCCTGGGCATTCTTCTGCACCTGCTGCTGGTACTCCTTGTAGCTCGGCTCGAGGGCCTCACCGAAGGCTACAGCCTTGGCTGCGATGACGTGCTCCAGCGGACCGCCCTGAATGCCGGGGAATACGGCCGAATTGAGGATGGCCGACATCTTCTTCACGATGCCCTTGGGTGTGGTCAGACCCCAGGGGTTGTCGAAATCCTGACCCATCAGGATGATACCGCCACGCGGACCACGCAGGGTCTTGTGGGTCGTCGAGGTTACGAAGTGTGCATACTTCACGGGGTTCTCGAGCAGACCGGCAGCAATCAGACCGGCCGTGTGGGCCATGTCGATCATCAGCAGGGCGCCCACCTTGTCGGCGATCTCGCGCATGCGCTTGTAGTCCCACTCACGCGAGTAGGCCGAAGCGCCACCCACGATCAGTTTCGGCTTGCACTCCATGGCCTGAGCCTCCATCTTGTCGTAGTCGATCGTGCCGGTAGCCTCGTTGAGCTGGTAGCCTACCGCCTTGAAATACTTGCCCGAGAAGTTTACGAGCGAGCCGTGCGAAAGGTGACCGCCGTGTGCCAGGTCGAGACCCATAAAGGTGTCGCCGGGCTGCATTACGGCGAAGAAAACTGCCATGTTGGCCTGCGCACCCGAGTGGGGCTGTACGTTGGCATACTCGGCACCGTAGAGCTTACAGATGCGCTCGATGGCGAGATTCTCGACCTCATCGACCACCTGGCAACCGCCGTAGTAGCGGGCTGCGGGGTAACCCTCGGCATATTTGTTCGTGAGGACCGAACCCATTGCCTGCATCACCTGCTCGCTCACAAAGTTCTCGGATGCGATCAGCTCGATGCCGTGCATCTGACGACTGCGCTCGCGCTCGATTAATTCAAAAACCGTCGTGTCTTTTTTCATAGTTTTTATGCTTTGTTTGGTTTAAATCAATTTTTGGCACTCAAAGATACGTCAAAATATAGGAACTAACGGCATTGAAGTTGGGATTTTTTCGACAAAGATTTGACACTTCTCCCTATTCCGTTGTATATTTGTGGTATGAAACGAAAGATTCTCTCATTTTTTGCCTCGGTTGCATTGCTTTCGGCCGTGGCTCAAGAGTCGACTCTTCCGACCATCGATGCCCAGTCGTTGGCCATGGGAGGCGTTACGATGTCGAACATCAACAGTTCGCATACGCTCTTCAATAATGCGGCGCTCACCTCTTTTTCGTTGCTGCCGGCTAAAGTCTCGGCCTCCTATTACGGACAAGCCGATTTTGACTATTACGGCATCTCGGGCTATTGGCGCTTTGATCAGAAAAACACCATCCAGGCAGGATGGCGACAGTATCGTCGCGAGAAGGGAAACCACGACTCGGCTTTGGATCTGGGTTATGTGCGTCGCTTGAGCGAGGAGT
>JAUMXM010000006.1:0-31970 GCA_030529085.1 Rikenellaceae bacterium | reverse complement strand
GGGCCGCTACATGGTTATGAAGCGTTATGACGACTCGGTCAATGCGCTGGCTGCCGACCTTTCGGTGGCGTGGTCGAAGCCTCTCACCTGGCAACGATACACGACGCTTCGTGCAGGTGCCAAGCTTTCGAATCTCGGTGCATATCTGGATGATACGGAGCTTGACCTCCCAATCGACTTTACGGTTGGAGCCGCCCTCGAGACCTACTTTTCGGATGCACACCAGCTGACCGTCGGTGCCGATTTCGGCTACTGCTTCCGCCCTGATGCCGTACGTGGTTTTCAGGCTTCGGTGGGTGCCGAGTACGCCTTGATGCAACTCGTGCGTCTGCGCGCAGGTTATCACTACGGCGAGAAGGAGAGCTACTACCCCTCCTTCGGCTCGGTGGGTGCCGGCATCAGCATTCTGCACATCCGCGTCGATTTTGCCTATCTGATAGCCGACAAGGATACGGCGCTGCACGATACGTACAGCATCAGTTTCGGGTTGGATTTCTAAACAAAAAGAGCGAGTTTCGACTCGCTCATTTTTATTGCTCTTTGGTTGAAATCAAATCCTCCAGCAGGCGCTCGCAAGAGCCCTCCAGGAGGTCGAGTACCAGCTCAAAGCCCTCATGGCCTTCGTAGTAAGGATCAGGGACATAGGTGTAGCGCGTTCCTTCGGGGAAGAATTCGCGCATGCGGAAAATTTTGTTGGCCAATTCGCGCGAAGGGGCCAGGCGATGCACATCTTCGTAGTTGTACTCATCCATGACGATGATGCGGTCGAAACGCTCAAAATCCTCCTCGCGGATTCTGCGGGCTAAATGGGTCAACTCATAGCCTCGAGCTGCGGCTGCACGGCGCATACGGGCATCGGAGCGCTCGCCGGCATGACCGCCATAGGTGCCGGCCGAGTCGGTTGTAATCGTTGCTTGCATGCCGCGACGCGCTACTGCGACACGAAAAATTTCCTCGGCTGCCGGTGATCGGCAGATGTTCCCGAGGCAGACAAAAAGAATGCGTTGTTTCATAGGGCAAAGATAGGTATAATGTTTGATTTAGGAAATCGACAGCCATCGGAACTTGATTTTCGGCATTTTTAGATCAATCCAAAGGTGCTGATTGGAACAAAATAGATCCAGCTTTTACCACTCTATTTCAAGGAAAAGATGTATATTTGCCGCCGGAATACCTTAGTATATATTAGAAAAGAAGAGAAATATGAAAAAGTTTATCTTGTTGCTGGTTGCCGTTATGGCCCTGCTGCCGATTGCAGCACAAGAGTTGAACAAGCAGGTTGAGAATGTAACGCTGCGCGATTTGAACGATGAGGCTGCCAAGCTCCCCTATTTTGGCGAAAAGAATCTGCTGATCTTCTACATCGACCCCGATCGTCACAAGCAGAACGAGGATTTCACCTACGAAATCGAGGAGAATGGTCGTGCCAGCGGTGAGAATATCCATGGCTTCGGCATCATCAACCTCAAGGACACGATGCTCCCGAACGGTATTATTCGTTCGATGGCCCGCAAGCGTACCGAGAAGAATGGCGCCACGGTGCTCACCGACAAGGATCGCACGCTCCAGGATGCCTGGAATCTGGGTGATTGCAACAACAAATTTGTCCTGATGATCGTCTCGAAGGAGGGAAAGATTGTCTTTATCCGCAAGGGCGAACTTAGCGAAAAGGATAAGGAGGAGTTCTACACTACGGTAGCCGACTACCGTTAAATCCGAGCGCGTGGCAATAATGCGACGTTTACTCATCACCCTGCTCTTTTTGGGGGTTGCCACCCTCTCGTTGGCGCAAACCGAGAATCGTTTTATCGTCTCGGAAGGCGACACGTTGCGTTATACCTATACCCCGATTGCCTTCGATAGCACGCAATTCGTGCAGCCCCAGCGAAAAGGCTTTTTGGGGCGCGTTGTCGATTACTTCGGTCGCTCGACCGAGGACCACACCTTCGAGAAGAAGTTGGATATCACCTTTGCGGGTGGCCCCAGCTACTCGAAGACCACGCAGCTCGGTATCGGAGCCCTGGCCGCAGGTTTGTATCGTATCGATCGCACCGACTCGATTACGCCCCCCTCGAATATCTCGATCTTTGCCAACGTGACCACCTCCGGCTTCTTTTCGCTGGGTGTAACGGGCAATACCATCTTCCGCGATAGTCGTCGCAAGGTGAGCTACGATGCCACTTTCTCCTCTGCGCCGCGCGATGTATGGGGCATTGGTTATGCGGCAGGACGCTACAACCCGAAATCCGATTTTGTAGAACAACGTTATTCGATTCGTGCGCGCTATGCGGAACGCATCTTCCCCAATACGTATGTGGGGCTCTTGGCGCAATTCGAGCACACAAATGGTCGCAAATTTGACGAACTTTCGCTCTCCTACATCGAGGGGCAGAAACATCGCTATACCGCAACAGGCCTGGGTGCCATCTTGGAGTACGATTCGCGCGATTTTATCCCGAATCCGGCTCGAGGTATCTATGTGAGCCTGCAGGGAATCTGGTTTGCCGAGGGGTTGGGAAATTGCGAAAAGGATCTGTGGCGCTCCAGTGTTACGGTTGACCTCTATCAGCGACTCTGGCCAAGCGGTTTGTTGGCCTTCGACTTCTACGGCGAATTCAATGCCGATGGCGCTCCGTGGCCGATGTTGGCCCGTATGGGTGGCAACCAACGTATGCGAGGCTACTACCTGGGGCAATATACCGACAACAACATGTTGACCTGTCAAGTCGAGCTGCGCCAACACATCTGGCGCCGCATCGGTTGTGTTGTTTGGGGCGGTGGCGGAAATGTCTTTTCGAAGCGAGAACCCTTTCAATGGCGGCATACACTGCCCAACTATGGTCTCGGCCTGCGTTGGGAGCTGAAGAAACGTGTCAATGTGCGCATGGATTATGGTTTTGGTCGTGATACGAGCGGCTTCCTGCTCTCGATCGACGAAGCCTTCTAATTCCGGAGCTTGAACGATGAAAAAGATACTGCAACCTTTTGTCGGAAAACCCCGTCCGAACGAGACGCGTAGTCGCTTCTCGCTCTTCCTGACGCTGTGGTTTGTAGTCTCGATTATCATCCCCAATTTTGTGCTGGCTGTCACCGAGGAGTATTCGCTGTGGAGCAACGAGGCGCTGATTTTGATGCCCCTGGGTTTCTATATGATGTGGAGTGTGACGATGCGTCGCTCGGGTATCATGATTTGGCTGGGCTTCCCCTTTATCTTCTTTGGCGCATTCCAGCTGGTGTTGCTCTACCTCTTTGGCAATTCGATCATTGCCACCGATATGTTCACGAACCTTGTGACAACCAACCCGGGCGAGGCCACCGAATTGTTGGGCAATATCTATCCTGCGGTGGTCATGGTTTGTCTGCTCTACCTGCCCTTGTTGTGGTTTGCAGCACGTGATATCGGTAAACAACGCATCTTCTCGGCCACGATGCGCAAGATTGTTGCACTAGCGGGATTGATCCTCTTTGTGCTGGGCGTCGTGGCTTTGTGGCCGGCCTATCGTGTAAGCAAAGATAAGCACGTCTTGCGCGATGAAATTTTCCCGCTCAACGTTTGCTACAACGTCTATCTGTCGGGTACCGAGCTGCGAAAGACGCTCGCCTACGAGGATAACACGCGCGATTTTACCTTCAATGCCCAGCGCACAAACGAGGCTCAGGGCCGAGAGATCTACATCTACGTGATTGGCGAAGCTTCGCGCGCCATGAATTGGCAACTCTATGGCTATGAGCGACCTACGACACCCCGATTGTCTGAGGTCCACGATTTGATCCTCTTTACCAATATTCTTACGCAGAGCAACACGACGCATAAGAGTGTGCCGATGATTCTCTCGTCGGTCGATACCGACGAGCACGAAGAACTTTACCACCGCAAGGGACTTCCTGCGCTCTTTAGCGAGGCGGGATTCGAGACGTGGTTTATATCGAATCAGGTACCGCAGGGGGCTATGGTCGATAACCTGGCACAAGATGTCGATCATCTGCTCTACCTGGAGGAGCCGCGCCACGATATGCAGCTGTGCGATGAGTTGCAACGTGCAATTGAGAGCAGCAGCGCAGAAAAACTCTTCTTCATCCTCCACTGCTACGGCTCGCACTTCAGCTATCACCAACGCTATCCGCGCGAGGAGGCCTTCTTCTTGCCCGATGACGATGTGGCGATTCGCTATAAACACCGCGAACAGTTGCTCAACAGCTACGACAACTCGATCCGCTACACCGACCGCTTCCTGCGTACGACGATTGACTTCCTGCGCACGTTGGAGGATAGCTCCGTGGCGATGCTCTACTGTGCCGACCACGGTGAGGATATGATGGACGACAGGCGCTATCGCTTCCTGCACGCCTCGCCCACCACGACGGCCTATCAACTCTATGTAGCTTCGTTCTGTTGGTTCTCAGAGCGCTATTGTCGAGCTTTCCCCGAAAAGGTGGCACAGGCGAAGTTGCACACGAAGGCTCCGGCTACGACCCACTGTCTCTACCACACGATGGCCGACATGGCCTCGATCGAGGGGCGTTTTTGCGACGACTCTGCATCGCTTGTCAGCCCTGCGTATGACAGCTCGGCTCCGCGCCGATATCTGAACGATCACAACGAAGCAGTCCCCTTCGTCGAGACCGGATTGAAACCCTATGACATCGAACTGCTGAGAAGTTTCGGCGTCGAATTATAATACTTACAATCAGCTATATCCATGAAACGCCTCCCGTTGATTCTATTGCTCCTCTTAGCAACAACTTTGACACTCGCTGCCAAGCCCAAGTGGCAGGACAACTACCGCTACGACCGTTTTGAGATCGAAGGCCGTACCTGTATGGTGATTCATCCGACGGGTGAAAAGAATGGTCGCTGGATTGTCCGTCCGGCCTTTTTGGGCGCCTTCCCGTCGGTCGACGAGCGCATGTTGGAGTTGGGCTTCACGGTGGCTTATTGCGATGTGACGTACGAATATGCCAATCCGAAGGCCAAGCGCGATTTCGAGCGTTTCTACCACGAGGTGCGCAACCGCTACGCCCTGGCCGAAAAGTTTATTATCGAGGGATTCAGCCGCGGTGGATTTTTCGCTTTGAGTTATGCGATCGATCATCCCGAACAGATCGAAAAGATCTATGTCGATGCGCCTGTGTGTGACCTGGAGAGTTGGCCGTCGAAGGAGCAGGAGAAGCTCTACCGCGATGCCGTGAAGCGTTGGCAGCAAGGGGGTGGCAACTTCTCGGAGGGGCACGACTACCCCATTCGCCACTTTCAAAAGCTCCTCGATTGCAAGATTCCGATCATTTGCTGCTACGGTGGTGCTGACGAGATTGTCCCCTACGAGGAGAATTTCGGGCGCATTGTCGCTACGCATAAGCGCGGTATCAAGCGCATCGAAAAACCCGATTGCGGCCATCATCCCCACTCGCTGGATAACCCCAAGAAAATTGTTCGCTTCCTGAAGCGTAAGCCGCGACGCAAATAACCCCTCGCGACATACAGATACGAATAAAGGCTGCCCGTTTGGACAGCCTTTCATTCTTTTTTGAAGGATGGCTTATTTTGCCTCTTCAACCGACACCTTGCGGAACTCCTTCATCAGTTTCGAGATCTCGAGAGCGGCCTTGCGTGCACGCGTACCTGCAGCCTTGTTGCCCTTCTCTACCTGTGCAGCTGCATTTACAGCAAACACCTCATACTGCTCGTTGATTTTTGCAACCAGTTCTTTCATCGTTATTGAATATTTAAGGGTTTTACCGTTACAAAGATATAAAATTATTCTAATCCAACACATCAAACATCAAAAAAAACACTTTTTTTCTCTTTTTAACGCCCTTTTGAGGCCATTTTTGGCGGTGCGGTATGTTTTTTGTCCCCTGTGGCTAAAAACAGAAAGCAATGCACAAACAAATTGTAATCATCCTGCTTGTTGCCCTTCAGCTGGTGGCTTGCCGGGCAACACAGCAAGCTACTCCACCGCCTATCGCGGTTGATGTGGTGACTGCTCGTAGGGCCAATATCGAACGCGAGATGCAATTTATCGGGTATCTCGGGAGTAATTTCGATGCTGTGATTCAACCCCGTGTAAATGGGTTCTTGATTTCGAAACACTTCAATGGTGGTCTTCCGGTGCGCAAGGGGCAGCTGCTCTTTCGCATGGATCGCAGAGAGCTTGCAACAACGCTCTATGCGGCCGAAGCCGAGCTGCAATCGGCTAAGGCGCAAACCGTCGAGGCGCGCAATAACTACGAGCGCGCTGTTCCGTTGGCGGCCATGGATGCCATCAGCCAAGCGCAATTGGATCAATATACGGCCCAATACCGCGCCTCGCTGGCAGCAGTGCGCTCGGCCGAGGAGGCGGTGCGAAACGCACAACTCAACCTCGGCTATACGGAGATTCGCTCTCCGATCGATGGTATTGCAGGGAGCACCAGCGGCCATATTGGCGACTATGTGGGTCCCGGGACCGAGTTTAATGTGTTGACCACCATTTCGAATGTCGATACCCTCTCGTTCGATGTGGCGCTGCCGATGAATACCTATCTGCGTATTACGGGCGAGCGGGAGAATATCTACGAGAACGACTCCCTGTTGCAAGCGATTCGTCTGATGCTCGATGACGGGTCGCGCTATCCGTTGGAGGGCTTCTACAGCCATACGCGTAAAGATATTTCGACCGAGACGGGGACACTTCTTTTGGTAGTCAAATTTGCCAATCCGGACCAGAGTCTCAAGGCCGGGCAATTTGCGCGCGTGGTCTGTTCCGTCGGGCCGGCCGAAGAGCGCGTTGTGGTTCCGATGGCGGCTGTGAGTCAGGCGCAGGGCATCAGCTCGGTATGGGTTGTGGCGGCTGATAGTACGGTTCATTTTCGACGCATAGCAACGGGTGTGGTGCAGGACTCGTTGTGGGTCGTAGAGAGTGGCCTTGAGCCCGAAGAACGGGTGGTGATAGCCGGCCGTCAGAAGTTACGTGAAGGGGCGCGCGTTGTGCCTCGCAATCAGCAATAAAGGAGCGGCTATGGAGAAGTTTTTTGTCAGTCGACCGATTTTTGCCATTGCCCTGGCGCTCGGGATCGTTCTGTTGGGCTTGGTGGCGCTCTTTGACCTGCCCGTCGAACAGTATCCCGATATCACGCCTCCCGTAGTCGAGGTCTCGGCCACCTATCCCGGGGCCGATGCCGAGACGGTCAATGATGCTGTCACAACCCCATTGGCACAGAGCATTATGGGGGTGAGTGACATGCTCTACATGCAGGGGACGTCGGCCAACGACGGTTCGATGTCGCTGCAGGTGACCTTTGATGTGGGGTCTGACCCCGATATGGATGCCGTCTTTACACAGAATCGCGTAGCTACGGCGCAAGCCAAACTTCCTGCCGCCGTTACGCAGCAGGGAGTCACTACGCAGAAGACCATGACGGGTTTCCTGCTTGTAGTGGCTCTCCACAGCGATGGACGTTATGATGCCGAATATCTCTCGAACTATGCCTACATCAACCTGCAAAACGAGTTGCTGAAGCTCAACGGTGTCGGTAAAATCGAGGTGATGGGCGCCGGTGAGTATGCCATGCGCATTTGGCTCAAACCCGATTTGCTGAAATACTACGGTGTGCCCCTTGAGGCGGTCGTCGAGGCGATTGACGAGCAGAGCAGTATCTACCCCGCAGGACAATTCGGGGCTGAGCCCGCTCCCGAAGGGACGGTCTATACCTATACGGTGACCCTTCCGCCGCAAATCACGACCGCTGAGGAGTTCTCGGATATTGTGGTCTATACCACATCGAGTGGTCAGCAGATTCGCCTTCGCGAGTTGGCCGATGTGGAGTTGGGGAGTCAAACTTATGGGGTCAGCTCCCGTTTCGAGGGGCGGCCTACTACCCTGCTGGTGATCTACCAGGAGCCCGGCAGTAATGCGATGCAGGTGGGTCAGGAGGTCAAGGCAACCCTTGCACGTCTTTCGGAACGTTTTCCCGACGGCATCGAGACGACTACCATTGTCGATACGACGACGGCTATTCGTGCCGGCATCAAGGATATCTTCATCACACTCCTCGTTGCACTCGTGTTGGTTGTGGCGATCATCTACCTCTTCATCCAGGATTGGCGTGCGACGCTTATCCCCCTGGTGGCGATTCCCGTCTCGTTGATTGGCGCCTTTGCCCTCTTCCCGCTGTTGGGTTTCTCGCTCAATATCATCTCGCTTCTGGGGTTGGTCTTGGCTATCGGTTTGGTGGTCGATGATGCGATCGTGGTGGTCGAGGCGGTGCAGGTCAATTTAGCGCGTGGTATGTCGGCCTACGATGCGACGATCGAGGCGATGCGCAACGTGGCTTCGCCCATTGTTGCCACGACGGTTGTCCTTCTGGCTGTCTTTATCCCCGTCTCCTTCTCGGGCGGTATTACGGGGCGACTGTTTCAGCAATTCTCGGTAACGATTGCCGTTTCGGTGGCCATCTCGATGTTCAATGCCCTGACCCTCTCGCCGGCTCTTTGCGCGCTTCTGCTGCGCGACACGAAGCCGCGCACCAAGGGCTTCTTTGGTGCTTTTAATCGTTGGTTCGACCGTGCAAGCAGCCGTTACACGACCTTTACGCCCACGCTGATTCGCCACACGGTGCGTACGGCCGCGTTGGTTGGGGCTGTGCTGCTTGCTATTGTTCTCCTGTGGCGGTCACTGCCCGTCGGATTCCTTCCCGAGGAGGATCAGGGCTACGTGATGGTGATGGTCAATACCCCCGAGGCCTCCTCGCTGCAGGTGACCGAGCGAGCGATGATCCACACCGATTCGCTGATTCGTCGCCATGCAGAGGTCGAGGATACTTCGTTTGCGGCCGGTTTCAACCTTATGGCCGGCATCGCATCGACCGATGCCGGTGTGGTCTTTGTCGCTTTGAAGGATTACTCCGAGCGCACAAAAACAGCGATGGAGCTGGCCGAAGAGTTGACGCAAGAGCTCTACTTCGCCGTCCCAGAGGCTGTTTGCTACGCCTTTATTCCCCCTTCGATTCCCGGTTTGGGAGTTACGTCTGGGATCTCGGTCGAGCTGCAAGATCTCGAGGGGCGAGGTACGCGCTACCTTGCCGACGAGGGGAATCGACTCATAGGTCTGCTTGAAAAGAGTCCCGCCATTGCCTCGGTAACGACCCAATTCAACGACGGTATTCCGCAGCGACGCCTCCACGTCAAACGCGAGGAGGCAATGGCCATGGGGGTCGATTTGGGCACGCTCTATGGTGATTTGAGTGCCCTGCTCGGTGGTCGTTATATCGATAACTTTACCCGCTTTGGCCGACTCTACCAGACCTACCTCCAGGCGGCTCCCGACTATCGACGCGACAAACGCGCCCTGGAGCGCCTCTTTGTCAGCTCCTCGACGGGTGAGGAGATTTCGCTCTCGACATTGGTCGAGGTGGTCGACACGACGGGTGTGGCCTATCTTTCGCAGTTCAACCTCTACAGCTCGCTCTCGCTCAACATAACCCCCAAGGAGGGCTATTCGACAGCTACGGTGATGGAGGAAATTGAGCAGACGGTAGCGCGCGAGCTTCCATCGAATATCGGGATGGCGTGGAGCGGTGTTTCGTTTCAAGAGGCGGCCGAAGGGGGCAAAGGCGGAGCAATCTATGCGGTTACTTTGCTCTTTGTGTTTCTCGCGTTGGCAGCACTCTACGAGTCGTGGGGATTGCCCGTTGCGATTCTTTTCGGGGTGCCGATTGCCATCCTTGGAGCATTGGGTTTCATTGCCCTCTCGCACCTGCTGAATCCGGTCTTTGTGAATGACATCTACCTTCAGATTTCATTGGTGATGCTCATCGGGCTTTCGGCCAAAAATGCAATTTTGGTGGTCGAGTATGCCGATAAAATTTTTCACGAACAGGGACTCTCGTTGGCCGATTCAGCCATGGAGGCGGCCCGTCTGCGCCTGCGTCCGATCCTGATGACCGCCTTCTCGTTCGTGTTGGGTGTTCTGCCCTTGGTTTTTGCCTCGGGAGTCTATGCCACGGCACGCAACATTTTGGGTATAGCCCTGGTGGGCGGCATGCTGGTCGCAACCCTGCTCGGCATCTTCCTCTACCCCGCGCTCTACTACCTGGTGGGGCGCATCGGCAAATTTGAGCTTCGCCGCTCGCAAAAAAGTCAAAAATCATGAAACGACTCTTGATACTTCTCGTTGCGGCACTTTTTGCTGTGCAATGTGCGCCGTCACTCAAGCCGGCCAACGTAGCCGTACGTAGCGATTACCTCTTTGGCGCTTCGTTCAACACCGACAGCACCGACCTCGAGGCTCATTGGTGGGAGTTGTTTGGGGATACGACCCTCAATCGCCTCGTGGAACGCGCCCTGGATTCGAATCGCAATATATGGGTAGCCGCCTCGCGCATCGATGAGGCGCGCCATCGGTTGCGGGTTGCGCGCGCCGAGCTGCTGCCGGCCTTTGGTGCCGAAGCATCGGCCCGGGCGGATTACAACCGATCGACCAAAATCACCCAGCAATATGCCTTGGATTTGACCGCATCGTGGGAGATACCCCTCTTCGGACGACTCAAATACACTTCGCAGGGAGCGCGTGCCGAGATTGAGACTGCGGTGTGGAACTACAGGGGCGTAGCGTTGGCCTTGGCGGCCGAGGTGGCTACCACCTACTTCACCTTGTTGCAGTATGAACGCAACCTGCTAATCGCCTCGCGTACCTACAAGTTGCGACAAGAGTCGGCGGCCCTGATTGACTCGATGTTCCGCTACGGAATGTCGAACGGCGTGGATCGCAAGCAGGCGCAGGCTTTGGCTGCCTCGGCGGCGGCCGACATACCTCGCTACCGCAATGCCATTGATCAGGCACACCTCTCGTTGGCGGTGTTGATGAGCGATGTGCCGCATCTTGTGACCGATAATGGTACGGGGGTGGAACTGCTGACCGACTACCTGCCCGAGGGAATTGCCGTCGGTGTCCCCTCCGAACTTTTGCAGCGACGACCCGATATTCTTGAAGCGCGTCATGCGCTCGACGCGGCAGCGGCTCAAGCCGGTTTGGCTCGAAGCAATCGTTTTCCTGCTATAACACTGAGTGCCAACGCAGGAGTAGGTGCCAACTCGATAAAAGGTTTAACCTCGTCAAACCCTGCTGTATGGAGTGCGGTGGGTGATTTGGTGCAGCCGATTTACAATTTCGGACGACTGAAGCGTAACGAGAAGATTGCCATAGAGGCGTATAACCAGGCCGCCTACACCTATGAGCAAACCGTGTTGGAGGCCTTTGCGGAGGTGGAGAATGTGTTGGCAGCCATCGAAGCCCTGCGGCTCGAAACGGAGCGCTACACCGAATTGGTAGCCTCCTACCGCGAGGTGGTCGATATGGCCCATGCCCTCTACCGCAACGGGATGGTCGACTACCTCGACCTGATCGATGCCGAGCGTACCTTCTATGAAGCGCAAACCGAATTAGTCGATCTTTGGGCGCAACAATACATCAACTATGTAACTCTCTGCAAAGCGTTGGGTGGCGGATGGGAATCGTAAAATACCCATTATGGGTATGGGAATATTTCGGTAAAAAGTGTATCTTTGTCCAAAATTAAGCGAACGCTACATTACCGATGCGATTATCCGAACTCAAGAGCGGTGAATCCGCAACCATATTGAAGGTGACAGGCCACGGTGGCTTTCGTCGCCGTATTGTTGAGATGGGTTTCATTCGCGGACAGCGAGTGGAGGTGATCCTCAATGCGCCCCTCAAGGATCCCATCGAATACCGAATCATGGGCTACGATATCTCCTTGCGTCGCAGCGAAGCCGAGATGGTGATCGTCCTCTCGGACGAGGAGGCCGAAGAGATGCTCTCTATCGAGCAGGAGGCCGAGCGCACCACCCCCTTTACCGAGGAGGAGCAGGAGGAGCCTATCACCTCGATAGCCGATATTGTCAGCCACTCGAGCCGCACGATCAGCGTAGCCTTGGTGGGTAATCCAAACAGCGGTAAGACCTCGCTTTTCAACGCCATTTCGGGCGGTCGTGAGCATGTGGGCAACTACAGTGGCGTCACGGTGGGTGCCAAGAGTGGTGTGCGCCACTACCGTGGCTACCGTTTCGAGGTGACCGACTTGCCGGGCACCTATGCCCTCTCGGCCTATACCCCCGAGGAGCGTTACGTACGTGCCCATATTGCAGACGAGCAGCCCGACGTGGTGATCAACGCGGTTGTAGCTTCGAATCTGGAGCGCAACCTCTACCTGACGACCGAGCTGATCGACATCAACCCCCGCATGGTCATCGCCCTGAATATGTACGACGAGCTGCAGGCTCAGGGGGCGAAGCTCGACCACGATGCCTTGGGACGTATGTTGGGTGTGCCGATGGTGCCCGTCGAGGCGCGTAACCACAAGGGCATCGAGGAGCTGCTCGACACGGTGATTGCCGTCTACGAGAATCGCGACGACCGCGTGCGCCACATCCACATCCACCAAGGAGCCGTTATCGAGGAGGGGTTGCAACTCCTCAATGGCGATATGAGTCAACATCGTGAGGAGCTGCCCAAAAACTTCCCACCCCGCTACTACGCCCTCAAAATGCTGGAGGGCGACCGCGAGATTGCGCAGCGCCTGGCCTCCTGCTCACACTATCCGCGATGGCAGGAGATGCGCGACCGTGAGGCGAAACGCATCAGTGAAGAGCTGGGCGAGGATATCGAAACCGCTCTCTCGAACCAGAAATACGGCTTTATCTCGGGTGCACTAAAAGAGACCTACACACCGGGCCGCATGGAGGAGCATACAGCTACGAACATCATCGATACGATCGTAACTCACAAATTGTGGGGCTTCCCGATCTTCTTCCTGATTATGGGCGTGATGTTCTGGTGTACCTTCTCGTTGGGTGCCTATCCGCAGGATTGGATCGATTGGTTGGTGGGTTGGATTGGCGAGGGCGTTGATGCGCTGTTGCCGAGTGGCGTGTTGCGCGATTTGGTGGTCGATGGTATGATTGGCGGTGTCGGGTCGGTGATTATCTTCCTGCCCAACATCATGATCCTCTACCTCTTTATCTCCTTCATGGAGGATTCGGGTTACCTGGCGCGTGCCGCCTTTATCATGGACCGTGTGATGCACCGCGCTGGTCTGCACGGAAAGTCCTTTATTCCGCTTATTATGGGCTTTGGCTGCAACGTGCCCGCTATTATGGCCTGCCGCACGATTGAGAGCCACTCGAGCCGCCTTATTACGATTCTGATTACCCCCTTTATGTCGTGCAGCGCCCGTCTGCCGATCTTCATCCTTTTGACGGCTGCTTTCTTCCCCCAGGCCGGAGGCTGGGTGATGACGGGACTCTATCTGTTGGGTGTCTTGATGGCGGTGGCTACGGCGCGCCTGATGCGCCTGTTCTTCTTCCCGGTCGACGAGACCCCCTTTGTGATGGAGTTGCCACCCTACCGCATGCCGACCTGGAAATCGACCCTCTCGCACATGTGGGATAAGTGTGCGCAGTACCTCAAAAAGATGGGAGGCATGATTCTTATTGCCTCGATTATCATCTGGTTCCTCAGCTACTATCCGCGCACCGAACAGACCGTTGTGCCGGCTGAGAACCACTATGAAAACTCCTACTTGGGTCGCTTGGGCAAGGCTTGTCAGCCCGTTTTCGAGCCGCTCGGTTTGAATTGGAAGGCCGGCGTGTCGCTCCTTTCGGGTGTGGCAGCCAAGGAGATTGTTGTCTCGACGATGGGTGTGCTCTATGCCGAGGAGAGTGTCGAGAGCGATGAAGATTCGGCCTCGCTGCGTGGAAAGCTGCGCTCGACGGGCGACTTTACGAATGCTTCGGCTCTGGCCTTCTTGATCTTTGCCCTGCTCTACCTGCCTTGTATCGCCACCATTGCGGCTATCGGCTCGGAGGCGGGTTGGAAGTGGGCTATTGGTGCCCTGCTCTACAACACCTTTGTGGCGTGGGGTGTGGCGTGGATATTCTATCACATCGGACTCTTAATCTGGTAATCCTATGAGTTGGCAGGAGTGGGTTGTTTGGGCAATATTTGCCGTTGCGGTGATCATCGCATGGCGCTGGATGTGGCGCGCCTTTTTCTGTCGTTCGCGCGACTGCGAGAACTGCAAATTCGGCCACTGCGGCATCCGTAGCAAGGAGTGGGATCAAAAGCAAGAGAAGAAGAACGAGTAATGGCCGGTCTGCTTGTCATACTGCTCTGCTGGTTGGTGGGCAACCTGGTAAGTATGCTGCTCGATGGCTATGTCTCGGGCAACGTGCTCGGGATGCTTATCCTCTTTGCGGTGCTGAAGCTGGGCTTTGTCAAGGCCGAGACGGTGCGCCCCGTGGCCAAATTCCTGCTCGGCACTATGGCTCTCTTCTTCATCCCCTTTGGCGTCGGACTGATCGAGTCGTATGAGGTGCTGCTCGAGAACATCTGGGCGATTGTCATCGCCGCCCTCCTCTCCACGATCGTTGTTTTACTCACTACGGGCCACCTTTTTCAGTGGGTCGCACGCCTCAAATCACGTCGATAAGCTATGTTGCGCGAACTACTCTCTTCGGATTTAGGGTTGCTGACCGCCACCATTGCCCTCTTTCTCGCGGCGCGCGTGCTACACCAACGTAGCCGCGTGATGTTGCTTCATCCCGTGCTGCTTACCTTCGTGGCGATGATTTTTGTCGTCAAGTGGCTCGAGGTCCCCTATGCCGATTATCGACGCGCTACGGCAATCCTAGATTTTGCCCTCGGCCTCTCGGTCGTGTCGCTCGGTTACCTGCTCTACGAACAGGTCGAACGCCTCGGACGCAACCTGCTGCCGATCCTTGTGGCGACGCTCGGAGGGTGCGTGGCGGGTATTTTGAGCGTCGTGTGGATTGCCGCCCTGCTGGGTGCTGATCGCGTTATTTTGCACTCGATTGCCCCCAAGTCGGTCACCGTGCCCATTGCCGTTGCTGTGGCCGAGCCGCTGGGTGCCATTCTCTCGCTTACGTCGGTCGTGGTCTTTTGCACCGGCATCTTCGGGGCTATCTTCGGCCCCCGCATCTTGCTCTTGGGTGGTGTTCGTACCCCCGAGGCTACGGGCTTTGCCCTGGGTGCTGCATCGCACGGAGTCGGTACGGCCCGTGCTATCGAGCTGGGCGTGGTCCAGGGTGCTATGAGCGGCCTTGCTATGGCCCTGATGGGTGTCGCCACCGCCCTGCTGATGCCCCTTATCGCGCAATACCTCTATTAAATAGATTTTCTTCGAAAGATTCGGCTGAATTCGGGTCGAATTGTTTTCAAAATTGGACAAGATGTGCTACCTTTGTGCGACCCTACGGGTCGAAGCAACAAATTCAACGGTTAGTACATTGTTATGGAGTGGCTATCATCCCTCTTTTTTAGTCAGAGTATTGCCCAGTCGGTCTTGGTGATCGCGCTGGTCATTACCTTCGGCATTATGCTCGGTAAAATCAAAATCGGCGGCATCTCGCTCGGTATCACCTGGATTCTCTTTGTCGGCATCGCCTTGAGTCACTTCGGCATGTCGATCAACAACGAAGTTCGCCACTTCGCCCAGGAGTTCGGTCTGATTCTCTTCGTATTTTCGATCGGTCTGCAGGTAGGCCCCGGTTTCTTCTCGTCGTTTAAGAAGGGAGGCTTGCAGCTGGTGGGTTGCGCCGTGGCTGTGGTGTTGCTGGGCGTAACAACGGCCGGTATCCTTCACCTGACGACCGGAGTCCCCATCCCGACGATGGTCGGTATCCTCTCGGGTGCCGTGACGAACACCCCGGGTCTGGGTGCTGCACAAGCCGCATACGCCGATACGACGGGTATTCAGGATCCCTCGATTGCGCTGGGTTACGCCGTTGCCTATCCGTTGGGTGTCGTTGGTATTATCCTTACGCTCATCGCGCTGCGTTTTGCGCTTAAAATCAAATTCGAGCAGGAGAACGAGGGCCTGGCTGCCCTTGCCCAAGAGAAGAAGATGGTCGAGAAGCACTCGATCGAGTTTACGAATCAGTTGCTCGACGGCCGCTCGGTGGAGTATATCCGCGACCTGATCAATCGCCAATTCGTTATCTCGCGTGTCTTGCACGCCAACGGCGAGCTGACGATGACCGACGGCTCGACGATTCTGCACATCGGCGATAAGCTCCGTCTGCTCTGTCAGCCCGAGGATATGGAGGCCGTGACGGCATTCCTGGGCCACTCAGTCGAGATGACCGACGAGGAGTGGGGCCACAACGTGCCCAACGCCACGCTTATCTCGCGTCGCATCCTCATCACGAAGCCCGAGATCAACGGCAAGAAGTTCTCCGACCTGCGTCTGCGCACGAAGTACGGCATTACGCTTACGCGCGTAAATCGTGCCGGTGTGGATCTGATTCCCTACCAGAACATGGAGCTCCAGGTGGGTGACCGCGTGATGGTGGTCGGCTCGGAGAAGGCCGTAGCCAAGGTTGCCGACGTGTTGGGTAACTCGCTCAAGAAGCTCGACCACCCCAACCTGACGACCATCTTTGTCGGCATCGCGTTGGGTGTTCTGCTCGGCTCGATTCCTCTGCTCAACGTCCCCCAGCCCGTCAAGCTCGGTCTGGCCGGCGGTCCGCTGATTGTGGCCATCCTGATTGGTCGCTTCGGTACCCACTTCCGCCTGGTAACCTATACAACCATGAGCGCCAACCTGATGTTGCGCGAGGTGGGTATCGCTCTCTTCCTCGCCTGCGTCGGTCTGGGTGCCGGTGAAGGCTTCGTCGATGCCATTATGGACGGCGGCTATCGCTGGATTGGCTATGGTGCCATTATCACCGTCTTGCCGTTGGTATTGGTCGGCACGTTTGCCCGCCTGGTGCTCAAGATGAACTACTACACCCTGACCGGTATGCTCTCGGGTGCGATGACCGATCCCCCGGCCCTGGCCTACTCGAATACCGTGGCCGGCAACGACATGCCCGCCGTGGCCTACTCGACGGTCTATCCGGTGGTGATGTTCCTGCGCGTATTGACGGCGCAAATCTTTATCCTTTTTGCCTTGTAAACACACAACACTAAATATGGAGAACAGCGTAAAAATCGACCGTTCGCATCGCCTCGACGGTATCGGTGAGTACTACTTCTCGCGCCGCCTGCGTGAGATTGGCGAGATTGAGGCCTCGACGGGTCGTCAGATCATTAAGTTGGCCATGGGCAGCCCTGACCTGCCGCCCCACCAGTCGGTTATCGACCGCCTGGCACAGGAGGCTCAGCGCCCCGATGTCCACAAGTATATGTCCTATAAGGGTGAGCCGATTCTGCGCAAAGCCTTTGCCGATTGGTACAAGAAGTGGTACCGCACGGAGTTCGACTACAACGCCGAGGTGCTCCCATTGATCGGCTCGAAGGAGGGTATTATGCACATCTGCATGACCTTCCTGAACCAGGGCGACAAGGTGCTCGTTCCCAACCCGGGCTACCCCACCTATTCGGCTGCCGTGCGTCTGGCCGGTGGTGAGATGGTGACCTACGCGCTCAACAAGCAGACGAACTTCTATCCCGACTTCGAGGCCATCGAGGCTGCCGGTCTGGAGGGTGTGAAGATGATGCTCGTGAACTATCCCAACATGCCGACGGGTCAGACCCCCTCGATGGAGCTCTTCGAGCAGATTATCGCCTTCGGTCGCAAGCACAACATCCTGATCGTACACGATAACCCCTATAGCTTCATCCGCAACGCCGAGGCTCCGATCTCGATTATGGAGGTCGAGGGTGCCAAGGAGGTGGCTCTGGAGATGAACTCGCTCTCGAAGGCCCACTCGATGGCCGGCTGGCGCGTGGGTGTCGTTGTGGGTAAGAAGGAGTGGATCGACTCGATTCTGACCTTCAAGTCGAACATGGACTCGGGTATGTTCTACCCCATCCAGGCCGCTTCGGATACGGCGCTTGCGCTCGGCGAGGAGTGGTTTAAGGAGCTGAACGAGATCTACTACGGCCGCGAGCGTCAGGCCTACGCCCTGCTCGATGCGCTTGGCTGCCGCTACCGCAAGAATCAGGCAGGTCTCTTCGTGTGGGCCGAGCTGCCCGAGGGCTACGAGGGTGACAGCTTCTCCTTCTCGGACGAGGTGATGGAGAAGACCGACGTATTCCTCACGCCGGGCGGTATCTTCGGCTCGGAGGGTAACGGCTACATCCGTATTACGCTCTGCTGCCCCGAGGAGCTGCTGAAGAAGGCCACGGACAAGGTGATTGCCGCCTTCAAGAAGTAATTGGGCAACACGGCATAAACAAGAGAGCCGACTCGTTTTGAGTCGGCTCTCTTTGTATTGTGGGTTGTGCTGTCTATTTGCAGATGACGCGCACCTTGGCGGCGGCAGCCTTTACGCGGTCGCGCAGCTCGTCGAGGCTCGATCCGTGGGGTGCATAACCGACAACAACACCCATACGGCGGTTCTTGCGTGCCGACGGCTTGCCGAAGATGCGGATATCGTTGCGCGGATCCATCGCCACGGCCTCCTCCATACCCTCGTAGGTGGGAGCCGTAGCCGAGGCCTCGTCAGCCAGAATTACAGCCGAAGCACCGATACGCTCGAAGGTTACCTCGGGAATCGGCAGGCCCAATACGGCGCGGGCGTGCAGCTCAAACTCGCTCAAATTCTGCGTGCCGGCCAGCGTCACCATACCCGTATCGTGCGGACGGGGCGAAAGCTCCGAGAAGTAGACACCGTTCTCGTGGCTGAGGAAGAACTCGACACCCCAAATACCGGCACCGGTCAGCGCCTCGGTCACGGCTGCAGCCATGCGCTGTGCCTCCTTGAGGTGCTCCTCCGAAATCTCGGGCATCTGGAAGCTCTCGCGGTAATCACCGCTGATCTGCACGTGGCCGATCGGGGGGCAGAAGAGCGTGGGGCCGTTCTGCTGTGTGACGGTCAAAAGTGTAATCTCGCTGTCAAAGCGGATGAACTCCTCGATGATGAGCTCCATGATGTCGCCGCGCGAACCCTCGCAACCATAGGTCCAGGCATGCTCGAGGTCGGCAGCCGACTTTACGACCGACTGACCCTTGCCCGACGAGGACATCAGGGGCTTCACCACGCAGGGGTAGCCAATCTGCTCGGCTGCAGCGCAGAGCTCCTCGTAGGTCTTGGCGTAGAAATACTTGGCAGTCTTGAGGCCTAGCTCCTTGGCGGCCAGGTCGCGAATAGCCTTGCGGTTCATCGTGAAGTTCACGGCACGCGCGCTGGGGACTACCTGAATACCCTGCTGCTCGAAATCGTAGAGGCGCTCGGTACGAATCGCCTCGATCTCGGGCACAATCAGGTCGGGCTGATGCTTCGCTACGGCAGCGGCCAGGGCTTCGCCGTCGAGCATATCGAATACCTCAAACTCGTCAGCTACCTGCATTGCAGGAGCACCTGCATACTTGTCGCACGCTACAACGGTCTGACCCAGACGCTGTGCTGCAATTACAAACTCCTTTCCCAGCTCACCCGAGCCAAGCAACAGAATCTTCTTTGTCATATAATTTTTAGTGTTAGATTGTTTGCGTTGGAACAAAGATACTATTTTTCGGTAAAAACTACAATTATAATTGGCGCTTCGCCCCTGTTTTTGGTCAATTCACCACGTAATCGCTAAAAAGATGGTAGTTGAAAGTTGTTTGTTCGCATAATTTTTACTATTTTTACTCGAGTAAGCTATAACTAACCTAACACCCTCTTAATATGACAAAACTTTTCCTCAAAAGTGCTGTTGTTGCTGTGTGCTGTTTTGCAATAGCAACATCGGCAGTGGCGAAACCCAAAACTACGCCGCGCGAAGAGACGCTCAAGACGATGCGTCGCGCTACGGAGTTTATGATGGACAAGGTGAGCTACAACGGTGGCTTTGTCTGGAACTACCTGCCCGACTTCTCGCGCCAATGGGGTGAGATGGAGGCCAAGCGCACGATGGTATGGATTCAGCCTCCCGGCACCCCCTCGGTGGGTCACCTGCTGCTCGATGCCTACCACTGCACGGGCGACGAGTATTACTACGAGCAGGCACAGCGCGTAGCCAACACCCTGATTTGGGGTCAGCTTCCGTGTGGCGGCTGGAACTACGTGTTTGACTTTGCCGGTGAAAATTCGCTCAAGGATTGGTACAGCACCGTAGGTAAGGCCGGATGGCGCCTGGAGGAGTTCCAACACTACTACGGCAACGCCACCTTCGACGATGGTGGCACGATGGAGGCTGCTACATTCCTCCTGCGTATGTATGTCGAGAAGAACGACCCGACCTACCGTCCCGCCTTGGAGAAGGTGATCAACCTCTGCCTCGAGAGCCAGTATCCGAGCGGTGGCTGGCCGCAGCGCTATCCCTTGTGCTACGACCACCCCTTCCAGGGCCGTGCCGACTACTCGTCGTTCATTACGCTCAACGACGACGTAGCCCCGGGTATTATCGACTTCCTCACGCAGTGCTACCAGTCGCTCGGCATCCAGAACCTCAAGGAGCCGATTATGCGCGCCATGTACCTGATGATCACCCTGCAGCAGGGTGCTCCCTATGCGGGTTGGGCCGACCAATATACAGTTGAGGATCTCAAGCCTGCACACGCTCGCTCCTACGAGCCGCGCGCCGTCAATACGGGCACGACAGGCAGCATGATTCGCCTGATGATGGATTACTACAAGCTTACGGGCGACTCGCGCTTCCTGACGGGTATTCCTCTGGCTTTGGAGTTCCTCGAGGGTCAGGGTCTTGATGCCGAGACGATTGAGCGTGCCGGCTTTGCCACGAAGAACCGCGGTCCGCGTGTTCCGGGCTTCCTCATCGCAGCTCGCTTTATCGATCCCGAGACAGGTGAGCCGCAGTTTGTACACCGCGAGGGCTCGAATGTCTACAACGGCCGCTACTTCTGCGATCAAAATCCGGAGGGTACGATTGCCCACTACAACTCGTTTACGGGTATCAATCCCAAGCAGTTGCGCGACGAATACGAGCAAGTTCTGCAACTCAAGAAGGAGGATCTGGCCAAGAATTCGCCCTTCTTGAATAATGGTCTGGTGCCCCTGAAGCGCTACTATACCCGTGTGCGCGTTCGTTGGAACGAGCAGGCTGTAGCTCCCTCGGAGGAGAATATCGCCAAGATTCGCGCCGCGCTGAACGACGAGGGCTACTGGCTCACGCCGCAGGGTCAAACCTCGAATCCCTATAAGGCTTGTCCGGATAAGACGCCCAGCACGACGCGCGACTACACCTCGACCTTCGTGGGTGATGAGTACGACACCTCGCCCTACTCGGTGGAGAACCCCGTGATGGTCATTTCGGTTCGCACCTATATCGACAATATGATGCGAATGATCCAATACCTGGATGCCTCGAAGTAAAACAAGGAGCTCGGTCCTCAAGGCCGAGCTCCTTTGCTTTATAAGGAGAGATAAGGGTGATAAAGGATTTTAAAGGTGACTAAAGGTGGCTAAAGAGGTCGGACTAACTTTCCACAAAAAAGGCGCACCTTCTGGCGCGCCAAATTTTGTGTGGAGGTGGCGGGAGTCGAACCCGCGTCCAAACAGGGAGCCCGAAGGCTTTCTACACGTTTAGTTACCGTTTAGTCCTTCTCCGCGCATCCGGTAGGCAACAACCAAACACACGGCCCAGCTTCTAAAATTTCGCCCAACGGCCGAAGCCCTCCGTCGAACTATCTCTAAATGAATGATACCCCGTATGAAGAGCCGTTAAAGAGTGGAACAGCCCCTCGGGATACTCGTCGCTAAGGCAGCCTTGGCCTCTGCGATTAAGCCTCAATTTCCTAGAAATTAGGCAGCGAGTGCGTAATTGTTGTTGCCAACTAATTTTTGAGCATCGGGATTAACGAGCCGCCACACAGCGCTCGACGTGCTTACCATCAACCTCAGCCTGCTGTCAAAACCGGGCACCCCCCTTCTTTGAGAGCCGACCTGATAGGGGTCGAATTGCATGGGCAAAGATAGTGCAAAGCAAATTAAAAATGAAAAATTAGCAATTAAAAATTATAATCGCTATCTTTGAATCCTCATTACGCATCTATCTATGGAGTCGAAAAAGGTCATCAGTTTGAAAAATGTCGCCATCTATCACGGGGGCGATAATCAGTCGGCGCGCCAAATCATCAAGGAGGGCGAAATGGTCCTCTCGGATGTGAATCTGGAGGTTGAGCGCGGCGAGTTTGTTTATCTGATTGGACGTGTCGGAAGCGGCAAATCTTCGCTCCTAAAGACCCTCTATGCCGAGGTCCCGCTCCTGGTTGGCGAGGGTGCAATCGCGGGGTTCAATCTCCGCCGTCTCAAGCGCAAGGATATCCCCTACCTGCGTCGTCGTATCGGCATCGTATTCCAAGATTATCAGTTGCTTAACGACCGCAATGTATTCATGAATCTCTACTACGTGCTGAAGGCTACGGGGTGGAAAAAGGAGTCCGAGATTCGTGAGCGCATCGACGAGGTGCTCCACCGTGTTCACCTCGAAGCAAAAAGTTATAAAATGCCCTTCGAGCTCTCGGGTGGCGAGCAGCAACGTCTGGTTATCGCACGCGCACTGCTCAACGATCCCGAGGTGTTGCTGGCCGACGAGCCTACGGGTAACCTCGATCCGGTGACCGCCGATGGTATCATGGCGATCTTCCGTGAGATTACGGAAAAGGGGTGTGCCGTGGTGATGTCAACACACAATACGTCACTTATCGAGAATTATCCGGCGCGTGCCATTCTGTTCCAAAAAGGACATACGAGCGAGGTCGATCTGAAGCAAATCCTTGCCTAAAGGCAAGAGCATAGTATATAGGGTGTTAAAATTTACGTAAATGACGAATTTTAACACCCTGTTTTCTTTGGTTTTCTCGCAAGAAATACCTATATTTGTACATTCTATTGAACCCATTAGAGAATGAGTACAGAACAAGAAAACATCAAGCGCCAAGAAGAGGAATATGGCGCGTCCAATATCCAGGTCCTGGAGGGTTTGGAGGCAGTGCGTAAGCGCCCTGCAATGTATATCGGCGACATCGGCGAGAAGGGTCTGCACCACCTGGTTTACGAGGTGGTCGACAACTCGATCGATGAGGCTTTGGCCGGCTATTGCGACACGATCAGCGTGACCATTGGCGAGGACAATTCGATCACGGTCAGCGATAATGGTCGCGGTATTCCGACCGGTATGCACGAGAAGGAGAAGAAATCGGCTCTCGAGGTCGTAATGACCGTGCTGCACGCCGGCGGTAAGTTCGACAAGGGCAGCTACAAGGTTTCGGGTGGTCTGCACGGTGTGGGTGTATCCTGCGTGAATGCCCTCTCGACGCTGCTCGTTGCCGAGATTCACCGCGAGGGTAAAATCTTCCAGCAGTCCTACAGCAAGGGTAAGCCCATCTCGGCTGTCGAGGTGATCGGCGAGTGCGAGGATCGCGGTACGACCGTAACGTTCCACCCCGATCCGGAGATCTTTACCCACACGACGATCTACAGCTACGACATCCTGGCTTCGCGTCTGCGCGAGTTGGCCTTCCTGAATAAGGGTATCCACCTGAATCTCTACGACCGTCGTCCCGACCAGGATGGCAAGCTGCGTGAGGACCACTTCTATTCGGAGGAGGGTCTGAAGGAGTTTGTCAGCTACCTGGATAGAACGCGTGGTCAGAAGATCATCGACCAGATCATCTATCTCGACACCGAGTCGAAGGGTGTGCCCGTCGAGGTGGCCATGCAGTACAACGACTCCTTCTCGGAGAACGTTCACTCCTATGTTAACAATATCAACACGATCGAGGGTGGTACCCACCTTACCGGTTTCCGCCGCGCTCTGACTCGTACGCTGAAGAAGTATGCCGACGATTCGGGTATGCTCGCCAAGCTCAAGTTCGAGATCAATGGTGATGACTTCCGCGAGGGTCTGACGGCCGTTATTTCGGTCAAGGTCGCCGAGCCTCAGTTCGAGGGTCAGACCAAGACCAAGCTGGGTAACGACGAGGTTTCGGCCGCTGTCGATCAGGCCATGAGTGCCGCCCTCTCGCAGTACTTGGAGGAGAATCCGAAGGATGCTCGCGCCATTGTGCAGAAGGTGATCCTGGCCGCTACGGCTCGCCACGCCGCACGCAATGCCCGCGAGATGGTGCAGCGCAAGACGGTGCTCTCGGGTGCCGGTCTGCCGGGTAAGCTGGCCGACTGCACGAGCCGCGACCGTTCGATTGCCGAGATCTTCTTCGTCGAGGGTGACTCGGCAGGTGGTACGGCCAAGACGGGTCGCGATCGTAACTTCCAGGCTATCATGCCGCTGCGCGGTAAGATCCTGAACATCGAGAAGGCTCAGGAGCACCGCATGTGGGAGAACGAGGAGATCAAGAACATGTTCATCGCCCTGGGTGTGAAGATTGGTACCGAGGAGGACTCGAAGGCCCTCAATCTCGAGAATCTGCGCTACGACAAGATTATCATCATGACCGATGCCGACGTCGATGGTTCGCACATCGCTACGCTGATGCTCACCTTCTTCTTCCGCAAGATGAAGGAGCTGATCGAGAATGGTCACATCTACATCGCTACCCCGCCCCTCTACCTGGTAAAGAAGGGCAAGCAGCAGCGTTACTGCTGGGACGACCAGCAGCGCGACGAGGCTACGGCCGAGTTTGGCAAGGGTGCCCACGTACAGCGCTACAAAGGTCTTGGTGAGATGAACGCCGAGCAGCTGTGGGAGACGACGATGAATCCCGAGACGCGCACGCTGCGTCAGGTGAACATCGAGAACGCCGCCGAGGCCGACCGCATCTTCTCGATGCTGATGGGTGACGAGGTGCCGCCCCGCCGCGAGTTCATCGAGCAGAATGCCCACTACGCAAACATCGATGCTTAAACCAAAAAGTGTGTCCCGATGGGGCACACTTTTGCTATAACCGCAAACGAAATGAAAGTAACCGTTATCGGAGTTGCCGGTGGTACGGGATCCGGCAAATCGACCCTCGTAAAGCGTCTGCAGGAGGCCTTTGCGGGCGCAGATGTCGTGACCCTCTGTCACGACTACTACTACAAGGCGCATCCCGAACTGACCTATGAGGAGCGCACGAAGCTCAACTACGACCACCCCGCAGCCTTCGATACCGACATGCTGGTCGAGCACATCAAGGCGCTCAAGGCAAACGTTGCCATCGAGCACCCCGTCTACTCGTTTGTGGACCACAACCGCACGGAGGAGAAGGTGGCTGTAAAACCCTCGAAAGTGATCATCGTGGACGGCATCCTGATCTTCGAGAATAAGGAGTTGCGCGAGATGATGGACATTAAAGTCTTTGTTGATACGGATGCAGACATTCGCTTGGCACGCAGAATTTTACGCGATGTACGTGTGCGCGGTCGCTCGATGGAGTCGGTCATCGACCAGTACACCACAACCGTCAAGCCGATGCACGAGGAGTTTGTTGAACCTTCGAAGAAATACGCCGATGTAATCATCCCCGAGGGTGGCTTCAACTCGGTGGCCGTAGCGATGCTGATCGAGAACATCCGCTCGCTGATTAAGAGCGAATAGGCAACCTAAAACCAACAAAAATCCCGACCAGACGTGGCCGGGATTTCTTTTTATAATCCGGTGATTTTTTTGATTTCGTTGAGTTTGTTGAGTGCCTCAAGCGGTGTGAGGGCATTGATGTCGAGCCCCTTGATCTGGTCGCGAATCTGTACCAAGACGGGATCGTCGAGTTGGAACATCGAGAGCTGCATCGACTGCGGCTCGGGCTGCTCTGCCGCCTCGCGTACAGCTTGTGCTGCACGTCGGTTGCGATCTTTGAGGCTCTTCGAGGGGACAATTTCGTTCTTGCCATAGACCGTCTCAAGATTTGTGAGAATCGCCTCGGCGCGCTCGACAATCGAGTACGGCATACCCGCCAGGCGCGCCACGTGGATACCGAACGAGTGCTCCGTGCCACCCTTCTCGAGTTTGCGCAGGAAGACAATCGAGCCATTGAGCTCGCGCACCGAAACGTGGTAGTTCTTCACGCGCGGACACATGTTGGTCATCTCGTTCAGCTCGTGGTAGTGGGTCGCAAAGAGGGTCTTGGCTCGCGCAGTGGGATGGTTATGTAGATACTCGACCATCGCCCAGGCGATCGAAATGCCGTCGTAGGTGCTCGTACCGCGGCCAATCTCATCCAGCAGCACCAGCGAGCGATCGGAGATATTATTCAGAATGCCGGCCGACTCCAACATCTCGACCATAAAGGTAGATTCGCCCTGTGAGATGTTATCCGAGGCGCCTACGCGGGTGAAAATCTTATCCACCACGCCGATATGAGCCGCCTTGGCAGGGACAAAGGATCCCATCTGGGCCATCAGCACGATGAGTGCCGTTTGGCGCAAGAGAGCCGACTTACCCGACATATTGGGGCCGGTAATCATGATAATCTGCTGCTCCTCGTCGTCGAGCATCACATCGTTGGGGATATACTCCTCGCCCACCGGCATCAGGGTCTCGAGCACAGGGTGGCGCCCCTGCTTAATCTCGATGCGCGAGCCGTTATCCAAGACGGGGCGCACATAACGGCGTTGGCGAGCCAGCGTAGCAAAGCTCTGCAGGCAGTCCAAACGACCTACAGCTGCTGCATTTTTTAGGATGACAGGCAACGTACGGGCGATAAGGGCAACGAGCTGTGCATAGATGCGTTGCTCGATCTCGATCATACGTCCCTCGGCGCCCAAAATCTTCTCTTCGTACTCCTTCAGCTCCTCGGTGATGTAGCGCTCGGCATTGGTCAGCGTCTGCTTGCGAATCCAACCCTCGGGCACCTTCTCCTTGTGCACGTTGCTCACCTCGATGTAGTAGCCGAAGACGTTGTTGTAGCTCAACTTGAGTGACGGAATCCCCGTTGCCTCGCGTTCGCGCTGCTGAATCTGCATCAGGTAATCCTTGCCGTGGAGTGCAATGCGGCGCAGATCGTCCAGCTCGGCATCTACCCCATTGGCAATGATGCCGCCCTTCTGAATCTGATTCGTCTCGGGGTCGGGGAAGAGGTCTGTTGCTAAACGCTCGCGGATCTCGACCATCGGATTGATCGCCTCCGAAATGTGATGCAAGGGCACGCTGTCGGTCGACTCAAGCACCGACTGCAGGGTTTCGAGCGAAGCCAACGAGTTTTTGAGTTGGATCAACTCGCGGGGCAAAACGCGGGCTGCGGCAATGCGTGAGGCGATGCGCTCCAGGTCACCCACCTGCGAGATATGCTCCATCAGCGCCTCATGCAAGTCGATGTCGTTATAGAAGACCTCGACCACATCCTGGCGCGCCGCAATCTGCTCCACATCGCGCAGAGGCATCGCTATCCACCGCTTGAGCAGACGGCCACCCATCGGGGTCAGCGTGCGGTCGATCACCTCGTTGAACGAGGTGCGGCGTGCCCCACCGTTCGAGTTGAAGAGCTCGAGGTTGGCAATCGTGAATTTGTCGATCCAAACAGCGTCGTCGGAATCCAAACGCGCGATGGAGCGCAGGTGGTCGGTTTGGCGGTGTTCGGTCATCTCGAGGTAGTGCAGAATCGAGCCTGCAGCCGAGATACCGGCCGTAAGGTGATCCACACCAAAACCTTTGAGGGTCGGGGTCTGGAATTGGCGGCAGAGCTTCTCGCGGCATACATCCTCCGAAAAGACCCACTCATCGAGGCGGTAGGTATAGAAGCGTGTACCAAACGAGGCTTTGAAGCGATCCTCGGCAGCGCGCTGATAGACCACCTCCTTGGGTTGGAGGTTCGAGAGGAGCTTATCGACGTAGTTGTCGCCGCCCTCGGCCACATAGAATTCACCCGTCGAGATATCGAGGAAGGCTACGCCGGTCAGCTGCTTGCCGAAATAGACCGAGGCCAGGAAGGTGTTCTCCTTGTTTTGCAGGATGTTGTCCTGCATAATCACACCCGGGGTGATCAGCTCCGTGACGCCGCGCTTGACAAGGCCCTTGACCAGCTTCGGATCCTCGAGCTGCTCACAGATAGCCACACGCTCGCCGGCACGCACCAATTTCGGGAGGTAGGTATCGATGGCGTGGTAAGGGAAGCCGGCCAACTCGACGTGCGAGGCCGAGCCGTTGGCGCGTCGTGTCAGCGTGATACCCAGAATCGAGCTGGTTTTGATTGCATCCTCGCCAAAGGTCTCGTAGAAGTCGCCCACTCGAAAGAGCATAATCGAATCGGGATAGGCGGCCTTGGCTTGGTGGTATTGATCCATCAAGGGGGTCTTTGCACGCTTGGCGGACTTGGCTGTATCGGTCGTTTTTGTCTTCACTTGCAACAAGATTTCTTAAGGAAACAAAGATACGATTTTTCTCTGAATTTGCTCTTCTCGGAGCGCGAGATTCTCTTATTTTTCCCAAAACAGAAGGGCACCCTGCCGTGGAGTGCCCTTGTGGATCGTTTTCAGATGCCCTATTCTTGCGTAATCCGGTCGATGTGTCCCATAAGCTCTTCGAACTCTTCGGCGTCGTATTCGACCGTTAATGCCGTCACGTGGCCATCGCGCCCAATCACAAAATTGCGTGGCACGTAGCGCGTAGCATAGCGCTCATAGATTGCACGCGACTCATCGAGTCCAAGATCGTAGCCAAAGCCATGTTCGGCTCGGAATTGCTCGATATCGGCACGCGGCTCTCCACGCGAAATGGCCACCAGCCGAAAACCGCGCTCGGCGAAGGGTGCCAGCCGCTCATCGAGCTGTGTCATCTCGGCCAGGCAGTCGGGACACCACGACGAGAAGAAGAGGAGCAAGACCACATCGCCGCGTAACTCCGAGAGGGTGAGCGATTGCCCGCTCAGCATCTCGACCGTGAAGTCGGGCGCCATCTCCCCCACTCGAACGCGTGTTGTCGATTCGTAGGTGGGCACCTCATCCTCGATGCAGGCCGTAAGAGTTACGGCGAGCAGCAGCGCTACCACCCGGCGTATTATCTTGAAAAAGTTGGCTTCGGTTATCATCATCAAAAAAAAGCAAACCCTCCCGTCGCGTGATCGGGAGGGTCGCAAGTTATAACTTACTTAATTGACCACACATCGCACATAGGCCATATCGCTGTCGTAGGTGCCATCGCTAGAACTTTCTACCGAGTTAGCAAGATAGGTTTCAAAACCCATCGTAAAGTAGTTGAAGTCGTGAGCGTAACTATAGTGCGTGTGAGATGTGCCATTACCTGTTCTGTGTTGACGAGTCCGATACCAATAGATCACACCCTTACGGAGCCACAAATCGTAGAATACGGGAAGCGAAGAGGCGATAGTAATTCCATTGCCTTTACCATCCCATCCGTTCGGCGAATCGGGGAAATAGTAGCTTCGCTGACCATACTGCAGAACACCATACTTGGCATTCGCAGGATTCAAACCCCACGAATAGTCATACTTGTCAACCGCTTTGCGGTGGCCAAAGCCGGTAGCCGACAAGGGGAAGAAGGTGTGGTTACCTCCGCGCGAGTCGTCCCATATAAAGACACCCTGCATACCCTTGGTTTGCCCCGCAGCCATATACATATAGGCATCCGTGCCGTTCGGATCGTAGGTCGCCACCGTGCGATCGATCGTCGAGGTACACTCATCGCCATACATTACGCCGTAGTAGCGACGCAACGACTCCAAAGCTACCCACTGTGCCTGCGTGGGAGGTACGCCACCCTCGACATTCATCAAATTGAAACCTCCCGTAGGATCCCACTCGGCGGTGCGCCATGTGCAATCGGTACGCGTCACGGGGCTACCCGACGAGGTGTCGATCACATCGTATTTGTAATTTTGATAGGTGCTCGGATTGTCGGTCTCCACCTTCCAACCCCAACGGATGTTGTTGATCGGCAGGTAGGCCTTTGTCGAGCAACCAAACTTGAACATACCACCCTCCAGGAGCGGATTGGCCACCAGCTTGCCGTTGTATTCCACGTTGCGTGTATGCCAATTGGTGCCGGCCAGATTGACTGTGCCGAGTCCCTGACTCACAAAAATGTAGTGAACACAATTGTAGTTGTGATACAAAACCTTGATCACACCGCCACGATAGGAGGTGGTCGCAATTGTGCTGCCGGGGCGATAATCGAAGCAGATCTCCGAGCCTGTACCGCCCAAAATCTTCGCATTGCCCCACGTCGAGGAGTCCTTGGTTTTGATTTGCACCCAATCTTCGCCCTCGATCACCTCGGCACTCCACGGACCGTCGGAAATGGTCGGGAAGAACTCCTTGGCCAGGTAACCCGTAGCATCGGTATCCTCGCCATCCATCTCCATGAGCTTCACCTCGAAGGGGGTCTGCTTGTTGCCCGAACGCCAAATGCCGACCGGATTCACCGCACGACGCACCTGGATCACCTTCGTATCCATCGTGCGCGCCACACCATCGACCGTGGCTTTGATGCGCACCGTAGCAATACGCTGGTGTCCCGTGAAGGGATTGTGGCCCGTAAACGAGGTTTGCAGCGTCAACGGACGCGTCCAAACACGCATCTTGTAGTTCCAACCCGTAGCGGTCTCGGTTTTCGAGGTAGGAGCCGTTCTCTTCTGCTCGGTCGAGTTGGCCCATGCCTTACGGGTATCCTCCGAAATGGTCACTACGCTACGCTTAGTAAACGAAAGGAAACCGTTGTAATTCGCGGTCTGATAGGCCGAATACTTATGCTCGTCATATCCCCACGGGTTGTCGATAATCTCGGCACTGAAGTTGGAAACAGTATTGCCTTGAATCACAATGGGAATATCCATGTATTCATTATAACCATACGAAATATACAAGGGGTTCGGGACGGACAATTCGGGCGACTCCTGCTCATAGACGATGTGCCAATCGGGGTCGTTGGCGTTGTTTTTGAAGCGCAGCGTGAGCTTGAAGTGGTTGTTGCGCTCGGTATTGAAGTCCGACGTCGTATTCTTGCCCAGCATAAAGCGATAGATGATCGGACCCTGCGAGGCATTGTCGGCGCTCTTATTCACATAGTAACCCTTCACCTCGATATACGAGCCATAGGGCTTGTTGTCCTTCGAATCGTAGTTCTTATATTGGTGTTTATCGCTGCTCGTGCCCTGCAGATTCTCGAACAGATAGAGCGCATTGGAGAGCTCATGGTGCACACTGCCTGCAACCTCGTCGCCATTGTCGGTGCCACCCGTCGGGTTACCCTTCGTGATGCGCAGACCCTCCGTCACATCGCTCGAAGAGGCTGCACGGTGGTAGATGGTCTCGCCGTTGGCGATCAGGTCAGCGGATGCATCGGGCACATTATCCGCACCCAGCAAGCAGGTGGCGGGAATATCCTTGAGCTGCACGGTGTGGATGTAGATGTAGATATTCTCGTTCAGATTCGTGCCATCGAAACCCACCGTTACCTTCGAAACCATGCGGCGCACCCAGCCATAGAGCGACATACGGCTCTGACTAATGGTAACAAGGGGGGCTTGGCTCTTCATCTCGGTCACCGTGGGAACAATATCGTCCGGGGTCATAAAACCGAACATAGCCTTGTTGGAGGCCACATTTTCGCTCCACGTAAACGAGATATTGCGCAACGACTCCTCAGTAGCAGCCTCGGATGCTGTCGGCGTGTAGTTGGCTACGACATAGAATCGGTAGCGGCCAAAAGGTATGGTATTGCCGAGCGAGAAGCTGACACGGCAGGTCGAGCTCTCGGCAAAATCGGTAAAATCGTTACCTGCAGGGCTTGAGGGTGACGCAGGCTCCTCCTCGGCAAACGACGAGATCGGATAGAGCCCCATGAGCGATCCATCCTCTTTGTAGATCACCACACACAAATCGTCGATATGCTTCACGGCATCACCGGCCGAGCGTGTGAGCTGCGAGGTGAGGGCACGAAACTCCACATTGAGCGAAAGCTCGCTTTCGCCCTTCAGGGAGGAATCGTCATCGAGCCCCTCACTCTGCGAGCAGGCTGTGAATCCCACCGCGAAGAGCGCGACAACGAGCAGATATGCAACAAGGCGTTTCATCCTTACTAAATACTATTATTGTCCGAATTCGGGATCGAGCCAATACTCGCCATAGGGATAGACGCGTACCGAGCAATCGAGTTCGGATAGACCATTCAATT
>JAUMXM010000031.1:14109-23172 GCA_030529085.1 Rikenellaceae bacterium | reverse complement strand
ACAACCCTTATCTCCCCATATTCCCCCCTCGCCCCCTCAATTTTTAATCTTTAATCTTTAATTTTTCATTCCAAACCCCTATCTTTGCACCTATGGAGTTTCAGTTGGTATCGGATTATGCCCCGACGGGTGATCAGCCCGAAGCGATTCAGCAGCTTCTCACGCTCATCAAGGAGAATCAGAAGCAGCACAACACGCTCTTGGGTGTCACGGGATCGGGTAAGACCTTCACGATTGCCAACGTTGTGGCCGGCCTAAACCGCCCCACACTCGTCCTGAGCCACAACAAAACCCTCGCGGCACAGCTCTACGGCGAGTTCAAGAACTTCTTCCCCAACAACGCCGTCGAGTATTTCGTCTCCTACTACGACTACTACCAGCCCGAGGCCTATCTGCCGACCACCGACACCTACATCGAGAAGGATCTGGCCATCAACGACGAAATCGAGCAACTTCGACTCCACACTGTGGCCTCGCTGCTCTCGGGGCGCCGGGATGTGATTGTCGTCTCGAGTGTCTCGTGCCTCTACGGTTGCGGCAACCCCTCCGACTTCCACAACACCGCCATCCGCATCGCTGTGGGCGACCGCATCGGCTACAAAAAGTTTCTCTACAGCCTGGTCGAGGCGCTCTACACCCGCACCGAGCGCGAATTGGAGCCGGCCACCTTCCGCGTGAGCGGCGATACGGTCGACATCATGGCCGCCTTTGGCGAGTTTGGCAACCAATGTTTCCGCGTACTCTTCTTCGACGACGAGGTGGAGGCGATCTTCGCCATCGACCCTCGCACGGGACAACGCCTCTCGACCCTCGACACCGTAACCTTCTACCCCACGAATCTCTTTGTGACGACCAAGGAGCGCATTGCGCAGGCCGTGCAGGAGATCTACCTCGACCTCGGCAAGCAAATCGCCTACTTCGAGGAGCAGGGGCGCTCGCTCGAGGCGCAGCGCATCAAGCAGCGCGTGGAGTATGATTTGGAGATGATCAAGGAGTTGGGTTACTGCCCCGGCATCGAGAACTATTCGCGCTACTTCGACGGTCGACCCGCGGGGAGTCGCCCCTTCTGTCTGCTGGACTACTTTCCCGAGGACTACCTGCTGGTGATCGACGAGAGCCACGTAACGCTGCCCCAGGTCCATGCCATGTTTGGTGGCGACCGTGCCCGCAAAAACAACCTGGTCGAGTATGGCTTCCGACTTCCGGCGGCCAAGGACAACCGTCCGCCCACCTTCCCCGAGTTCGAAAACCTGCAGGGGACCTCGATCTATGTGAGTGCCACGCCTGCCGATTGGGAGCTGCAAAAGAGCGAAGGCGTTGTGGCCGAGCAGCTTATACGACCCACGGGGTTGATCGACCCGCCGCTGAATGTTCGCCCTTCGGATAACCAGATCGACGACCTGATTGCCGAGATTGACGCCTGCGTCAAGAACGACGACAAGGTGCTGGTTACGACCATCACGAAGCGCATGGCCGAGGAGCTCTCGAAATATTTTGACCGCGTGGGCATCCGCAACCGCTACATCCACTCCGATGTCGACACGCTGGAGCGCGTACAGATTTTGGAGGATCTGCGCGCCGGCATGTTTGATGTGTTGGTAGGTGTGAATCTGCTGCGTGAGGGTTTGGATCTCCCCGAAGTGGCACTCGTAGCCATTCTCGATGCCGACAAGGAGGGATTCCTGCGCAACGTGCGATCGATCACACAGATAGCCGGCCGTGCTGCCCGCCATCCGCAGGGGCGCACAATTCTCTATGGCGACATCTGCACCGACTCGATGATCCGCGCGATCGAGGAGTCGAATCGTCGTCGCGAGAAGCAGGTGCGCTACAACATCGAGCACAACCAATTTCCGCGCCGCGCACAGCGAAGCGGCACGGGGCAAAGTACCCTGCTGGCCAACCGATCGACCGAGGGGGTCGACCTCACGGCTCACCGCCTGACCGAGGAGCACTACGGCATGGTAGCCGACCTGGAGGCCGACTACACCTCTACCAAGCGCATGCCCCAAGGGGAGGATTTGGAGGCCCTCATCCGACAAGCACGCGAGCAGATGGAGCATGCCGCCAAGTCACTCGACTTCCTGGCAGCAGCCCGTTTCCGCGATCGCATGTACGAGTTGCAGAAACTCCGCGAGGAGCAATTATCTTACTAATTTTCAGAGATTTTATTCGCCTACAGCGCCACGAAAGGTAAAATACTTCGCGGCAAGATAGCTGTATATGACCGTGATGGCGGTGGTCAGGATCTTCGAGGGAGTGGGCCAAATACCGCACACCTCGACAAAGAATTTCAACCCTGCGTAGGTCAGCAACACCGAGCCGGCAATCGACAGGGCGTAGCGGAAGAGCTGCGTCGAACCCTTGAGGGGCGAGGAGCGGAAGGCTACGTTGCGGTTGAGCCAAAAGCCGTTGAAAAAGGTGATCGGGAAGACCACAAGCATCGAGGCGATGTGGGGCGAGAGCACCACAAAGCCCAAATCGAAGTAGCGGTGCGCCACCAGAAAGTTATAGATCACGAAGTACCACACCGCATCGAGGAGCATATTTAACCCCCCGCAGGCCCCATAGCGAAAGGTCTGCAAGGGCAACAGCGGCCGAAAAGGTCGCCAATAGAACCAATCGATCGTGCGGGTGATGAGTTGTGCAAGCGACATAGACTCCTCCGACTCCTTATTTGGCACGATAGACCCACAAATCGGGATAGGTTGCCGCATGCGCCTTGCGGAAGGCGTTTGCCTCCTCGCTATCAGCCACACCGCAGGGCGACACCATCCACTTCTGGCCAAAGTAGTAGATCGTGCAGGCGAGCGCATCGCTCTTCGCAGCGGCATCGGCCGCAGCGCGACGTGCATTCTCCTCGGTCGAGAAGACTCCCAAGACCACGTAGTACCACCCCGAGGTCATGCGCTGCACGCCATCGGCAGGGGCCGCGGGCTGTGTTACGGGGGTTGCAACCGCACCACTTTGCGGTGTTGCAGCCGTCGTCGGCTCGACAGCCGTCACAGCCGTTGTATCCTTTTCGGGAGCAGGGCGCTCCGTGCGCTGAATGGGCTCCACGGTACGCACCGGCTTCTCCTGCATCAAACGATAGCCATACCAACCTATGCCGAGGGCAATGAGAATCGCAATGATACCCACCACGAAGGTCCAATCGAAGCGGCTGCGACGCTTCACACGAATCGGAGCAACTCCCTCGGGATTAAGACGTTGCTCGAACGAAGGCTCGGCCTTGAAGTGGTCTTGTTTAACCACGCCTACCCCCTCGATGGTCAGCACACCCTCGGCCAACGTATGGCCCTTCCAACGGGCATAAACCTCCTCGGACTCCTCGGGGGTACAGGCGGCCGCCACCGCAATGCGATCCACAAGCGAGAGGCCAAGCTCCTCGCCATGGAACTCCACGACACGCATCGGCGGCTTCACCTCGCTCTTCGAAAGGCGACGCGCCGGACGCGTAACGGTCATCAACGAACCGATGCCGGGGAGCAACAGACGCTCACCACCGGCAAGAAGGTCGCCCACCAGGCGATTCACCTCCTGAACCATCGGATTGGTATTCATAGTTTTTCTATTTTTTTGTTCTCTTTTTCGGGGTCATCTTCGGCCCCTTCTCCTCCTTGATCGGCTGCTCTGGGCGGCGCAAAGCATACCAAATGACACCTCCGGCCAACAAGATGAAGGGGATCGAGAGCCACTGGCCCATATTGAGGGTCATACCCACCTCGAAGGCCTCCTGCTCGGTCTTGATCAGCTCGATCAAAAGGCGTGAGAGGAAGATACCCATCAAGCCCACACCAAAGATCAGACCCGGACGACGACGTGCCAAATCGCGACCGTAGTACATCCAGGTCACAACGGCAAAGTCGATCAAGTAGCAGAGCGCCTCGTAGATCTGGGTCGGATGGACCGCTGCGGGGGCATACTCATTGACCCACTTGGCCGAACGTACAAACTCGAAACCCCACGGCAGCGAGGTGGGCGTGCCGAAGATCTCCGAGTTGCAGAGGTTACCGAAGCGAACAATGGCACCACCGATCGCCACACCGATGATGATGCGGTCGAGCGACCAGAGGTAGGGCAACTTATTGCGCTTCGAGAAGAGCCAAAGACCGATCAAAAGACCGATAGCGGCACCGTGGCTCGCCATACCGCCGTCGCGGAACTCGGTCAGAATGGTCCAGGGCTGCGAGAGGTAGTAAGATGCATCGTAGAAGAGGCAGTGCCCCAAGCGCGAGCCGATGATCGTAGCCAGCGTACCATAGAGGAAGATCGACTCCGAGACCGACGAAGGCAACCCCTCGCGTTTGACGAAGTTATCAAAAAATTTGGCGGCAATCAGAATGGCCAATGCCCACGCCAAACCATAGTAGCGAATATCGAGCGACCCGAGGCTGAAAAAGACGGGGTCGAAATTCCAAACAATCGAAAGTGTATGCAACATAGAATCTCTTTAAGGACTTCTCTATTTCGAAATCTCACGATCCGAGGCCTTCTTGAGCGTGAAGGCGAAGGTCGAACCTACCCCCTGCTCACTGCGCACGGTGATACGCTCACCATGAGCCTCGACAATATGCTTGACGATGGCCAAACCCAGACCCGTGCCACCCTGCTCGCGCGAACGACCCTTGTCGGCGCGGTAGAAGCGCTCGAAGATGCGCGGTTGGTCCTCCTTCGAGATACCCTGCCCGTTGTCTTCGACCTCGATCAAGATCTTATCCAACATATCGCGGAAGGTGATGCGGGTCTTGCCCCCCTCCTTGCCGTAGCGAATCGAGTTGGTGATCAGGTTCGAGAGCACCTGACCCACGTAGTGCTTATCGGCCGCCACCCAGAAGGGCGAGGGGAGGTTCTCCGCCCCCTTGACCACGAGTTTGATATTGCGCTTGGCCGCCGAGAGTTCGGCCTGCTCGGCAATCTCGCGCGCCAAGGCCACCACGTCGAACAGATCGCGGCGCAACATATTCATGCTGCTCTCGAGCTTGTTGATCGTATCCAGATCGCTGACAATGTTGTTCAGGCGGTCGATACTCTTTTGGGCACGCTCGAGGTAGGTGCGGTTGATCAGCTCATCCTCCAGACCGCCATCCAACAGGGTCGAGATGTAGCCCTGGATGTTGAAAATCGGGGTCTTCAGCTCGTGGGCCACATTGCCCAGATACTGCTTGCGGAAGGTCTCGGCCTCCTTCAGGCGGGTAATTTCGCGGTCGTTCGTATCGGCCCAGGCCGTAAGCTCCTCGCCGATGTTCTCGACACGCTTGTCCTGCAACTCCTCGAAGATCTCCTTCGTGCGCACATCGCGCGAGAGGACAATCGAGTAGATGGGTTTGAGCTTGTAGGCCACATATTTGCGGATCAAAAAGTGTGCTGCGGCAAACATAAACACAAAGCAGCCCAGCACGGAAAGCATCGTAGGCAGCCACTCGGCATGCACAAGCAGCATGACAACCAGCACAACGGCGGCGGCTGCCAGGGCAATGAGCGTCGAGGCCAACTCTTTGGTTTTAATCTTCATAGGCGTAGTTTTTAGCCGTAAAACTATTTTTGGATGTAGTTCTCCATCAGGCGGGCGATGTACTTACCCACAATATCAAACTCGAGGTTCACCACCGAACCCACCTCGATTTGGTGGAAGTTCGTGTGGTCGAAGGTATAGGGGATGATCGCCACGCGGAACGAGTCGGGCGTAGGGTCGCAGACCGTGAGGCTCACGCCGTTGACCGCCACCGAGCCCTTCTCGACCGTCGTCATACCACCGCCGCGCGGCTCGTATTTGAAGGTGTAGTACCAGCTGCCATCGGCATCCTCGCGCGCCGTACAGAGCGCCGTCTGATCGACATGGCCCTGGACAATGTGGCCGTCGAGCAGCGCCTCGGGACGCATCGAGCGCTCCAGGTTCACCTTGTCGCCCACCTTCAAAAGACCCAGATTGCTCTTATCGAGGGTCTCCTTCATCGCCGTCACGGTGTAGCAGTCGCCCTCGATGGCCACCACCGTCAGGCAAACGCCGTTGTGGGCCACGCTCTGGTCGATCTTCAACTCGCCCGTAAAGGAGCAGCGCAGGGTAAAATCTTTGTTTTGTCTATCTACACGGATGGCAACCACCTCGGCCATCGCCTCTACAATTCCGGAAAACATATCTTCTAATTATTAATCGTCAGTTTTGCTCCTACGGCATAGAGGGCCTCCACCTCGTCACGGCGGAAGGTCATCTCGTCGTAATTCTTCTTATCGCCGGCCACCAGGCGCAGCTCTTCGCGGTTGCTGGTGCGACGCACGGTGCGCAGGGCCACAATCTTGGGCCCGACCACCACATACTCCTTGCCCGGAATCAGGGCATCGAGTTCCACTTTACGCAGGAAAACAATCGTTCCGGCCGGCACAATGCGTCCCATGGCACCTCCCAGGTAGAGCATCGCCAGGTCGTACTTCTCACCCAGGGGGAGATAGACCGAGCAATCGGGCTCGAGATTCGCCACATCGCGAATCGAAGCCTCGACATCGACACGATAGAAGGGCACATCGGCCATGGATGCCGCCACCGAGCCTGTCAACAACATATCGCCCTCGCCCGTAAGCAGCCACAATTTGCTCACCTCGGGGAAGTGTTGCACGATGCGCTCGGCCAAGTTGAGCGAAATACCGTTGTTGCCTCGCTTGATTTGGTAGAGATTTTCACCGCGCGCCAAACCAATATGAAGCGCAAAATAGTTGGCCGACATATTCGCCCAGCGAATCACAGCCGAGAGCCGCTGCCAATACTTGTTTTCCTCCATTTTTTTTGCAATAGTGATTTTTTTTTCTCACCTTTGCGCGACCGGTCCCGTAGTTCAATGGATAGAATTTAAGATTCCGGTTCTTACGATTGGCGTTCGAATCGCCACGGGATCACACTGCAACGCGACTTCGGTCGCGTTTTTTTGTTTTGCAGCCCTACCCATTCGCATCGAATTCCAAGACACGCTTATCAAAAGGCAAAGATAATAATAAATTCGGGTTGTGCAATAGTTTATACGACTTTTTTCCTATTTTACAACCCTATAAGGGGTTTTTCGCGATCCGAACCGTCGGGTCGTGATCCCCACACCCTTCACCACGAAAAAGGTGCCACCAAAATAGCGTAATTCAAATTTTTGTTGTAAATTCGCCAAATAAACCATCAAATAAGCAATGTCTATAGTCCGAAATACGGAGAGCGACCTGGAGTTCGAGAGCAAAATCCGCCCGCAAGAGTTAGCCCACTTCTCGGGACAGGATAAGATTGTCGAGAACCTCAAAATCTTTATCAAGGCCGCTCTGATGCGTGGCGACTCGCTCGACCACGTGCTGCTGCACGGCCCTCCGGGTCTGGGTAAGACGACCCTGGCCAACATTATCGCCAACGAGATGGGTGCCTCGCTGCGCCTCACCTCGGGCCCCGTGCTCGACAAGCCGGGCGACCTGGCAGGCCTGCTCACCAACCTCAACCCGGGCGATGTGCTCTTCATCGACGAGATTCACCGTCTCTCGCCCATCGTCGAGGAGTATCTCTACTCGGCCATGGAGGACTACAAGATCGACATCGTATTGGACAAAGGCCCCTCGGCACGTTCGATTCAGATCGAACTGGCCCCCTTTACGCTCATCGGTGCCACCACACGCAGCGGTCTGCTCACCTCGCCCCTGCGCGCCCGCTTCGGCATCACCTGCCACCTCGAGTACTACGACACCCCCGTTCTGGCGGGTATCGTGAAGCGCTCGGCACAGATTCTCGACGTGGCGATCGAGGATGATGCCGCCCTCGAGATTGCGATGCGCTCGCGCGGTACGCCGCGTATTGCCAACGCCCTGCTGCGCCGCGTAAGAGACTTTGCGATGGTCAAGGGTGAGGGTATTATCGAGCTGAAAATCACGAAATTTGCCCTCTCGGCCCTCAACATCGATGCACGCGGTCTGGATCAGATGGACAACAAGATTCTGGGGACGATCATCGAGAAGTTCAAGGGAGGCCCCGTGGGTCTGAACACCATCGCCACCGCCGTTGGCGAGGAGGCGGGCACCATCGAGGAGGTCTACGAGCCGTTCCTGATCAAGGAGGGCTTCCTGAAGCGCACCCCGCGCGGTCGCGAGGCCACAGCGCTCGCCTACGCCCACCTGGGATTCACCCCCCAAAACGAGGAGACGCTCTTTTAGCAACCACCCATAAAAAGAGGGCCGATATCGTGCGATATCGGCCCTTCTTTTTCTGTTGGGGCTACCCTACTTATCCGTTTCGGCAGGCTGCACGTTCTTTGCAAAGGCGAACTCGATGCCATATTTCGCATCGACAGCCTTTCCCTGCTTGGTGGCAGGCTTCCACGTGGGCGAAGACTTCACGACACGCACCACCTCCTTGGCCAACGCCTTGTCGGCCTCACCGATGACATCGACATCACCCACCTCGCCATTGGCCTTCACGACAAAGGTCACAAAGACCTCACCGTCGGCCTTGGCCCCCTTCGGATAGCGCAGACGCTCCTGCACCCAAGCCCGGAATTGGCGGTAATCCCCCCCGGCAAATTCGGCCACGGCAGGGGTCACACCATTTGAAGTCGCGATTTCGGCGGCAGCCTTCTCGGCAGCTGCTATATCCCGCTTGGCCTGCTCCACATCCTGCTTAGCCTGCTCTATGTCGGCCTTGGCAGACTCTATTTCACGCATCGCCTGCTCATACAGGATCTTGGGGTCGCTCTTCTTCGGCATCGACTCATAGGTGATCTTCAGGTCAGCATTCGCACGCAGAATCTCCTTCACATTGGCCATACGCCCCTTCAACTCTTGGGGTGTATGCCCTTTAGCACGTGCCGAATCGGCCAGACGATGCATCGCCTGCTGTTGCTCACTACTCATCGGACGACGCTGCTGTAGGCCCGCCGCCTCGCTTGCACCCTTTTTGGTGGTGATGACGATTACCCCGTTCTTGGCCTCCTCCTCCGAGAGGTTCAACCCGGCGGGCACCTTCTCGAAATCCTTATAGACGGCCACCGAATGGATCTCGTTGGGGTCGATTTTCGACATCTCCTCGGCGGAGACAATCACCCCATC
>JAUMXM010000031.1:0-14009 GCA_030529085.1 Rikenellaceae bacterium | reverse complement strand
GGATCTCGTTGGGGTCGATTTTCGACATCTCCTCGGCGGAGACAATCACCCCATCGACAACGGTAAAGGGGTCGCTCTTCTCCGGCACCGACTCATAGGTGATCTTCAGATCGGCATTCGCACGCAGAATCTCCTTCACATCGGCCACCCTACCCATCGGGGTCAGATTATCGACCTGCAAGACAATCTCATCAACCAGCCCCATCAGACACTCCTGAAGCACCTCTTCGGTAATCTCCTCACCGTTCAACATCAGTTTCTCGTCCGAAATTTTCAGGACCGAGCGGATCGCAAACGAGGTCTTTTGCTCGTTTCCAATTTTTTCATTACCTTTGCTTTGTACCTCGCGAGGAACATAGACGGTTGTGGCAAATGCGCCCAGCGCAACAGCCACCATAGGCACGACCAGCAACGCCTTGGCTGCAGCCCACCTCGATGAAGTTTTTCTACACATCATAGTGATTCGTTTTTTTAAGATTGCTGTGATTCAAGCAGTTGGCAACGGAGTGGAGTCTTGAGCCAACTGCTCTTTTTATAAGTAATAGTTGATAAGTTTTCGCATCAATACCCTCGCTGAGCACCGCATCGTCGGCCTGATACTCGTGCAGGGACTGCAATTCGCGGCGAAAGAGCCACATCGCGGGGTTGAACCACCACAGACACAAAGCCACATCGACAAGCAGCACATCCCACGAGTGGCGCAAGCGGATGTGGGCCAACTCGTGCGAGAGAATCATCGGGCGATACTCCTGCATATCCTTTTCGGAGGCCACAATATGGCCAAACCAGCTGAAGGGCGACGAGAGCTCGCTGACAACGGTGAGGGTCACATCCTCCGCAATCACGCTCATTCGACCGCTGTGAATCAGGCGCAACACCGAATAGATACCCACCACGAGGCGCACCAACATAAAGGCGACACCCACAACGAAAAGCATCACGGCAAAGTCCTTGAGCAACGCGATGTAGTCGATGCCCAATTCGGCCACCTCGGCCACCACCACATCGTTCACCTCAACGGCAGTCACGGCGGGTGCCGGGTCGAACTCCTTGACAATCTTCACACGGCACAAGGGGAGCAGTGCCGAGAGGAGAATCGACCCCAACAACAGCACACGATTGAGGCGATGGAGCGTCTCGCGACTCATCGTCACCTTATAGAGCAGGTAGAGGGCCGCCAGGCAGAGTGCCGACTGGGCCAGGTATGTCAGAAAGGCGAACATAACGCAACGTTTTCGGGATTGGACGACTCTTCTTTATTGGTTGTTGATTTGACGAATCAGCTCCTCAAGCTCCTCGACCGAGATCTTCTCCTCCTCGACCAAGGCCGAGATGACGTGGCGGTAGGAGTTGTCGAAATAGCGGGTCACGACATTACCCAAGACCGCCTTCGAGTAGTCGGCCTGCGTGACAACGGGGTGATAGCGGTGGGTGTTGCCAAAGGCCTCGTGGTCGAGAAATCCTTTGCTCTCCAGCGTGCGCGCCATCGTCGAAATGGTGTTGAAGTGGGGCTTCGGGTCGTCGTAGAGGGGGACAATGTCCTTGACAAACATCGCTCCCCGCTGCCAAAAGAGCTGCATCAGCTCCTCCTCTTTTTTGGTCAATCGCTCCATCGAAAAAAGGTTTTTTGGGGTTTAACTATTGCAAAGGTAACTAAAAAATTTTTGTTTGCAACTATTTTTTATAGTTTTTCAACTAAAATATTTAGTTTGCACAAAAACAGCCACAAAAAAGGGAGCGACTTTCGAGCCACTCCCCCATCTAAAAAAAAGCGACCCGCATCATTCGGGCCGCTTTTTTATCAACATTTGTTGGTCATAATATCGAGCACCACGCGATCCGTCTCGTTCATGCCGTCACGACCGATGGCCGTCAGGTTGCGAATCGTCTGATCGACATCGTCGTCGATGATACCCTCAACAGCCGTGACACAGCGGTCGTTCATCGCCATCATGGCCGAGACAACTGCCATCGAGACACCGCTCGTGAGCTTCAGGGCGCAGCTCGGCTTGGCACCGTCGCAGATCATACCCGTCAGGTTGGCAATCATATTCTTCACGGCCGAAGCGGTCTGCACGTAGCCACCACCCATCAGGTAGGTGATACCGCAGCTCGAACCCGTAGCGGCCACCACACAGCCACACAGGGCCGAAAGACGACCCAGCGACTGCTTGATATAGATCACCGTCAGGTGGCTCAACGCGAGGGCGCGAATCATCTGTTCCTCGCTGGCACCAATTTCCTCGGCATAGACCACCACAGGCAGCGTGGCGGCAATACCCTGATTACCGCTGCCCGAGTTGCTCATCACGGGGACAATGGCACCCGCCATGCGGGCATCGCAGGCAGCCGAGGTGTAGGCCATCACGCGGGTAAAGATCGTATTACCCATCGGATTGAGCGGCCCCTCTTGCAACATCGTGCGACCAACCACGTGGCCGAAATTATTCCGGAACGAGAGTTCGGCAGCTGCCTTGTTCAAACGCTTGGTCTCGAGGATGAAGCGCAGCTCGTCGAGGGGCGACTCCATGGCAAACTCCCAGACGCGCGCCAAATTCAGGCTCTCCTCCTCCTGCACCTCCTCGTTCGAGGATACGGTGCGATTATCCAACTCCGCAACGCCATTGCGCTCCAGATAGACAAAGTTGGTATGGCCGCCGGCAATGATCGCCACGGCCGAGCTCTCCCCCTTCGAGGTGCGCACCTCGGCATAGAGCTTCTCGCTGATACCCTCCTTGAGGCCGATCGTGATGCGCTTCTGGTCGATATAGGCACGCGCCTCCTCGACCGCCTCGGGGCAGACATCGCGCAGCACCTCGAGCTGATAGGCCGACTTGCCGATCAAGGTGCCAAGCGCTATGGCAATCGGCAAGCCGATCATCCCCGTACCCGGAATACCGACACCCATCGCATTTTTGAGGATATTGGCGCTCAAAAGCACCTCGATACGTTCGGGACGCTCGCCGAGCAGTTCGGTGGCACGCGCCGTGCAGAGGGCGACGGCGATCGGCTCGGTACAGCCAATGGCAGGAATCACCTCGCGGTTGATCAGCGCAATGATGTTGGCTCTCTCCTGGTGGGTCAACATAGCTTCAAAAGGGATTTAAGGGTTATTTTCCGACCGACTGAGCCAACGCAACAAAGTACTGCTCGGCCTCCAGGCCAAGCACCTCGAGGGCGTTGGGCGAGGCGTTGCCGCGCGTAATGGAGCGCAGACCCGTACCTGCCGTATAGAGGTTCACATTCTCGGCATAGCCGGCAGCATCCTGACCACAGAGGTACTTCACCTTCTCCCGGGGAATCGGGCGCTCGGCATAGGTCGAAAGGTCAGCCACATAGATCAGGTTGAGCGGCGCGGTCACCACAAAGGGCTGCGTACCGGCTACGGCACGCTGATCCCCCTCGACAACGCGCACCAGCTTGTGACCCTTGGCCTCGTAGCGGTAGATACCCGCCTCGAAAACGGCATAAACGCGAATCGGATAGAGGGCCATAGCCGACGGAGCGGTCAGGTGGTCATTCTCGGGGCGATTGATACCCGCAGCAGCCCACAGCACACCCGAAAGCTCCTCCATCGAGAGCTGCTCGGGCGAATACTCGCGCCACGAGCGACGGTTTTGGAGTGCCTCGCTGATCGACACACCGCGCGTCAGATCGGGGGCAGGCAGCACGATCTCGGCTGCAAATTCGATCGGCGTAGCCGCCAGAGGCTCGACCTCGGGGGCATTTTGGTTGCAGCAGCAAGCGCTCATGGCCAGAGCCGCAAAAGCAAGCAAGAGGGTCTTCATGGTGTAGTTGGGTTAAAGGGTTTGTACGGGAATCTCCGCCTGAGGAGCGGCTGCAGGGAGCTGCGGCTTCTCATAGGAGATAATGCTATCGACGATGAACTTCGTGAAGCCGCGCCATGGCAAACGTCCGAAGTACTCCTTGTAGTGCAATTCGATGGTCTTGCCACCCTGCACCATCAGGCGCTCGGCCAACTCGGCATTCTCGACCGAGAATTCGAACTCGTAGCTCTGGATCGAGCCGGCCTGCTGCGAGCGGATTCCGGCCTGGATGAGCTTACCCTCATAGGTCTTGAAGACCAAACCCTTGCGGACAACGTAGTTCAACTCGCCGCTCTTGACACCCTCGCCAAAGACGAAGTAGAAGCGGAAATAGAAGAAAATCGCCAGGCCAACGACGATTACAAAGGCCAGAATAGCACCAAATTTTCTCATCTTTCTATCTGTTTAGTTTTACAAATATACAAAAAATTTACAGTTGCTGTGCCATGCGGTAGAAAAGTGTCGGGAAATAATCCAACCTGTCGTTACCCATATAGACGGCTACGATGCGCTTCTCGGGATCGACAAAGACCACCTGGCCGTGCAGGCCGTAGGCAAAGAAGCAGTGGGTAGCAACGCGCACCGTCCAAAGCCCCTTCTCGTTCTGCGTAGCGCGCATCAGCTCGATCGGATAGCCATACTCCTGGTGGGCACGAAGCATCACATCCGAAAGCTCCTCGGTCGGAAACTCGTTGCGATCATCGTAGGTAATACGCCCCGGCACCGTGCGCCACGAGTTGGTGTACCAGCCGTTTTGGGCAGCAAACTCCTTCGAGAAGGAGCGCTCGACCCACGCTCGGCTCACGAGCTGCTCGCCCTCCCACTCGCCACCGTTGAGATAGAGGCGGCCGAAGCGGACCATATCGCGCGGATTGGTCGAAAGACCGCCATAAGCCTTGGCAAAGCGGTGCTCCTTGTCGTCGAGGTTCATCAGGGCGTAGCGCTCCATACCGAGCGGCTTCCAAACCCACTCCTCGAGCAGCTCTGCATAGCGGCGACCCGTGGCGCGCTCCAAAACCGCACCCACGATGGCCGTCGACATCGAATTGTACTCAAACTTCGTATCGGGCTCCTCCTTGAAATCCTGCTGACGAATCTGGCGCTGAATATCGCGGCCGTAGTGCAGGCGCGCCATGCCGCTCAAGGGGTTGGCCGAGTAGTTCTCATTAAAGGCAAGTCCCGTGCGCATATCGAGCAGGTTCTCGAGGGTCAGGCTCGCGAACTCGGGGGCCGAACGCTTCAACTCGGGGAGGTACTCCGTTACGGGATCCTCGACCGAGCGGATGTAGCCCTTGTCAATCGCCATGCCGACCAGGAGCGAGGTGACGGACTTGGTCACCGAGAAGATCGTGGTGTGCTTATCAGCGGCCACCATACCGCGATAGTGCTCAAAGAGGATCGTATCGTTGCGCATCACGACAATACCCGCCGAGGGATTCTTGCTATCGAGCGTATCGATCATCTGGCACAGGGTCAGGGGCTCCTCCAGGCGCGCCACTTTCAGGCGCAACGTGTCGAGCACCGAGGAGGGTGCCACCGCAAAACGGAACGGCTCAGCAGGAGCATGAATCGTATCGGTGGGGAAGGTCTCGAAGTCGTCGATACCCTCCGCACCATGGCCCAAAAAGCGGTAAGCAACGCAACTCTGCATCGCCAACGCCACGAGTAGGCCCAACAAGAGTTTAGGCATCTTGCTTTGCATCGCTGGCAGGTGTTTGGTTTGTATTCGGTTTGCGATGGCGTCTGCCGCCACGGTGGCGACGTTTTCTGTCGCGCGTGCCGCGATTGCCCTCGCCACGCCCCTCGGCATGGTTGCCATCGGGCATAGGCTGCTGTGCCTCAACGGCCTGCGGAGCACCCTCGGGTGCCGTTTTACCCTCGCCCGACTTGCGGCGCGAGCGGCTCTTGCCGCCACGCGACTTATTGTTGCGACCACGACCGCCCCCCTTGCCTCGACGCTCGGCCGGAGCATAGGTCGGTCCCTCCATCCCCTCGGGGAGTTCGCGCTTGGGAACCTCGCGCTCGATAAACTTCTCGATCTGGTGGAACTTGGCCTGCTCCTCCTCGCTCACGAAGGTGATGGCAGCACCCGTCGCCTCGGCGCGTCCCGTACGACCGATGCGGTGGATGTAATCCTCCGGATCGTGGGGCACATCGTAGTTGATCACCAGGCCGATATCCTCGATGTCGATACCGCGCGCCACAATATCCGTAGCGACCAGAATCTTCACCTTGTTGTTCTTGTAGTTGAGCATCACCTCCTCGCGCTTGGGCTGATCCAGGTCGGAGTGCATCGGCGCCACATCGAGGTGCATGCGCTTGAGCGTGTGGGCCAGCTCCTTGACCTTCTGTTTCGAGGAGGAGAAGATGAGCGCCTTCGAGTCGGTCGGATTCTTGAAAAGCTCCTTGACAAGCGAGAGTTTCTGCGTCTCGTAGCAGACATAGGCCGATTGGTCGATCGACTCGTTGGGCTTCGAAATGGCGATGCTCACCTCCTTGGGGTTGCGCAGAATGGTCTTGGCCAACTCGCGAATCTTCGGGGGCAGGGTTGCCGAGAAGAGCAACGTCTGGCGCTCCTTCGGGATGTAGGAGATAATCTTGAGGATATCCTCCGAGAAACCCATATCGAGCATGCGGTCGGCCTCGTCGAGAATCAGGTAATTCACACCCGAGAGGTCGACACCGCTGTTTTGCAGGTGGGAGATCATACGGCCCGGGGTGGCGATGACCACATCCGAGCCCATCAGCATACCTCTTTTCTGCACATCCCAGCCCTTGCCGTCGCCACCACCATAGACCACCGTCGTCGAGACGGGGAGGTAGTAGGAGAAGCCCTGAAACTGCTGGTCTATCTGCTGCGCCAGCTCGCGCGTGGGGACAATGATGAGCGCCTTGACCCGATTGTCGGGGTTACCCTCGATCAAGAGGCGGTTCAGGAGCGGCAGCGTGTAGGCGGCCGTCTTTCCCGTGCCCGTCTGGGCGCAACCAATCAGGTCGTGACCCTCCAAAATAACAGGAATCGTGTGCTCCTGCACGGGGGTCATCTCCTCGAAGTGCATATCCCAAAGGCCATCCAGGATCTCATCTTCCAAATCTAATTCGTCAAATCGCATAGTCTCTTCTTTACTTAATCTCTTCACCGAAGAGTGTCGCCGAGGTGCAGCGCACAATTCGGACGCGGACATAGTCGCCCGCACGGTGGCCGTTGTTGTCGAAAACGACCATCTTGTTCTGCGAGGTGCGGCCACAGAGCTGCGCCTCGCTGCGTCGCGAAGTGCCCTCCACGAGCACCTCGAACTCCTTGCCGACATCCTTTTGGTAGCTCGCCAGACCCAACTCATTCTGCAGGGCGATAATCTCCTGCAGGCGGCGCGACTTCACCTCATCGGCCACATTGTCGGGCAGATGCTTCGAGGCGTAGGTGCCGGGGCGCTCCGAGTATTTGAACATGTAGGCAAAGTCGTAGCCCACCTGGCGCATCAGCGACAGAGTATCTTGGTGCTCCTCCTCGCTCTCGGACGAGAAGCCGGCAATCAGGTCGGTCGTGATGGCGCAGTCGGGCATGCGGCTGCGAATAGCCTCAATGCGACCCAGGTACCACTCACGGCTGTATTTGCGGTTCATGCGCTCCAACATCGTCGTCGAGCCCGATTGCGCCGGCAGGTGGATGGCACGGCAGATGTTGGGCATCTGGGCCATTACATCGAGCAACTCATCGCTCATATCCTTCGGGTGGGAGGTGGCAAAGCGAACGCGCAGCAGGGGCGAAATCTCCGCCACGAGGCGCATCAGGCGGGGGAAATCGACCTCGCCACAGCGATAAGAGTTCACATTCTGACCCAGGAGCGTCACCTCGCGGTAGCCATTCTCGAAGAGCTGGCGTGCCTCACGGAGAATCGACTCGGCATCGCGGCTGCGCTCACGGCCGCGCGTGTAGGGCACCACGCAGTAGGAGCAGAAGTTGTTGCAACCGCGCATGATCGAGATAAAGCCGCTCACACCGTTGCGGTCGATGCGCACGGGGGCAATCTCGGCGTAGGTCTCCTCCAACGAGAGGAGCGTATTGACACCCTTCGTACCCGCTTCTGCCTGCTTCAAGAGGTTCGGCAGATCGCGGTAGGCATCGGGGCCCGCTACAATATCGACACCCGTCTGCGGCTCGATGAGCTGCTCCTTCAGGCGCTCGGCCATGCAACCCACGATACCCACCAGCAGGGTCGGTTTTTGGCGCTTCAGGCGGCGCATCTCGGACAAGCGGCCCCAGATACGTTGCTCGGCATTATCGCGCACCGAGCAGGTGTTAATCAGGATTACATCGGCCTCCGATGCCACCTCGGTATAGCGGTAGCCGTGCTCCTGGAGAATCGAAATAATGAGCTCCGAGTCGCCGACATTCATCTGGCACCCGTAGGTCTCGATAAAGAGCTTGCGACCCTCACCACTCAAGGGTCTTAATTGGTTATATTGAATCGTACTCAACGCTGAATCCTAAAATTTTTAATCTTTAATTGCGCCTTTCGCTCTACTCGGCCTGCAGGGCATCATCCTCGGGGAAGGCCTTGAAGCCCTCGCCATAGGTGTCGTAGGCATCGGTCACAACCACGAAGGCTCGCGGGTCGATGTTCTTGATCATCTGCTGCACGGCGCGTACCTCTTTGCGGCTCACGACCAGGAAGATCATATCGCGCTCGGCATCGGTGTACATACCGCGGGCACGGATGTAGGTGGCACTGCGCTCCAGGTCGTCGAGGATAAAGTGCTTGAGTTCGGCGTGGTTGTCGCTGATGATGAAGAGCAGTTTATCGTACGAAGCACCGTCGAGCACATAGGCCAAGACTCGCGACGAGACCCAAATCGTGATGAGCGAGTAGATCGTCAGGAGCCATCCCGAGGGGTCGGGCTCGCCCACAAAGAGGCCAAAACCAATCACCGACAGACCACACAAGACCACAAAGCCGTCGGCGTAGAGCACACCGTTCGAGAACTTCACGCCCAAATATTTCTGCAGCAACATGGCCACGATATCCGTACCACCCGTCGTTGCCTGCTGGCGCACGACGATACCGACACCGATACCGATGAGGATCGAGCCCAAGAGTGCCGCCACCAAGAGGTCGTTCGAGAGGTTGAGATTACCACCCAACAGCAGCGCGGGGTCGAGCGACTCGACAGCAGCCTCGTTGGGATAGACCAGCGTCGTGAGCAGGTTCATGAAACCGGGGGTGTAGAGGGCTGCCAAGACGGTGCGTGCACCGAACTTGCCACCAAAGACAAGCGTTGCGGTGATCATCAGCGGCACATCGAACATATAGCCGAAGGTACCCACCTGGATCGAGGGGAAGATGTTGTGCAAGACGATGGCCATGCCATAGACACCACCGGGCACGAAGTTGTAGGGGTTGATAAAGAGCACAAAGGCCGAGCCCATAATACTGCATCCCAAGAAGATAAGCAGCCAGGAGCGAACCCACTGCCACGAGGTGCTAAAAGAAAGCCTTGATTTCATAATCGTATATTCGGTTTTTTTAACTATATACTTATATAAAAATACGGACAAAGGTACAATTTTTCCGCGAATAACGAGCCACCGTATTACTTTTTTTCGTATAATTGCATAAAAAGGGGTGTATATACCATTTTTTTTGTATCTTTGTCGCAAATTTTATATCAAAAGGGATGATTTTGACCTATTATCTCGTCACGACACTGCTCGTGATTGCCTACCTGCTCGGCTCGATTCCGAGTGCTGTATGGATTGGTAAAAAGTACTATGGCGTAGATATCCGCGAACACGGATCGAAGAACGCCGGAACGACCAATATGTTGCGCGTATTGGGCAAACGTGCAGCCATCCCCGTCTTCGGGCTCGACTTCCTGAAAGGTTTTGTGGCTGTGACGATTATCGACCTGGTGAAGTACGACGACTTCTTCGCCAATGCCCCCACCGAAAACTGGTTCTACATCTTGCGCTTTGCGGCCCTCTTCTGTGCCGTACTGGGCCACATCTTCCCCATCTTTGCCGGTTTCCGAGGCGGCAAGGGTGTCGCAACAATCGTCGGTGGCGTGGTGGCTATCAACGCCCCGCTCGTGCTGCTCTGTCTCGGTGTTTGGATCCTGGTGCTGATGACTACGCACTACGTATCCCTCTCGTCGATGATTGCCGGTATCTGCTACCCCATCTTCACGCTCATCTCGCCCAAAGTGGGCAACCTGCCCCCCTTTATCATCTTCTCGTTTGTGGTTGCAGGTCTGCTGGTCTACACCCACCGCAAGAACATCAAGCGTCTGCGCGAGGGCACCGAGTCGAAGATCTATGTCTGGAAGCCGCGCAAAGTAAACATCCCCAAGCCCGAGGAGAAGAAAACCCCTGCAGAAGAGGACGTTAAGGAGGACCCGAAGGCATAACCCCAAAAAGTATTTAGAAGCGACAAAATACACTTCCAAACCTATAAATTTTTATATGGCACAAGAAAATCTGATTAAAATTTTTGAGCAAAGCTTCCGCGAGAACCGCGAGATGGCGGCGCTTACCGACTACTTCAAACAGGAGACCTTCTCCTACTACGAACTCGCCAAGGAGGTTGCAAAATTGCACCTGCTCTTCCGAGAAGCCGGTATCAAGCAGGGCGACAAAATCGCTCTTATTGGCCGCAACAACCCTCGCTGGTGTATCACGTGGGTGGCAACGGTGACCTATGGCGCCGTGATTGTCCCCATTCTGCAGGACTTTGCCCCGGCCGATTATATCCACATCATCAACCACTCGGAGGCTCGCCTACTCTTCCTGAGCGACCGCTACTGGGACAACATCGAGCCCGACCAGATCGAGAAGATCGAGGCAGTGTTCAACATCGACGGTTTTGCCGTAATCTACGAGCGTAAGGGCGAGAAGCTCACCTCGTTCCAAAAGAACATCAAGAAGGCCTACCGCGACGCCTATCCCAACGGCTTCCAGGCCAGCGACATCCGCTATGCCGACGTGGCCCCCGAGGAGGTCATCCTGCTCAACTATACGTCGGGCACGACCGGCTACTCGAAGGGTGTAATGCTCACCTGCGAGAACCTGACGGGCAACGCCCTGCTCGGTTGCGAGGCGATTGATCCGGTAACCAACGAGCTCTACTATCAGCGCGGTTTCCGCATCCTCTCGTTCCTGCCCCTGGCACACGCCTTTGGTTGCGCCTTCGACTTCATCACGCCGCTGTCGTACGGTATGCACGTCACGCTGCTGGGCAAGATTCCCTCGCCCAAGATCCTGATCGAGGCCTTTGCCCAGGTCAAGCCCCACGTTATTCTGTCGGTGCCCCTGATCCTGGATAAGATCTACCGCAAGCAGATTCAGCCGATGCTCGAGAAGGGCCCGATGTCGATCGCCACGAAGATTCCCCTGATCAACTCGGCCATCTACTCGGTGATCCGCAAGAAGCTGATGGATACCTTCGGCGGTTGCTGCTCGATCTTCATCGTGGGCGGTGCCCCGATGAACCAGGAGACCGAGGCCTTCCTGCGCAAGATCAACTTCCCCCTCTCGGTGGGCTACGGTATGACCGAGTGCGCCCCGCTGATCAGCTTCACCCCCGCTCCGGAGTATAAGTCGGGCTCGTGTGGCCGCTATATTTCGCAGCGATTGGAGTGCAAGATCGAGTCGGATGATCCGGAGCATGTAGCCGGCGAGATCATGGTACGTGGTGGCCACGTCATGAAGGGCTACTACAAGAACCCCGAAGCCACGAAGAAGGTCCTGATGAAGGATGGTTGGCTCCGCACGGGCGACATGGGTACGATGGATCCCGATGGTACGCTCTACATCCGCGGTCGCTCGAAGACGATGATTCTCTCGGCCAACGGCCAGAACATCTACCCCGAGGAGATCGAGGATCAGCTCAACAATATGTACATGGTGCTCGAGTCGCTCGTATTGGATGCGGGTGGCGGTCGTCTGAAGGCACTCGTGGTACCCGACTACGAGTTGGCCGACAAGGAGGGCGTCAAGAAGGAGGACCTCGAGGGTATTATCCAGAACAACATGAAGGAGCTCAACAAGCAGCTGGCCGCCTACCAGCGTCTGGCCGAGGTGGTGCTCTACCCCAAGGAGTTCGAGAAGACCCCGAAGCGCTCGATCAAGCGTTATCTCTACGATACGACGCTGTTGAACCGCTAAAAAAATCGGATAGAAAGGCTGTTCGGCACACAACGTCGAACAGCCTTTTTTCATTACACACAACGCAAAAAAATCACCAAGATGAAGATAGGCAAGAAACACGTCATCGGCGAAAATCTGCTCTACGTACTGGTTTGGACCACCATTCTGTTGGTGCCGGTGCTCAACTCGCAGATGCTCTCCGAGCTACATGTGAATTTCGACAACGTGCTCACCGTATGGCGACAGGTGTTGCCCTACCTTATCATCTTCTTGATTAACAACTGCATTATAGCTCCGCGATACTTCTTGCGCAAACACTATTGGAGCTTTATTGTAGCCAATATCGCACTGACGATCGTGGTCTTCACGTTGGTCGACTTCTACCAGCAGGCACAACTTGCTCAGGGTGGCTTAATCCACTACACCAACCACGAGGTCTATTGGAACGTGCTCTTCGCCCTCTTCATGAATGGTACGAACTGCGGCATCAAACTGCTTTATAAGTCGATCGACGACGAGCAACAGCTCCTGCTGCTCAAGGAGGAGAACCTCAGGGCCGAGATGGTATCGCTCAAATACCAGATCAACCCCCACTTCTTCATGAATACGCTCAACAACATCCACGCCTTGATCGACATCGACACCGAGGGGGCCAAATCGGCCGTCATCGACCTCTCAAAGATGATGCGCTACGTGCTCTACGACTCGGAGCGTGAGACCATCTCGCTCGCAGCCGATATGCAGTTCCTGCGCAACTACATCGAGTTGATGCGCATCCGCTACACGGAGAATGTCGAGATCACGATCGACCATCCCAAGGAGTTGCCCGAGAAGATCACTATTCCGCCACTGCTGCTGATTGTCTTTGTCGAGAATGCCTTCAAGCATGGCGTGAGCTACAACCACCCCTCCTACATCCACATCTCGCTCTTCTATGCCGACGGAAAACTCACGGCGCTCTTCAGCAACAGCCGTCCGCCCCAAAACGAAGTGCGCAAGATGGCGGGCATCGGCTTGGAGAATGCCCGCAAACGCCTCGACCTGATCTACGGAGTCGATGGCTACACGCTCGATATTCGCCAAGAGAAGGATAGTTATACCGTTCAACTTGTAATTCCAACACTCAATGCTTAGATGTCTGGCCATTGACGACGAGCCGCTGGCACTGCGTCAAATCACCTCCTACATTGCGAAGATTCCCTACTTGGAGTTGGTCGCAAGCTGCAACAATGCGCTCGATGCACAACGCATCGTATCCACCGAGAAGATCGACTTGATCTTCTCCGACATCAACATGCCCGACCTAAGCGGTGTCGATTTTGTCCGCTCGCTCACCGGCAATCGCCCGATGATCATCTTCACGACCGCCTACTCGGAGTATGCCGTCGAGGGATTCCGTCTCGATGCCGTCGACTACCTGTTGAAGCCCTTCTCGCTGGCCGACTTCAGCCGCGCCGCAGCCAAGGCCTACAACCTCTTCGAATTGCGCCAAAGCACCCTGAAACGCCCGACCGAGGAGATCGGAAACGCCCACACGACAACGCCTGCACCGGCCCCCGAGGCTCCAAACACACCCCAGGAGCCAACCGCCACGCCGCAACACGAAGAGCAGGAGGAGTACCTCTCGGTCAAGGCCGACTATAAGTTGTTGCTGATTCGCATCGACGAGATACGCTTCATCGAGAGTGAGGGTGAATATGTGCGCATCCACCTCGCCGATGGGCGCAAGATCACGACCCTCTACCGCCTGAAGAATATGGAGGCACGTCTTCCTGCCGACCGTTTTATGCGCATCCACCGCTCCTACATCGTCAACCTGGCGATCATCGAGAGCTACATGCGCGGCCGCATCTTCCTCAACGACGGCCAGGAGCTCCCGATCGGCGACAACTACAAGGAGCCCTTCCAGCAGTATGTAGAGAAACGGTATAAGAATTTATAGAGAAGAGAGCGAAGAGCGAAGAGCAAATTAAAGGTAACTAAAGGAAATTAAAGAAGACTAAAGGGAGCTTTAGCAACCCTTAATCACCCTTAATCAC
>JAUMXM010000063.1 GCA_030529085.1 Rikenellaceae bacterium | reverse complement strand
CTCCACCTCCAGCTCCCGCTCCGACACCCGCTCCACAACCGGCCCCGCAACCGCCACCTGCACCAGCTCCGGCACCCCAGCCTGCTCCTCAAGTTGCACCGGCCCCCCAGCCGACCGCTCAACCTGCGATCTACACCCAGGCGATGCGTTTCGAGGTGGGACAATACTACAACTACAACGGTTTGGAGGGTGTCGTGATTGCCATCAACGACGACGGAACGCACGGCCTGCTGATTTCGATGAAGGAGGTGATGATCGAGTGGAGCACCTTCCGCAAGGGCGAGCTCCGCAGCGTGGGTACCACCGACACACATAGCGGCGAGAAAAACATGGAGACCGTAGCGCGCTACATCGCCGAGAACAACCTCTCGTGGGATCAATTCCCCGCCTTCAAATGGTGTCGCGAGCTGGGTGAAGGGTGGTATCTCCCCTCGATCGACGAGTTGCTCATTATCGGCAACAACTACAACGGCGGCAACCGTATGCGCAACGATCGCCAGGCTCGCATCCACATGAACGAGAACCTGAAAGAGCACAACGGCGATCGCGTCGACGGCAAATGCTTCTACTTCTCCTCGACCGAGTTGGATGAGAAGATTGCCATGACGGCCCACATGGGTTTGGAAGCACCCTTTGTCTATAACGAGATCCCCAAATACTCGAAATTCCTGGTGCGCGCCGTGCATAAGTTCTAAACGGCCCAATCGCACAAAAAAAAGAGATTGCCTCACAAAAGGGGCAATCTCTTTTTTTATAGATTCTAAACGGATTGGGCACACAAGGCGGGCGAGAAAATCGCCCACCGCAGCCCTTCGCTTAGAAGGGGTAGCCAACACCAAAATTCAACGCCGTATTCTTCCACCTAAAGTTGCTGATCCAACGTTCGCCGGCAGGACGGTTGGGGTTGTGGAGTTGCACACCCCAGTCGAGGCGCAAAACGGCAAATTTGATATCGAGACGGATACCCAGACCGGTATTGAAACCGAGCTGTTTATAGAAGTTGTCGAAGTGGAAAACAGCCTCCTCGGCATACTCGTCGGGGTTGGACTTCATATACCAGATATTGCCCAAATCGAGGAACGTAGCACCGTGCACAATACCCCAAATGGGGAAGCGAAACTCCAAATTGGCCTCCAATTTCATGTCGCCCAACTGGGTCGGGAAATCGGAATCGGGGTCAGGCACCGATCCCGGGCCCAACATGCGCGGTCCCCAACCACGCATACTGTTCGAGCCACCGGCATAGAAGAGACGATCGAAGGGGACTGCATCGGAGTTGCCGTAGGCCTTGGCCAAACCACCATAGATGCGACCTGCGATGGCGGTCTTCTCGCCCAGGACAAGTTTGCGGCTGAGGCTCACATCGGCACGTACATATTGCGAATATCGGATGCCAAAGAGGGTGTAGTAATCGCGCCCCGCGCGCTTGTCCGAAAAGGCATGCTCCACAAGGTCGATCAGATTACCCGAGCTCTCGAAATTGAAGCGCACAACCGTCGCATTGCCACCCAGGTTACGAAGCTGGTTGTTGTAGGCATAGCTGAACGACAGACCCGCCATGAGCTGCGTTTTGTAGCTGTTGATCAGGTATTGGTTTTGCGTCGAGCTGAGGAAGGTGGGGTCTAGGCGGCTCACATCGATCACATTGATGTCGATCGGGCGCAACGTGAAGCTCGAATAGCGTCGATTCGACCACTGGTAGCTCAATCCGGCCGAGGTAAGGGTACGACGGTAGTAGGGACGATCCTGGAAATTGATCGCAAGCTCCAAGACGCTCTTGGGCTGCACCAACTGTCGAAAATCGCAATCGCCCGGCAGCAGGAAGCGCGGGAAGGTGAGCCCGGCCGTCACGCCCATCTCCGTGGCACGGCGCATCTTGGCATCCTTGGCCTTCATAAACTCGTAACCGCCCGTAAAGGAGATGTCGAGGGCCTCAGCCCCTCGGAAGATGTTGCGATTCTGGTAACCCACGGTCGCCTTCAAGCCGTAGAAGCTCGACGTAGTCGACCCCTCCAACTCGAGTTTGAAGCTCTGCTTGAGGGTCGGCGAGCAGAGAATATCGCAGGCCAAGACGCCCTCCTTGGAGCGATTGACCGAGATGTGCTCCCCCTCGAAATCGACCACACGGGTCGTATCGACCACCTCGACCCGCTTGGGCTCCTCACGGAAGGTGATCTTCGCACTGCGGAAGTAGCCAAGTGAGGTCAAGTCGGCATAGGTACGCTCGACCTCCGATGTCGAATAACGGCTCCCCTCGTTGAGCGAAACGGCACGACGCAACACCTTGCGACGCAACGGCAGACGACCGTCGTAGACAATATTCAGGCCTCGGTAATTGAGCGTGTCGAGTTGCAGATCGAGCCCCTCGAGCGTCGTCGTTGTATTGGGAAGCACCGTCGGATCGTAGTCGGGCATGATGTGTACCTCACCCAACTGATAGACCAGGTTATCCTCCATCTCGGCCTCACCGCGCTCGTTGTAGCCCGCCAAATGTTGCTTGACGACGAGCTTGAGATCGACCGTGCGATTCGACGAAAGGGTATCGGCTATATACTCGATGTTGCCGACCGTAAAGTTGTAATAGCCAAGCTCTTTGAGATAAATAGTCACACGTTCGCGCTCGGCATCGAGCACCGTAATGTCGAACCGATCGCCTCGTTTGAGAAGGGTGCGAACCGTATCGGCCAAAATTACGCTTTCCAACTGTTTGTCGCGGAATTCATACCCGATCGAACGAATCAGATAGGGCTCGCGCTGCGCTACGCGGTAGGTCACCTTGGCACGCTTCGGACGCGATGTGGTATCGACCTCGAACGAGGAGGAGGAGCGGAAAAAGCCACGCGAATCCATGAAGACCTTCAGGTTTTGGCGCGAGCGCTCCGTATAGTTCTCGTCGAAGAGGACCGCCTCCTGACCCACGCGGCGCTTCCATCGGTTCCAACCATTGTGCTTGGCCGTGTCGGCCTGTTCGTAGAGCCACACGTAGAAGTTGGTACCCAGAATACGCTTGTTGGGGGTCTGACGGATGTACTTCGCGAACTCATCCTTGGCGATACGCTCCCCCTTGGGGGCCTCCCTGTCGGTCTCGATGCGCACCTTGTGCAAGAGGTACTCCCCATCGGGGATGTAGCGCGTCACCGAGCAGGCCGTGCCAAAAACCAGCACCACCAACCACAGCAATACGACACACAATCTACGCATCACGACCCTCATTTTTTCACGTCTACCTATTGGTTCATGAAACCCTGCTTGGCAAGCAAGGCCAAATAGCTCTTCGTGACAGCCAAGTTGTCGGCCTTCACATAGCGGCGATCGGTAAAGATGCGCGCCAGGTTCGGCAGACCATTCTCCTTCAGGAGTCGCTTCGTGAGCTCCGACTCCTCACGCTCGGCCCACAACTCGTCGATCTCGGCCTCGGTGTAGTCGTTGTATCGCTCGAAGTGCACGATACCCTCCATCGGCAGGCGATCGGTAAGCTCGGGCTTCTCGTCGGGATAACCCACCACGATTGTCGTCACGGGAATCACCCCCTTGGGCAACTTCAGCACATTGACAATATCGCCGGCCGTGTAGATCGTCGTACCCAGGTAGCAGATACCCAATCCCTGAGCTTCGGCAGCCACAACCAGATTCTGCGCGGCCAACATCGCATCGATCGTAGCCGTCAGGAACCAGGCGAAATTATCGTAGGCAGGCTCGGCATCGCGCTGCTTGCACCACATCGAGAAGCGATGCACATCAGCACACACCGTAACCACGCAAGGGGCCTCGACAACCATCTGCTGGCCAAAATGGCAGGGCAGTAACTGCTCGCGGACCGCCTTGTCGCGGGTCACGACAAGCGAGTAAAGTTGCATATTTCCGCAGGTCGAGGCGCGCATGGCAGCCTCCAACATCTCACGCAATTTCTCCTCGGGAATCTCCTGAGATTTGAATTTGCGGATCGAACGGTGTTTCAAAAGAGTATTCAGCATGTTTCTGAAGATTAGCTTTTTCTATTCTTTATATCCTCGACAAAGGCACTGTAGGCGGCCTGCTCCTCGAAGCAGGGGAGCGCCGGGGCAATCTCCATGTAGCTACCCTGCACAAAGTCGATCGCGATGACACCCACCGACTCGTAGGTGGCGTTGCCCGAAAGGGTCGTTACGCGCGTCGGCTCCTCGTAGGCACAGCAGCGCACCATGCCGCCGCTATTATAGACCTCGACCGACTCTCCTGCACGGCAGTAACCACAGAGGCAGGCCGCGGTGGTCGAGGCGGTCATCGCCGTACCACATGAGGCGGTAAGCCCCACACCGCGCTCATAGGTTGCGGTGTAGATCGCATTGCCCCCCATCGGGCGGTAGAGGCTGACATTCGTACCGTGGGGCAGGATCTGCGGCAACGACTTCACGCGCTCACCCAGGCGGCTCAAACGCTCCGTATCGATCGCCTCGACGGCAGCCACCAGGTGGGGGTTGCCCAAGTTGATGTAGGTGAAGCGTAGCTCCTCGTCCAGCTCGGGAATCACCTCGCCGATAAAGCCCCCCTCACGCCCCATCGAGGGGGTAAAATCGGGGGTCGCAAGGCGCACGCCGATCGCTACGCGGTAGGTGGGAATCGAGCCGTGGATCGGCTCCTCGCGGCACACCTCGTGGCGCACACCACCCGACCAAAGGGCAAACTCCGTCACATCGTTCCCCACATAGGGTTGTGCCTGACGGGCGACACAGCGAATTCCGTTGCCGCACATCTCGGCCTCCGAGCCGTCGGTGTTGAACATCCGCATCCCAAACTCCGTGCCGACGCGCACGGTCAGCAGCAGACCATCGGTCTCGCCCACCTCGCGGCAGAGCTGCGCCACCAGCTGCGGTTGCTCGGCCAGCTGCTCGAGCTGCGGCTCGGCAACGGCATCGAGCATCAGGAAACGGTTTCCCGAGCCGTGGCAAAGTATGTATTTCGTGATCAGCATTTTCGTTTTTCTATCCGCGCACTACGCAGTTTAAGTTGTAAAATTACGAAAATCCCGCAAAAAACCGCCTTAATTCGGGAAAAATTGCGTAAAATTGCAGAAAATTAACAACCTATGGTCGAAAAATTTATCATGGCGGGCAGCACGCCCATCCACCTCTGCGATTCGCAGCAGGGCGACAAGACGGTCGTATTGCTGCACGGATACCTCGAATCGATGCTCGTCTGGGACGACTTTGTACCCCTGATTTACAAGGATATGCGCGTCGTAACGCTCGATCTTCCGGGCCACGGCGTCTCGATCGTGCAGGGCGAGGAGCACACGATGGATTTCCTGGCCGACGTTGTGACGGAGGCCGTGAAGGCCCTCGGCATTGAGCGCTTCACGGTTGTAGGCCATTCGATGGGCGGCTATGTGGCCCTCGCCATTGCCGAGCGACACCCCGAGAGCCTCGATGGCCTTGTCCTTTTAAGCTCGACCCCCAACCCCGACACGGAGGAGAAACGGGAGAATCGTCGCCGCGAAATTGCACTCGTTCAGGCCGGTAAGAAGGATATGATCGCCCGCGTTGCCCCTGCAGCAGGCTTCGCCGAGGAGAATCGCGCGCGCATGAAGGATTACATCGCAGACCTCACGGATCAGGTCTTCATCACCGAGGATGAGGGTATCGTGGCGCTGCTCAACGGCATGATTTCGCGCCGCGACCAGAACGAGATGCTCCGCAAGAGCAGCGTAAAACAGCTCTTCATCCTGGGGCGTAAGGATGGCTACATCATCCCCGAGGTGGCCGAAGCAATGGTCGCCGCCCACCCCCAGGCCGAGGTGGTTTGGCTCGCCGATTCGGGCCACATGGGATTCCTCGAGGAGCCCGAAAAGTGTGCCGTAGCGCTGAAAAAATTTGTCGGCATCGAGGGCGCAGAAAATGAATAGTTTTCGTACCTTTGTAACAAGCAAATAACAAAAAAAAGAGATACTATGGAATTTGAAGGAACTGTATACAAGATTCTGCCCGCAGCGTCGGGCACCTCGGCACGCGGCCCCTGGCAGCGTCAGGATGTGATTTTCGACTACTCGGACGGCGGCAGCTTCTCGCGCAAGATGTGCGTGACGTTCTTCAACCGCGCCGAGGATGTGGCTAAGCTCCGTGAGGGTAGCCGCTACACGGTTTCGGTCAATATCGACGCCCGCGAGTTCAATGGCCGTTGGTTCACCGATATCCGCGCTTGGCGTCTGCAGCCCGTCGAGGCAGCACCTGCCCCGGCTCCCGAGGCTCCTATGATGCCCGAGATGCCCCCCATCACGGCCGAGCCCACCTACGCCGCCGCCCCGCAGCAGGAGGTCGACGACCTGCCGTTCTAATCAAGAGAAGACAAAAAAAGGCGTTCCTACTTCGGGAACGCCTTTTTTTTATACCTATATATAATATATATAAGGGTGATTAAAGGGAATTAAAGGAAATTAAAGG
>JAUMXM010000062.1 GCA_030529085.1 Rikenellaceae bacterium | reverse complement strand
GACCTTATCGCCGTCCTCGATGTAGGTGTCCACACCGTTGGCCTTTTCGTACTTGGCCACCACGTCGTCCATGGCGTTGACCATGTAGACGGGCACGAAGTCCGCCACGTCGCGGATGCGATCCATCTTGCCGCCCACCAGCAGCAGGCCGGCGATACGGGAGACGTAGTCGAAGGTGCTGGCGACATAGTTGTTCAGGAAGGTCGCGCCGCCGTCGAAGCCCATCACATACAGGAAGCCGTAGCCGCCGTAGTAGGAGTTGTAGTAGTTATAGTAGTTCAGGTAGTTCATGTAGTCGTAGTAGCTCGACGAGTAGCCCGACGACGAGGTGGTCGAACCGCTCTGGCCCGAGGCGCCGTAGGCGTGTGTCGACGAGGTGATCAGCGCGCCCCACTGGCCGAAATACATGCCCGGAATGGCGTAGTAGAAGGCGTTGATCAGGCCACCCTCATCGGGGGTGTAGTCGAGGGCCGTGCCACTCGAGGGGATCTCGCCGTAGATGATCTCCTTCACTTCGTCGATGTTTGTATCGAAGATGAAGCCATCCATAAAGCGGCCGATGTACCAAATCTTGGCATTGCCACTCAGGGTCACCGAGTCGGCACCGTCGGCTACCAGCTGCTCGACACCCACATAGGGCTTCTCGCTGTGGAAGCGCTCCTTGAGGGCGGCGGCAATCTGCTCGTTGATGCTCTTGAGCGACGTCTGATCCACGTAGGGCTCCACGCCGGCGTAGTAGGGACCATATTCAATCTCGCCGTAGCGGGGATATTTGTTGTCGATGGTCGACACCTTCTGGTTGTAGTTCAGGTCATAAACCATCTCCTGGGCATTGTTCGTCGGATCGAAGCGATGGTTTACGTAGAGCTGAGCAATCGAGTCGCAGGCGCTCACCCAACGATTCTCCGTCACGTGGGGGTGGTTCTCATCCTCGAGCTTGGTCGGGATCGTTACAATCTCGATGCCCTCCACTTCGGTGATGGTTCGCTCCTCTTCGGTCGAGTCGGTCGAGTCGCTGTTCTCCTCCTCGGGAGTGGTGTAGATCAGCAGACCGCCGTTCGTCTTGCAGAAGGCGTCGATGTCGAGTGCCTCACGCTGCAGGGGGTTCTTGATCGTGTCGCATACCTCCATCTCAACGATGAGCGGCTTGCCGGCATCGAGCGAATACTGACCTTCGTAGCCACCGTCGCCCGAGAGACCATCGCCCACAACGCGCGAAGGCATGTAGAGCATCACCTTCGAGCCGACGCGCATGGTGTATTTCTGCTCCTCGAGTCCCAGGGCATCCTTTTTGGCGGCAAAGTAGCTGTCACCAAGCAGCTGCTCCTTCTGCAGGGCAAGCCACGTGCCCTCCATCAACGTGTAGTAGGCATTGCCGCAATACATGTAGAAGGGGGTGTAGTGGGTGTATTTCGTGAAGGTGCCCATCTGTTCGGCATCGCGTGCATTGCGCGAGAGGATGATGTTACCATTCAGGTCGCGGCTGCGGATGTTGAAGCGGATCCAGCGAATCGTGTCGTTGATCGGCTCACTGGTCATGTCGCCTGCGTTGAGCAGGTCGAGGTAGTAGCCGCGACCATCGAAGTCCTGGTAGTTATCCTTCAACTCGGGACGGTTTTGTGCAATCCATGCTTTGAGCGAAAGATCCTCGAACTCGCTGTATTCGTTGGTCAGATCCTTGGCGCAACCGCTTGCCAGCAGCAGCGTGGCCAAAGCCCATAAAAGGTTGTTGATTTTCATATATGCTTGCTTGTACTTATGCTTTGTTATTCGACGTTATCGACCGTGAAGAAGTAGGCGATGGGCGACTCCTTGGCGATGTAGTTCATATAGTGGTCGTCGCCATAGGCCATCGTGAAGGTCATGTACGATTCGACGCTGTCTTGTTCGCGGCATCCGATCAAGGCCAGACGCAACCCCTCGAGTACCTTATCTTTACCCAGGTCGATGACCAGAGGCTCAAAGACCCATGCTCCCGGGGTCAGCCCCACATTCTCCGAGTAGAAGGCCTCTTCGAGCAGCGGATCGTTCGTATAAAAGGGCATCGTCAGGCGATTGCCGTCGGTCTGGATGTTCTGGAAGTTGAAGAGGTAGGCACGGAAGGTGATCGTCACCTTCGAGTTTGCCGTCACCTCCTGTCGCGTAGCGCGATCGGGGTTGTAGTAGCCGTCGATGTAACGATAGACCGTCTCTCCGTGGGTTGTGTAGAAGGGTTGCTCGGTGCCTGCCTCCACATCGCTCTCGGCCACCAAGCGGGGCTGGTGGGTCGAAGTGAGGTATTGCACCATCTTCTTCTGCTGCTCGGGCAGGACCTCTTCGTCCTTCGAGCAGGCAAGGAGCAGGAGCAAGGCAGTTGCTATGATTCCGAATCTACGCATCGTGAAAAGATTATATAACGTGCAAAGTTACAAAAAACAATCTGTATTTTTGCTATATGAACGTAAAAAAAGCGGGATTCGTCTGTTGAATCCCACTTTTTTCTGCTCTTTGTCAGAGCCTCTTCAGGGCGGCTCGAATCAACTCCTCGACCGAGGCATCGGGCTGCTCCTTGACGATGGCTTTTAGCGCCTTCTCCGAGGCGGCCTTCTGGAATCCGAGCATCTGCAACGCCTCGAGTGCCTCCTGCTCCTCGGGGCGAGTCGTGCTTTGGTTGCTGCTCATCGCCTCCTCGAAGGGGTCGGCACCGCCGCGAATGGTCATCACCTTGCCGGCCAGGTCGACGATGATTTTTTGTGCGGTTTTCAACCCTAATCCCTTGACATTCTTGAGCAATACGGCATTTCCTGCCGAGATGATCTGCTGCAACTCTTTGGGCGAGTAGGTCGAGAGAATCATGCGCGCCGTGCCACCTCCCACGCCCGATACGCCGATCAGCAAGCGGAACAATTCGCGCTCCTCGCGCGAAGCGAATCCGTAGAGTTGTTGGGTGTCTTCGCGTACGATGAAGTGCACCCAGAGCTTGGCTTCGGTGGCCTTCTCGATGGCTGTGTAGGTCTCGAGCGATATATTTAAGTAGTATCCCACGCCGGCTGCCTCGATTACGGCGTAGGTGGGGGCCGCTTCGGCCACTTTTCCACAGATATATTCGTACATAGGCTTCTTTGATAGGGGTGCTGAGGGGTAAAAAATCCCTCGATGACCTTTTTTTGTGCTAAATTTATGCTATCGACAGCAAAAATAAAGAAATTTTCTTACCTTTGTGAATCATTCGACAACAAAAAGCGAATTCGATAACAAAAAATTAAAATAACAGAAACGATGAAAAAAATCTTTGTTTTCGCGCTTGCTGCGGCTTGCGCTTTGACGGCCTGCAACAATGCTCCCGCTACGCAGGCAGCTGCCGAGGGTGAGAAGGCAGTAATCGGTGGCTCGGATATTGCCTATGTAAGCGTTGAGCAGGTGATTGCCGAGAGCGACCTGATGCAGAGCGAGGGTCAGGCCCTGGCCGATAAGACCCAGAAGGCTCAAGAGAGCTGGGCCAAGAAGGAGCAGTCGCTGGCCGCCGAGGCCGCTCAGCTGCAGCAGAAGTATGAGAAGGGCTTGATTACGACGCGTGATGCTCAGACGAAGCAGGAGTCGATCCAGAAGCGTGCCACCTCGTTCCAGAACAATGCTCAGAAGGAGGCTCAGACCCTCGACGAGGAGAATCGCGTATTCACGAACCGCATGCAGGATCTGGTGATGCGCGCCGTGCAGGAGATCAACGCCGAGAAGCAGTACAAGATGATTGTGAACGCTAACTCGCTGCTCGACGCCGATACGACGCTCAACATCACGCCGGCCGTCCTGGAGAAGGTCAACGAGCTCTACGCTGCCGAGAAGGAGTCGAAATAAAGCTCCTTAAGCAAATCCAGACAACGCCGGTTATCGCTATGAGCCGGCGTTTTTTTGGTCAATGTAAACACTTTTTTTAGCGAGTCTGATTATGGGTTTTGTCCCCTTTACCTTGGTCGATTTGATCGACATCGTGCTGGTTGCCGCCATCATGTATTGGATCTATCGCATGACGCGTGGCACAAATGCCCCCTATATCTTTTCGGGCATCATCGCCATCTATCTCCTGTGGGTCGTTGTGCGAGCGCTCAATATGGAGCTCCTCTCGTCGATGCTCGGTCAGGTGATTTCGGTCGGCGTCATCGCGCTTATTATCCTGTTCCAGCCCGAGTTGCGCCGCTTCTTGCAATACATCGGTCTGCGTCAGAAACACCTGAATCTGACCCATATCTTCGGTGTGGCCGACGAGGAGCAGAAGATCAACGTCGAGCCGATTGTGGCCGCTTGTCGCGAGATGGCCGCCACGAAGACCGGAGCGTTGATTGTGATTCGCCAGGATAGCGATCTGACGCTGATTGCCGAGGGTGGCATTGCGCTCGATGCCAAGACAACGGTGTCGCTGCTGAAGAATATCTTTTTCAAGAATGCGCCCTTGCACGATGGAGCGGTGCTTATCGAGGGCAACCGCATTGTGGCAGCGAAGTGTATTCTTCCCGTTACGCAGACCGAGGTGCCGAAGGAGTATGGTACGCGCCACCGCGCTGCCATCGGTATGAGCGAGATATCGGATGCTATCATTCTGGTTGTCTCGGAGGAGACGGGTGGCATCTCGATTGCCCAGGGTGGCGAGCTGCGTCGTGATATCGAGCCGGCTCGTCTGCAGCAGACCCTGCAGCGCTTCTTGGTCCGCAACGAAGGCCGTCGCGCCAAGCGTCGTGAGGCGGAGCGCCGAGGGTTGCGTAAGTTCTTCAGCCGCGCTTTCCACAAAGAGGAGAATCAGTAGAGCGACTCGCAAGAGAGACAAAAGAGCCACTCCCGAAAGGGGGTGGCTCTTCTTATTATAGGTGTTGTGTTTGTCCTACTTGAAGAAGATAGATGAGATCTCTTTGTAGTTGTGTACACGCTCGATGACGTCGGCAAAGAGGTCGGCTACCGAGAGAACCGTGAATTTGTGCAGATCCTTCTCGGGGTTGAGCGGAATGGTATCCGTTACGATTACCTCCTCGAGTGCACTCTCGTTGATGCGCTCGTAGGCGGGGCCCGAAAGCACGGGGTGGGTGATGGCGGCGCGTACGCTCTTGGCACCGCGAGCCATCAGCATATCGGCTGCCATGCAGATGGTACCTGCCGTGTCGATCATGTCGTCGACGATCAGGATGTTGCGGCCTTCGACCTCACCAATGGCGGTCATCTTGCCTACGACGTTGGCTTTGGCGCGCTCCTTGTGCGAGATGATGATCGGCGTTCCGAGCAGCTTGGCATAGGTGTTGGCACGCTTGGCACCGCCCATGTCGGGAGCTGCAATCGAGAGGTTCTCGATCTCGAGGCTGCGTACATAGGGGACAAAGATACCGCTGGCGTAGAGTGCATCGACGGGAATGTCGAAGAAGCCCTGGATCTGGTCGGCGTGCAGATCCATCGTCATGATGCGGTCTGCACCGGCTGCGGTGAGCATGTTGGCCACCAGCTTGGCGCCAATCGGAACACGGGGACGATCCTTGCGATCCTGACGAGCCCAGCCGAAGTAGGGCATCACGGCAACTACCTGATAGGCCGAGGCGCGCTTGGCGGCATCCACCATCATCAGCAGTTCCATCAAATTGTCCGTCGGCGGGAAGGTCGATTGGATTACGAAGACCGTGCAACCGCGCAACGATTCGTTGTAGGTGGGTTGAAACTCGCCATCGCTGAAGTTCAGAATCTCCGAGTCACCCAGATGGGTGCCGAAACTTGCAGCGATCTTCTCTGCCAACGGACGCGTAGCACGACCGGCAAAGATTTTAATCTTATGAATAGCCATAATTTTGGTACGGAAAAATTACTAGGTGCAAAGATACAAGAATAGAACGAAAAAAGAGCCATTTTCGACGACTCTTTTTTGAAATTTTTCCTATTCTGCGCCTGTTTTTAGGCAGGTGTCGATAAAATCGAGGATTTCATCGCGTCCTACCTGCTTTTCGGACGAACTTACGAAGCGGGGCGGCAACTCCTCCCACTCCTCCTTCAGGTAGGCTTCGTAGCGAGCGATCGAGGCCTTTCGTTGGGCTGCCGAGAGTTTGTCGGCCTTCGTGAAGATGATGCCGAAGGGGACTCCGTTTTCGCCCAGCAACGAGATGAACTCGCGGTCGATCTTCTGCGGCTCGAGGCGGATGTCGACCAACACAAAGAGGAAGTGCATCTTCTCGCACTTGAAGATGTAGTCGGTGATGATCTTTGCAAACGAGCCGCGCAGCTGCTTCGAGGTGCGGGCGTAGCCATAACCCGGCAGATCGACCAGGTACCACGCATCGTTGATCAAAAAGTGGTTGATCAGGCGCGTCTTACCCGGTGTGGAGGATACCTTGGCCAAGCCGCCGTGCTGCGTGAGCATGTTGATTAGCGAGGATTTGCCTACATTACTGCGCCCGATGAAGGCAACATCGTGCAGCGAATCCTTCGGCACCTGCGATATACGCTCCGAGCTACATTTGAATATGGCCTTGGTAATCTTCATTAGTTCGTTCGTTGAAAAGGATTTTTAAGGGTTTTTAAAGGATTCTAAAGGATTTTATTGCTCCTTTAGTCCCCTTAGTTGCCTTTAATCCCCTTAGTCACCT
>JAUMXM010000030.1 GCA_030529085.1 Rikenellaceae bacterium | reverse complement strand
GTGAGCAAGGGTGAGATCGAAGCCTATATGAGTCGCCACCGCTTCGACACCCAAATCGACGAGGTTTATTGCTACTTCAATACGGTCATCGAGTGGATTTCGTCGGTATTCGACGATGTTGAATCGGAGATGCGCGGGCTTGAATGGGGACGGCTCTACGAAACCTACCACACGCGCCCCTACAACAAGCAGCAGGTTGCAGAGCGAGTACAAGCACTCTATGCCGATCCCTATATAGAGAATCGGCGCGGCATCTTCGAATATATTCTTGGCGGTGAGGTCACGACCAACCTCCTCGATGTGCGCGTATTCGATGAGGCCACGAAAAAGACAATCTACAAACAACAAACCGAAAAAGCCAAAGAGGAAGGGATCTCGAACTGCCCGCTCTGCGCCCTCGGCCACGAAGCCAACCGCACGAAAATCTGGGCTTTGAAGGAGATGGATGCCGACCACGTAACAGCCTGGAGCCGAGGCGGTGCCACCGACATCAGCAACTGCCAGATGCTCTGCAAATCGCACAACAGAGCCAAAGGTAACCGATAAGAAAAGCGAGGAGTAAAGGCTCCTCGCTTTTTAATAGATGGTCAGGGTCGTTGCACCTACTTTTTATACCCAAAGACGCCGTCGAGGGTCTCCCAGTCGGCGTTGGTGACCGTGCCGCGGATTCCCTTATAGTCGAAGTACATCGCCTTCTCGCTCTTCATGCGAATCTTGCAATCGACACCGATACGTTTAAAGTCGGCATCGCCCAGGTTCTGCTCGCGGAACCACTTGTACTCGCTCTTGGCGCGGTCGGTCAGCTTCGAGGGCATGAAGCGCATCAAACGCTGGAAGGTTTTGAGCGAGATGGTGAAATTCATCGAACTATTCGACTCGCTCTCGACACGAATCATCGTATTCTTCGTAGCTGCATAGAGGCCCGTCGTGACGAGCAGCAACATCAAGGTCATCATCCACTTTTTCATACTATACGGTTTTGAAGATATCACAAAAATAAACAAAGAGGGGCAAACGCGCAAATTTACTCCAAAATTTCGTATCTTCGCCGCGTGAAACGATACCTTATATATATAGTGTTCGCCGCCCTGCTCGCTACCCTGCTCGTTGGCTGCACGGCGCGCCCAAAAAGCTCCGAGCCGACGATCTATGTCACGATTGCACCCCTCAAAGGGTTGGTCAAGGCGCTTGTTGGCGAGGATTTTCGGGTCGAGATGTTGCTCCCGTCAGGGGCTTCGCCCGAGAGCTATGAGCCTTCGGTGCGCCAATATATCGCTGTCAATGAGGCCGATATGGTGGTCAGCACAGGATTGATTCCCTTCGAGCAGAAGTTGCTCAGACAGATAGACAAGCCGCAGCGAATCGTCGAACTCAAGCAGGGCATCGACTTGATGGCCGGCAGCTGTTCGCACCCCCATCACGCCCACGAAGGCCACGCAGCCCACAACCATGCCCACGGCACCGATCCCCACATTTGGACCTCACCGCGTGCGCTGATGCAGATGAGCGAGCGACTGCACGAGGCACTCCTCGCCCACTACCCCGATTCGACCCATTACACGCAGAATTTCAACGATTTGCAGAGCCGCATCGAGGCCCTCGACCAACACATCGAGGAGCGCATCGCGGCGAGCGGCATTAAGACTTTCGTCATCTACCACCCTGCCCTCACCTACTACGCCCGCGACTACGGCTTGCGTCAGATTGCCATCGAGCACGAGGGCAAGGAGCCGCAGGCACGCCGCATCGCGGAGCTGATCCAGACGGCGCGACATGAGGAGATTCGCACGATTCTTGTGCAGCAGCAGTTCCCCACATCGAGTGTCGAGATCATCGCCGAGGATACGCAGGCTACAGTGGCCGTCATCGACCCCTTGGCGGAGGATATCCTGGCCGAAATTGAACGCATCACAGACCTAATTACCCGAAAATGAGACTCGTAACATTAACGAATGTGAGCGTCGCCTACGAGGGTTACGGCGCACTTCAGGGGGTCGATCTCACGATCGACTCGACCGACTTTTTGGGCATCATCGGCCCGAATGGGGGCGGAAAGACGACCCTCGTGAAGGCGATTTTGGGCATCGTACCCCACACGGGCACCATCGAACTTTCGCCCGCGATTTGCAACGGCTCGGAGCGACTTATCGGCTATATGCCCCAGCTCACGAACTTCGATCGCGACTTCCCGATTTCGCTCCTCGAGGTGGTTTTGTCGGGGTTGCAGGGACGGCGCGGATTCCGCAGCCGCTACACGAAGGCCGACCGCGCGAAGGCCGAGCAGTTGCTCAATGAGGTGGGTCTCGGGGCCCTTGCGCGACGCCCCATTGGCGAGGTTTCGGGCGGTCAGATGCAGCGCGCGCTCCTCTGCCGTGCCATCATCTCCGACCCCAAGCTGCTGATTCTCGACGAGCCTACCAACTTCGTCGATAACCGCTTCGAGCAGGAGCTCTACCACACCCTGCAGGCGTTGAGCCGCAGGATGGCCATCCTGGTCGTCTCGCACGATGTGGGCACCATTACGCGCGTCGTGAAGGAGGTTGTCTGCGTCAATCGCACGGTGCATCGCCACCCCTCGAACATCATCACGGCCGAGCAGCTCGCCTCCTACAACTGCCCTATCCAGCTCCTCTCGCACGGTCCTGTGCCCCATACGGTCTTGGCTCACCACACGGGCGACGGCTGCTGCGAATAGGCGGCCACAACAACTGCAACCGACCGCAACGCGACCGCGACGACACACCGACCATAAACAGAAAAAGGAGGGCCTGAAACCCTCCTTTTTGTTACGAAACTAACTTCGACTATTTTGCCTCGTTGATTGCCGACAGCTTATCGAAGAGCGAGCTGAAACCCTCGGCCATCTCGCGGCGCAGGGCAGCGTAGTGCTTGCGCACGAGCGACTTGTTGTGGGGCTCGGCGGGGTTCATCGCCTTCGTGAAGTAAGCGTTACGCATCTCGACAGCCTCCTGCATCAGGTTCATGATCTCGGTCTCCTTCGAGGGCTGGAAGCAGATAGCCATATCGCAGTCGAAAACGACCTCCTCCAGGCAGTAGTCAATCTGTTTTTTCAAAGTTCTTAAGTTTGCCATATTTGTTGTTGTTAAAATGTTTCCAATATGCAAATTTAAGCAATTGTTTCTTAAAAACAAATGTTTAGCCCGGTTTTCGTCCCTAAAAATCGACCTCGGTGCCGGGCATAGCGACGATGATGCCGAGGGTCTCGGTCTCGAGCAGCTCCGCACAATCGGGGTCCGTTCGGCAGGGCGAATCGGTCGCCTTCGCCACAGGGGCAGGCGTCGGCTTCACGGTCGGCGTCGGCTTGGGCTTCGGGGCAGGTTTCGGAGCTGCAATACGCGTGCGAGTCTCAACGATGCGTCCCTGCTTGTAGCAGAGATCGACCGCGGCATAGCGCAACGGAGGAAGAATATGAACCGCCAAATAGCGCCACACCTCGGGGTGGTTCTTGAGGGCGGCCTGCTTCTCCATCGGGGTCGTATCGCTGTCGAGAATCGCCAGCACAGCATCACGTTTCGGGATTGTCGATCCTGCCACGGCAGCACGCACCACATCCCACGAAACGATCTTGGAATCGAGCGCAACAACATCGCGCGACGACATGCCAAGCTGTTTCATCAGGTAGGCCTGCATACTCTCGGCACGGCGCTTGGCCAGCGCATTATTGAGCAAGGCGGGGCCATCGGGCGAAGCATAGCCCGTGATGTGCACACGTTCCAACGCATTGAGCGTGTCGCGGAGGTGGCCGACAAGCTGTTTAAGCGAGTCGAGCTCGGCGCCATTCTCGCCAAGCGATTGCTGTAAAAGCGCCTCGTTGATGCGGTAGTGAATCTCATAGGCGGCCTGAAGAGGCTCATTGACTTGGTAGCGGCTGACCCGATAGTCGCCCTCGGTTCTCTCCGAGAGCAAGACAGAGTCGGGCTTCGGCGCGGTTGCCTGGGCCTGGGCCGTATGGAGCGCCACAAGGCCGAAAAGGGCGAGGCTGAAGGATAGAATCTTTTTCACGGTCATCTTATTTTGGTGATTACTGCCTACCCCACTCGCAAGATTCGTACCACAAAAAAAGGGTCTGCGGAGCCTGACGACTCACACAAACCCTCGTTCGGTTGGCGACAGCAGGACTACTCCTCGGCCTCGGTCGGGAGCTTAAACTCCGTGAAACCGGCCTTCACCAAGATATTGAACCACGCGAAGCACTTCTTGATGTCCGAAACGTGGACACGCTCGCGATCATACTCGGGCAGCACCTCGGCAAAAGCAGCCTTCAGCTCCTCGGGCGAAGCCTTGTGGCTGATAGCCTCCTTGCCCTCGGTCGAAGCGTAGATGCGCGTGAAGACATCGGCCAGGGCGATATCCTCACCCTCGGTGAACATCGAAATCTCGGTCAGCGCGCTCACACGCGAAGTAGCCGAAGCGTTCATGCGCTTGCCATCGAGAAGCGACTCGACGATCACGCCGCGCTGCGACTGGGCTACATATTTGAAAAGTCCGGGTTGGCCCGAAATGGCCAGAATCTCATGCAATTCCATAGTTCTATTACTCTTTATACGTTTTGCGTTTGTTCATTTTGCGTTTCAACATCCACAAAGATAGGGATTATTTCACGAAGACGCGCTATTTAGCGGCCGTTTTCTCGTTTTTTTCGGTCGGCAACCCCTTCACATGGACATCAAGCTGCGGATAGGGGAAGTGAAGACCCGCCTTGGGAAGCTCCTCGTAGAAGAGCTCCGTGAATTTGAAGTAGACATCCCACACATCGGCCGTCTTGACCCACGCACGCACGGTCAGCTGCAAACCACTATCGCCCAGCTGGTTGAGCCACGCAACAGCTGCCGGCTCCTTCAGCACACGCTCGTCGGCAGCCAAGAGGTCAAGAATCACGCGGCGAGCCACCTTGACATCGTCGCCATAGGCGAGCGAAATGGTCCAATCGACACGGCGCGTCTTGGCCGTCGAGAAGTTGTCGATGATACCCGTAGCGATGACGTTGTTGGGGATGTAGATCGTCTGGTTATCGACCGTCGTGATGACCGTCGAGAAGAGCTTGATCTCCTGCACGGTACCCGACTGCCCCTGCGCCGTGATGTAGTCGCCAACACGGTAGGGCTTCACAACCAGGATCATCACACCACCTGCGAAGTTCTGCGCTGTACCGCTCAAAGCCATACCGACGGCCAGCGTGGCAGCCGAGAAGATGGCAATCAGCGAGGTGACATTCACACCCAGGGTCTGGACAACGATCAGCAACAGGATGATAATCAGCAGCACGCTGGCTGTATTGCGGACAAACGAGCGCAGCGAGACATCGACACCGCGACGCTCGAAGATGTGGTCCAAAAGGCGCAAGGCGCGACGAATCACCCAGCGACCCACCACAAAGCAGATGAGCGCGATCACGAATTGGATACCCACCCAAACGGCCTGCTCGAGGAAGCTGCTCATCACCTCCTGCATATCGAGGTTCATCAGGCGCTCGACCGACTCGACAAAGCGTTGCTTCTGAACGCTATCGGGCAACATCAGCGACTGGGTGGTATCGGCTTGTAAAAAGAAATGCATCATACTCTTTCAATCATTCAAATCAGATATTCGGTGCAAAAATAGCGAAAATTTGGATATGTTTTCTAACTTTGTGTATCAAATCCTGCTAAAGTACCCCCACCACGACCGACAATGGAGAAGAATAGACCGACCTTGAATAATTACATCCTGCAACGCTCTGCCTGGCTGCTTGCGGCTATTCTCCTCATCACAGCCTGCTCGAAGAGCTACGACGAGCCTGCAGCCTGGGGCGAAGAGGTAGCCACGAACGCCACCTTAGCCGATGTGGCGGCATCGTATCGCGGCACAACCACGCTTATCGAGCATGATTGGATCGTATCGGGGCGCGTTACCGCCAACGATGCGGCAGGGAACTTCTACCGCTCACTAATGATCGAGGCCGAGGGGACAGCGCTGGAGCTGATGGCCGGCATCGACCACCTCCACAACGACTATCCCATCGGTGCAAAGCTCTACCTGCAGCTGCGCGACCTGGCCCTCGGTGAGCGGCTCGGGGTCATGCAAGTGGGCCGTATGCCCGACACCGACGACGGCTTTCCGACCGACTACATCGGCTCGAAGGCGGCCCTCGATCGGCATGTAATTCGTTCGGGTGAGCCGCTGGCCGAACTGCTGCCCGAGGCGATCTCGCTCGCGGAGCTTTCGCCCCACATGGCGGGTCGTCTGGTCCGTATCGAGGGGCTGCAATGGGTCGCCGAACGCGACGAAGAGGGGGCGATCATAAATCCGCATTGGGATGGCTACCAAACCTTTACAGACAGCAGCAACAACCTTATTTACACCTTTGTACGCACCTACGCCGACTTTGCCGAGGAGCGCGTGCCGACCGAGCGTGTTTCACTGGTCGGCATCCTGCAATACGACGACAGCAACGAGGGTCGCTACCTAATAAAACTGCGCGATGAGAGCGATTGCGTATCTAATTAGCGCGCTGTGGCTGCTGCTCGCAAGCGGCTGCGACAAGGCTTCGGAGATGGCCATCGACGAGGAGAATCCGAGCGGTCGACACACCATCGCCTACCTCAAAGCGCAGTGCGGAGAGGGCCAAACCACCCTCCGCGAGGAGCTCACCCTCCGGGCTACCGTAACAGCCAACGACCGCCTGGGCGAATACATCCGCGCGATAGTCATCGAGGATGAATCGGGCGGCATATCCATAGCGCTCGCAGGGGCGGATCTCTACCGCCGCTACCCCATCGGGAGCCGTCTGCAGATCTATTGCAACGGCCTTACACTTCGCAACTATGGAGGTCGCATCGAGCTGGGCGACACGGAGAATGAATACGGCCAAATCACGATCAGCGAGGAGCTTGCGGCGCGCCATATTCAAAACATCGCCCCCACAGATCGCGCACCCGAGCCCACCGTGCTAACCATTCCGGAGATCACTCCTCGTCACGTAGATTGCTACGTGCGTCTTGACAATGTGCACTTTGAAAATAGCGGAACGTGGTGCGATTTCGATCCCGAAACCGAACAGCCGATAACTACCGAGCACCCCATCTTCGACGAAGCAGGAAATCGTTTCACGGTGCGCATCATCGCCTCCTGCCACTACGCAAACGAGCCTCTGCCCGAAGGCAAAGGCTCGCTCTATGGCATTATCGACTACTTCAACGGACGCTACGCCCTGCGCATCGTCAATCGAGGCGTCAAATTCTAATCCGCTTACTCCTGCAAGGCCGCCCAAAGCATATCCTTCAGGCGCGTGATGTTCAGACCCGCAACCGACGAAATAAAGAGAGCCGGAACACCCTCGGGCAGGTCGGCCTTCATCTCCTCGATCAGCTCCTCGTCCAGCATATCGCACTTCGTGACGGCCAGCAGGCGCTGCTTATCCAAGAGCTCGGGGTTGTATTGGGTCAGCTCGCCGAGCAGAATCTCGTAATCCTTGGCGATGTTATCCGAATCGGCAGGCACCATAAAGAGCAGTACCGAGTTGCGCTCGATGTGACGCAAGAAGCGCGTACCGAGACCCTTACCCTCATGGGCACCCTCGATGATACCCGGAATATCGGCCATCACGAACGACTTGCCGTCGCGTACCTCGACAATACCGAGATTCGGCTCGAGGGTCGTAAAGGCATAGTTGGCAATCTTGGGCTTGGCCGCCGAAACGACCGACAGCAGGGTCGATTTACCCGCATTGGGGAAGCCCACCAAACCGACATCGGCCAGCACCTTCAGCTCCAAAATAAAGGCGCCCTCGTCGCCATCCTCACCCGGCTGGGCATAGCGCGGCGTCTGATTCGTAGCGCTCTTGAAGTGCCAGTTACCCAGACCACCTCGGCCACCCTGCAGCAATACGAGCTGCTCGCCATCCTCGGTCACCTCGCCTACGGGAACAATCTCCGTCTCGCCCGTCTCCTCGTTCTCGACCAGACGTTTGGCCACCGTGCCGAGGGGTACGGGGATGATGATATCCTTGGCATTCTTGCCCGAAGCACGCGCACCCGAGCCACACTCGCCATCCTCGGCGAATTGGTGACGCTGGTACTTGAGGTGGATCAGGGTCCAATACTGACGGTCACCCTGCAAAATGATACTGCCGCCCTTACCGCCGTCACCACCATCGGGACCGCCAAAGGCAACAAACTTCTCGCGGCGGAAGTGGGCCGAGCCGGCGCCACCATGTCCCGAGCGAGCAAATATCTTCACGTAATCTACAAAATTCGAGCCTGCCATAATTCTTTGGTATTGCGGTGCAAAGATAGACTATTTTTTGGAATATTAAAAGCGGTAGCTAAGCTGCAAAGCCACCGTGCGCGGCATTGTGTAGAGGTAGCGCGTAGCTTGCGGCATACGCAACGCCCCCGTATCGGTGCCCACACGCTGCGAGCGGAGCGATTCGTAGCCGTAGGAGCAGTTGGCGCGGTCGGTCAGATTGTTTAGGTGCAGCATCACGAGCAGCGAACTTTCGTCTGCAAAATAGAAGCTCTTGAAGAGCGAGCAATCGACCGTGAAGGCATCATCGAGGCGCTCCTGCGCGGTAAAGGCGGCAAAGGCCTCGGGCGTAGTACCATTTTGGCGCGCTACGCGATCGGTACGGCGCAAAGGCTCGAGATCGACATAGCGCTCGCCAGCATAGCCGCTCGAAAGGCGGAATCCCCAGCCACGGGGCCCGTAGTAGCGTAGGCCGACCGTTGCCGTCAGCGCCGGAGCGCCACCCACGCGGCACCCCTTAAGGTGGCTCACGGCATTGCGGTCGATCAGGCTGTTATCGACATCAGAAAGGACCGTCACCCGAGCATCGCGCACATAGCGGTAATCCCCCAACGAGGCGGCAGCCGACAAGCGCCAACGCGAACTTACGCGCCACTCCAGAGCGCCTTCTAAGCCCAAGGCTCGCACCCCTATGCCCGAAGTAGTCATATCGGCATAGGTGGCCGCCAAGTCGTCGTAGTAGCGACGTGTCTCGACCCCATCGAGGCGCAACGTAGCAAAGGTCGTAAGTTGAAAATTGAGTTTGTAGCCTTGTTGATTGTAATGAATCTGCGCCCCATAGAAGCGCTCCTCGGTCGGATTATCTACCGCACGGTTGTTGTAGAGGGGCTGCACGAAGAGGTGCTCCTCATCGGGCAGGTCGGCACCTGCTGCCAGGCTCACCTCGAGGGTTTGGGTCGGCGAAAAGGCCCAGCGGGCATTGGCCTTGAGGCGGTAGGGATTCAGATTAACACGCTTCGAACAACCATACGAGAGTGCCCCCGGGAAGAGCTCCTTCTCGTAGTAACCCTTGCGGCTGAATGAGCCATACCCCACCTCGCCCACCACCTCCAGGCGCAGGCGGTGCGAAGCCCACGAAGCCCCCAAGTAGGCGGCAGCCTCGGTCGCGCTCAAGGCATAATCGTAGCCGAAACGATCTCCCTCTCCGATGCGGCGCGAAGGGTCGCGGAGGTTGTTTTGGAGGCGGTTGCCATACGCATCGTCGTCGATCAGGTATTGGTCGATATCGGTCAAATAGTCGGCGCCCAGCAGATCTTTCATCTCCTTGTAATAGCGCGTATTACGATAGTTTGCACGCAGACCGTAGCGCAACATCCACCCCTCGATTTGCGAATAAAACGCCACCGAAGCGGAGAGCTTCAACGGGCGCGAAACACGCTCCTCGAGGGCATAGACAGCCTCACCATCGGCCAAGCGGTTTTGGTTGATCAGTCCGTCCCAATCGATCTGCGTGTAGCGGCGGTCGCCTTGTCGCCACGCCTCCTCAGTTTCGCGATCGCCCGTATAGGAGGGCATATAGCGGTAGTTATCGGGGAGCGGCGTGCGGGCATCGAACCAATTGAGCGCACTCTGGCGACGGATGCCATACTCGCCACCCAGGGCCAATTCAAGACGGGTCTGCTCCGAGAGTCGGTGGCGCAGGTTGGCCACCACCAAAGGGATCATTTCGCGGCGCACGCGGGCATTGCGTTCCTTGCCGCCCTGCATACCCCACGAGGAGTTGTAGTAGCGGTCGTCGACGAGTGTCATCGCCTCCTCGGTCACCGCCGAACGCAGACCCCGCTCCGAGAGAGGGAGCCCGAAAAAAAGGGCCAGGTCGGCACCATTTCGCAACGTGCGCGAGGCACTCAAGGCAGCCGAGAGACTGTTGGTAAAGACCCCCTTGATGCGCATATCGTTGCCGCCGCGTGCATCGAGCAGCGAACTCAAGAACCACTTCCCCGCCTGGTGTTGCATCTGCACGCGCCCCGAAGCGAGGTAGTTGCGATCCGTAAGGCGCACAGAGGCGTTGTAGGGGTTGTCGCGCTCTTGTGTCACGAGTCGAAACGAGCGCACACCGCCCGTCGAGCCCGAGGCCATCTCTCCAATCGATGCTCCGACGGCGTAGTGCTCCTCGACACCCACGCCGCGCAGCAGGGCGAAGTGACGATAATCGACCGCAACACCTGCTACATAGGCCTGCTCGCCACGAAACGACTCGCCCCGATGACGGATCGTCACACGGGGCAAGGCATAGCGGGTCGTCTCCTCATAGAGCGACTGATCGAAATAGATAATGTGGTAGAGGGGCAAGGTATCGACCTCGACATCGGGCAGCCCCTCCACTTCGGGCTCGGCATAGGGGTAATAGAGATCCTCGGGGCTGTATTGGGCCATAGCACTCCACGACAAGAGCACAAAACAGACCGCAAGCAATCTCTTAAACATACCCTACGCAGCTTTAGATGCGGCGCAGCACCTCACAGAGCAGCTCCCAGAACTTGGGAACGGTGGCAATCTCCAGACGCTCGTCGGGCGAGTGAACACCGCGCAGCGTAGGACCGAACGATACCATCTCCAACTCGGGATACTTCTCGAGGAAGAGGCCACACTCCAAACCGGCATGGATGGCGCGGACCTTCGGGTCGGTAGCGAAGAGATCCTTGTAGGCCTCGACCGTCACCTCCAGAAGGCGCGACTCGGGGTTGGGATTCCAGCCCGGATAGCCGTCCGAGTGAGCCACATCGGCACCCGCCAAGACGAAGACCGACTCTACCATCTGAGCCACATAGGTCTTGGCGCTCTCGACCGAGGAGCGCTGCGACGAGGTAACCACAATCGTCTGATCATCCACAAATTTCACCGAGGCGAGGTTCGTGGAGGTCTCCACCAACCCGTCAACGGCAAACGACATCGAAATCACACCGTTAGGAACACCCACCAAGGCATAGATCAGCGCATTCTGGCTCTTCTGATCGAGCACGGTCGGCACCTCGGGCATCTCGTTGAGGGTAATCTTGAAGTTGGGCTCGCGGAAGCGGAACTCGTTGACAAGGTCGGACGCAAAGAGGCGGTAACGCTCCTCGAACTCCTCCTTGAATTTGGTCGGCACACCAAAGATGGCATAGGCCTCGCGCGGAATGGCATTGCGAAGGTTGCCACCCGAGAAGTAGCTCAAGCGCAACTCACAGCTCTGCATACCCTCCCACATCAGGCGGGCCACCGTCTTATTCGAATTTACACGACCCTTATCGATATCGTCACCCGAGTGACCACCCAGCAGATCCGACACATCGACGCGGTAGAAGGCGTAGTTCTTGGGCGAAGGCTCGTTCTGGACATGGAAGGTGGCAATCGTATCGATACCGCCGGCGCAACCGATGAAGATCTCGCCCTCGTCCTCCGAGTCGAGATTGACGAGGTATTTGCCCGTAAGCATCCCCTCACCCAGCTCGAAAGCGCCCGTGAGGCCCGTCTCCTCGTCGACCGTGAAGAGGCACTCGATGGGGCCGTGAGCCACCGTTTCGTCGAGCAGCACTGCCAACGCCGCAGCCATACCGATACCGCAGTCGGCACCCAGGGTTGTACCCTCGGCCTTGACCCATCCATCCTCGATGCGGGTGCGAATTGGATCGTGGTCGAAATCGAACTCGACATCGGAATTCTTCTCACAAACCATATCCATGTGCGACTGCAGGATCATCGTCGGGCGATCCTCCATGCCCTCCGTAGCGCCCTTGCGCATCACCACATTGCCGATCTTGTCGGTCTTATACTCAATACCGTGCTCCTCTGCAAAAGCAACGAGGTACTTAATAATCTTCTCCTCCTTCTTCGAGGGACGCGGCACACGCGTGATGGCATCAAACTGTTCCCAAATGAGTTTGGGCTCCAAAGCGGTAATTGCTGACATATTGTTCTTTTTTTCTTCTCTGTTCTCGTTTATAACAACTAGGTAGCACAAAAGTAGGATATTTTCCGATAAATTCCTACCTTTGCGCGTGAAATATAAAGAAGGTATATGCACAAATCAGGCTTTGTAAATATCATCGGCAACCCCAACGTGGGCAAATCGACGCTGATGAACCAACTCGTGGGCGAGAAGCTCTCGATCATCACCTCGAAGGCACAGACCACCCGCCACCGCATTATGGGCGTCGTTTCGGGCGAGGATTTCCAGATTGTCTATTCCGATACGCCGGGCATCCTGAAGCCCTCGTACAAGCTCCAGGAGTCGATGATGAAGTTCGTAACGGGCGCCATCACCGATGCCGATGTAATTCTCTTTGTGACCGACACGGTCGAGGAGAGTGATCGCGCAGCCGAGATTCTCGCACGTCTGAAGAAGACCTCGATTCCGGTAATCGTCGTTGTGAATAAGGTCGATTTGTCGAACCCTGCCGACCTGGAGGCGTTGGTCGAGAAGTGGCACGCAGAGCTTCCCGAGGCACGCATCGTCCCCGTATCGGCCAAGGAGCAGTTCAACATCGAGCCCCTCTTCCAGACGATTCTCGATCTGCTGCCCGAAGGTCCCGCCTACTACCCGAAAGATACCCTCACGGATAAGACCCTGCGCTTCTTCGCCTCGGAGATCATCCGCGAGAAGATCCTCAAATTCTACGACAAGGAGATCCCCTACTCGTGCGAGATTGCCATCGAGGAGTACAAAGAGGAGCCCACGATCGACCGCATCGCGGCCACGATCTACGTTTCGCGCGACTCGCAGAAGGGCATCGTCATCGGCCACAAGGGCGAGAAGCTGAAGAAGGTGGGCCGTGCTGCCCGCGAGGATATGGAGGCCTTCCTCGACAAGAAGGTCTTCCTGCAACTCTATGTCAAGGTGAACGACGATTGGCGCAACAACGACCGCGAGCTGCGTCGCTTTGGCTACGAATTGGAGTAATAAAAAACAAAAAAATAGCGTTAAACAACCAACGATGCGACTCTTCCGACGACTCATACCCGTTGTGGCATTGCTACTTATCACGTGGCAGGCTTCGGCGCAGTACAACCGAGAATACTTCTTCTGGGTGGGTCGCCGTTGTATGATGAACAACGATTATCAGGAGGCGATCCGCACCCTGAACACCTTGTTGCGCTTCGACGAGGAGGCCTTCGAGGGGTACTTCCTGCGCGGTATTGCGAAATACAACCTCGACGACCTGCTGGGTGCCGAGGCCGACTTCTCGACCGCCATACGGCTGAATCCCGTCTACACGCAGGCCTACACCTACCGAGCCATTACGCGTTCACGTTTAGGTAATTACGACGATGCACTTCAAGATTTCCGCGAAGCAATCGACCTGCGCCCCGACCTCCCCGGTCCCTACTACAGCCGCGGTGTCACACGCCTGCTGAACCAACAATTCAAGGAGGCCATCGCCGACTTTGATATGTTTGTGCGCCAGGAGAACAAAGTGGCCGACGCCTACATTTGTCGCGGATTGAGCTACCTCCATCTGAAGGATACCGTCAAGGCCTTTGCCGACTTTGATCAGGGAATCCGCACCAACCGCGAAAGCCCCAACGGCTACAACCGCCGTGGTGCCCTCTACATGGAGCAGCAGCGTTTCAAGGAGGCTGAGGCCGATTTCGACATGGCGATTCGCTGCGATTCGAACTACCTGATCTCCTACTTCAACCGCGCGCTGGTCTACTCGGACACGAATCGTCCGCTGGACGCTCTGGCCGACTTCGACAAGGTGATCGCCCTCGACTCGACCAATTCGCTCACCTACTTCAACCGTGCCATGCTGCGTAGTCGCATCGGTGACTACAACCGCGCTCTGGAGGATTACGACAAGGTGGCACTCTACTCACCCAACAACGTGCTGGTCTACTACAACCGTGCCAGCGTACACGCACAACTTGGTGATATCGAGCGTGCTATCGAGGACTACTCGTCGGCCATCGACCTCTACCCCGACTTCGCCAATGCCTATATCTATCGCGGTCGTCTGCGCGCCCTGTTGCGCGACAGAGAGGGTGCTCGCGACGATCAGCAGACGGCCCAAAAGAAGATTGCCGCCTACAAGGAGCGCCTGAGCGACAGCACCTACTCGATCTATGCCGACACTACGCGCCGCTTCGATAAGCTCCTCTCGTTCGACAGCAAATTTGCAGGCAGCACCTTCGAACGCATCACGGGTCAGCGAGGCTCGGGCGACGAGTTGCGTCTGCTGCCGCTCTTCAAATTCACGCTCATGCACCCCGACACGGCCGTTGCAATGAAGCGTTACAACCCCAAACGCCTGGAGGATTTCATCAAGCGCATCGACAACCGCTACTTGACCCTCTCGTGGCGCGATTCGTCGCTACCGGCCGACACGTTGGTGGTACTCGACAAGAGCTATGCTGCGAAACTCAACGCCAGCGAGCTGGAGTGGGAGGCGCTCTTTGAGCGTGCCGTATCGCAGGCCCTCATCAAGCAGTACACCAACTCGGTGAACACCTACACGGCAGCCATCGAGCTCAACCCTTCGAATCCGTTCCTCTATCTGAACCGTTCGACGACACGTGCCGAGATGATCGACTTCATCTCCTCGATCGACAACTCCTACCAGCGCATCACGATTGATTCGGATCCGGCCAACCGTCTGCACAACAACTCGAAGCGTACCTACAACTACGACGAGGCGACGGCCGACCTGAACAAGGTGATCAAGCTCTACCCCGATTTTGCCTACGCCTACTACAACCGCGCCAACCTGAAGGCCCTCTCGGGTGATCTGCCGGCCGCCTTCGACGACTACACGAAGGCCATCGAGCTGAATCCCCACTTTGCCGAGGCCTACTACAACCGCGGTGTGGCACAGCTCTTCATGAAGGATACACGCAAGGGGTGCCTCGACATCTCGAAGGCGGGTGAGCTGGGTATCACGGAGGCCTACGAGGTGCTGAAACGCTACGCCAACCTCGAAGAGTAACGACAAAGCAACAAACTAATTCAAACATAAACTATGGTACAAACTATCCAACGAAAAATCAGCGACTCTCCCATTGCTCGCTGGTCGGCATTGCTGCTCTTGTCACTGGCAATGTTCTGCTCCTACATTTTCATGGACATTCTCTCCCCCATCAAGGATTTGATGCAATCGACTCGCGGTTGGGATTCGACGGCATTTGGTACGATGCAGGGAGCTGAGACCTTCCTGAATGTCTTTGTATTCTTCTTGATTTTTGCCGGTATCATCCTCGACAAGATGGGTGTTCGCTTTACGGCCCTGCTCTCGGGTGCCGTGATGCTGGTGGGTGCATTTATCAAGTACTACGCCATCTCGGAGGCATTCATCGGTAGCAACCTCGAGGCTTGGTTTACGACGAACCTGAACTACATCCCGGGCTTTGACGAGCTCGGCATCTCGCCCTTCTACGAGGGTATGCCTGCATCGGCCAAGGTCGCTGCCATTGGCTTCATGGTCTTCGGCTGTGGCGTGGAGATGGCCGGCATCACTGTTTCGCGCGGTATCGTAAAGTGGTTCAAGGGTCGTGAAATGGCTCTGGCAATGGGCTCGGAGATGGCTTTGGCTCGTCTGGGTGTTGCCACCTGTATGATCTTCTCGCCCTTCTTTGCCAAGTTGGGCGGCATCGTGGATGTTTCGCGTTCGGTAGCCTTCGGTGTTGTTCTGCTGATGATTGCCCTGATGATGTTCGTGGTCTACTTCTTCATGGATCGCACGCTCGATGCACAGAGCGGCGAGGCGGAGGAGAAGGATGATCCGTTCAAGATTTCGGATGTTGGCGCAATCCTCAAGAGCAGCGGTTTCTGGCTCGTGGCTCTGCTCTGCGTATTGTACTACTCGGCAATTTTCCCCTTCCAGAAGTATGCCGTGAATATGTTGCAGTGCAACCTGACCTTCACGGAGGTTGCCGAGGGCTCGTTCTGGGCAAGCAACACAGTGACCATCGTGCAGTACATCATCATGCTCATCGTTGCCGCTACGGCCTTCATCAGCAACTTCTCGAAGAAGCCGCTCAAGCAGATTATGCTCACGGCATCGATTATCTTCCTCGTGGTTTACTGCTATATGGGTTATATGCGTCAGTCGGCAGAGACCATCTTCGCCGTATTCCCGCTCCTGGCAGTAGGTATCACCCCCATTCTGGGTAAGATTGTCGACAACAAGGGTAAGGCGGCTACGATGCTGATCTTCGGCTCGCTGCTCCTCGTTGCCTGCCACCTCACCTTCGCCTTCATCCTGCCTCTGTTCAAGGGTAATGCCGTTGGCGGTGTGATTGTGGCCTATGTCACGATTCTGGTGCTTGGCGCCTCCTTCTCGCTGGTTCCCGCATCGCTCTGGCCGAGCGTACCCAAGCTGGTAGACTCGAAGGTGATTGGCTCGGCTTACGCCCTCATCTTCTGGATTCAGAACATCGGCTTGTGGCTCTTCCCGATGCTGATTGGTAAGATTCTGGACAGCACCAACACCCAGCTCGTAGAGCAGGTGAAGGCGGGCACTTTGACCCCCGAGGTGGCTGCTACGCAGTACAACTACACCGCACCGCTTATCATGTTGGCTTGCCTGGGTATCGCAGCACTCGTGCTGGGTATTATCCTCAAGCGCATCGACAAGCAGAAGGGGTTGGGTCTGGAGCTTCCGAACATCAAGGAGTAGGACCGAATATCCAACAAAAAAAGAGGAGCTTTTGCAGCTCCTCTTTTTTTTATTTTACTAATTCGTAGACCTCCAACAGCTTGGCGCACATCTCCTCCCACGAGAAGCGTTCGCGCTCGACCAGGCAGTTGGCGTGGAAACGCTCCAGGGTATCGCCCTGCCATATCTGCTCCACCTTCGCGGCAATAGAGGTCTGATTCGGCTCGCAGAGATAGCCCACACGCCCGTCGGGAACAATCTCCGCAAGGCCGCCCACGTTGGTCACCACCATCGGGGTCGAGAATTGGTAGGCAATCTGCGTCACACCGCTCTGCGTGGCCGAGCGATAGGGCAAGACCAAAAAATCGCAGGCCGAGAAGTAGTCGGCCACCATCGAGTCGGGAATAAAGCGGTCGTGGAGGATCACCTCGTCGGCGATACCCTCCTCCGCAATCAGGCGGTGGTAGGGCTCGGGGGCGGTATAGAACTCGCCCGCCACTATGAGTTTGCGCCCCTGCGTCTTGCCGGCACGCTTCATACTACCCCACGCCTTGAGGAGCATATCCAACCCCTTGTAGTCGCGAATCAGACCAAAGAAGAGGGCATAACGTTGTGCAGGGTCCAATTCGAGGTGAACACACGCCTCGGCACGGTCGATACGCTCGCCAAAGTTCTCGAAGCGAGGATGGGGCGAGAAGAGCGCTGGGGCATCGGTATAGGCTACGAGCTGGCGATAGACCTCGTCGGACATATAGACAAAGCCATCGACCGAGCGCAAGAAATAGCGATTGAAGGGTTTGTCGATCATGTGCTTTTCGTGGGGATCGACGTTATCGATCTGACACAGCACTTTCGTATGGCCGTTCGAGCGTGCCAGGCGGGCAATCGTACCGAAGCAGGGAGCCATAAAGGGGGTCCAATACTTCAGGAGGATAAAATCGGGACGCTCGCGCTTGAGCATCTGCCCCACACGCCACCAATTCAAGGGGTTGCAGGTGTTTACCTCGCGACGAATGGTCAAATCCTCGGGGGCGGGGGTTGTCACCGTCTGGCTCTTACCCGGAAACAACAACGAGGGATACTGCACCGTAAAGGTGCAGAGATCAACCTCATAGCCGCGTCGTTGATAGACACGTGCCATCGTCTCCATAATCGACGCCAAACCTCCCCGATAGGGATGCGCCGGCCCAAGAATCGTCAGTTTCATAATTCAAAGATAACGAAAAAGAGGATTTTCCACAAGGAAAACCCTCTAATTTTCACGCAACACCCGCTCCCTACAAGAAACGCACCGCAGCGCGGACACAGGGGTTTTCGGGGGTCGAGATCTCGAAGAGCAGCACACCCTCCTCCTCCTTGGTGGCGATGGTCAGCACCTCACCCAGCACAGCCTCGTGCAGGAAGTGCAGGTCGAGGCGGAAGGGGCGATCCTCGGCGATGGCCTCGATCGGGAGGTGGTCGAAGATCATCTCGACGTAGCGGATTGTATTCATGTGACGGTTGAAGTCGATATCGCTGTAGCGCACCGTATGGCGGAACTCCTCACCCTCCGAAACACCGCGCAGACGGCAGGGGGCGGCGCAGGGAGGCTCCTCCTGTACCATATATTTATCGTGCACATCGGCCGTGCGCGAAAGATCGACCGCCGTGCGGCTCTTCACATTGAGCATCGCCCACTGCGAGGTCATCTTGGCAAACTGCTTCCCATCCTCGTCGTAGATGCGGAAATTACGGGTCGAGAGCAGACGGTTGTAGCCGCTAATCCAGGTCTCAATCTCGTAATCGGAGTATTGGCGCGGACGGTGGCTCACCTCGATGGCCATGCGACTCAAAACCCAGGTGTTGTCGTCCTGCTCCATATCGACATAGTCGAAGCCCTTGTTGTGGGCATCCGAACCTGCGGCATTAAGTGCCGACATAATGAGCGCCGGAGACTTCAGACGCGAGGTAAAATCGAGGCTCTGGGGCTCGACCTTGTAGGTAAAGTATGCTTTATCTGCCATAAACGTATTATAAAATAGGTATGCAAAGATATACAATTTTTCCGAATTTTTGGCCTAAAGAACTAGTTTGACAGAAAAATTTATCGTTTTTCAATAAATTTTATTTGTTTTTCGGACAAATAGTGTATATTTGCACCAGACAAGCAAACAAAACGCACTATGCAAAACAAGCGTACCTATCTCAAACGACTGCTGGCGATCTATGTCGCCTTCTTTGCCGTGCTCATCGGCTGGTTGGCGCTGGAGGTGGCACCGGATTTCAGCCAGGGGATCCGCGAAGGCACTCAATTGGGCAACGAACTCGATGCCGAGTGGGCCCAAAACACGCCAAAGGCAATCTACGAATTTTGGGAGATTCCCGTAAAGGAGAACGGATCGGCAACAATCGAAACGACCGACTCGATGCGTCGTGTCGAGGCCCATCCCGCCTCGATCATGCTGAAGGTGAGCGAGCCGCTGGGCGATCGTTCCACCTGGTGGGTAGCCTTTGCCTCGACGGGTGGTTCGCCGTGGGTTTACCTCTTCTCGCTGTTGAGCCTAGTGACCTACATCGCCATCATCGTGCTGATGTGGCTCATCATCCGCTCGGTGCGCCGCTCGATTCGTGAGGAGCAACCGCTGGCGAAGATCAACGTATGGCGTCTGCGCGCGATTGCACTGCTGGCCATCGCCACCGACCTGATTGCCCGCACAGCCAACTGGCTCGCAGCCCGCAATGCTGCCAAGATGCTCGTCGGGAGCGACTACCAGGTCAACACCGCCTTCGACGTTGGGTTCGAGACGCTCGTTGTGGGGCTCTTGATTCTCTTTGCCGCCGAGGTGCTGGCCATCGGGCGCGATCTGGGCGAGGAACAACGACTGACCATCTAACTGCGAAACGACTCAAAACTATGAAAACCCATCATACAACTAAAACCTATAGGAGGGGGTCGTTATGGCAATAGTTATCAATATCGACGTGATGATGGCCAAGCGCAAAATCTCGCTCGGCACACTCGCAGAACGGGTGCAGATCACCCCTGCCAACCTCTCGATCCTCAAGAACGGCAAGGCGAAGGCAATCCGTTTCTCGACCCTCGAGGCGATTTGTCGCGAGCTGGATTGCCAGCCGGGCGACATCATCGAATACCGCAACGACGAAGAAATCGAAGAATAATCAACAAACAATTTTACTAATTTTTTAAGCTATGAAAAAGTTCACCTTATGGATTGTTGCCGTGCTGATTTCCTTCAGCGCCGCAGCACAGGGTATGAACCCGATGCAGCCCATCCCCGAGGATGCCGCCGTGAGAAAGGGCACCCTGGAGAATGGCATGACCTACTACATCCGCCACAACGAGAAGCCGAAGAACCAAGCCGACTTCTACATCCTGCACCACGTGGGTGCCATTCAGGAGGAGACCGACCAGCAGGGTCTGGCCCACTTCCTCGAGCATATGGCCTTCAACGGCACGAAGAATATGCCCGGCAAGCAGGTCATCGAGTACCTGGAGACCGTCGGTGTTAAGTTCGGTGTAAATCTGAACGCCTACACCTCGTGGGACGAGACCTGCTACAACATCTCGGATGTACCGACCACGCGCGAGGGCATCATCGACTCGGCGATGCTCATCCTGCACGATTGGTCGCACTTCATCGCCCTCCAGCCCAAGGAGATCGACTCGGAGCGTGGTGTAATCCAAGAGGAGCTGCGCACGCGCGACAACGCTTCGTGGCGTTCGACGATGAAGATGCTCCAGGCCCTGGGTAAGGGTACGCGCTACGCCGAGCGCAACCTGATTGGTTACCTCGAGGGTCTGAAGAGCTTCGACCACTCGTCGCTCGAGAACTTCTACCAGACGTGGTATCGTCCCGACTACCAGGCGGTAGTGATCGTGGGTGATGTAGACGTGGATCAGATCGAGGCCAAGCTCAAGACGCTCATGAGCGACATCCCCGCACCGGCTGCTGATGCCGTGAAGAAGGAGGTAATCGTCGTACCCGACAACGAGGAGCCCATCATCTCGATCTACACCGATCCCGAGATGCAGAGCTCGCAGGCCCAGATCTTCATGAAGTACCCCGCCCTGCCGAAGGAGGCCAACAACACGATCTATGCCGAGATGCTCGCCATCATGCAGCACTTCTTCGCCTCGATGGCCGGTGAGCGTCTGCAGGAGATCGCCATGAAGCCCAATGCACCCTTCCTGGGTGGTCAGATTGCTACGGGTTCGACGATCGGTATCATCCCGACGCTCAACGCTACGGTAGCCGCCGTATCGACCAAGGATGGCGGTCTGGCCAAGGGTTATGAGGCGATTATGACCGAGGTGGAGCGCATCCGCCGTCACGGTTTCACCTATGGCGAGTTCGAGCGCGCCCAGAACGACCTAATGCGCAGTGCCGAGCGTGGCTATGCCAACCGCAACGACCAGACGAACCGCTACTACGTAAATCGCTACCTCGCAGCCTACCGCTCGAATGCCGCTATGCCCGATGCCGAGACGGAGTGGAAGCTCGACTCGATGCTCATCAAGAGCCTCAACGTAGAGGTGATCAACCAGCTGGCCAAGCAGGTGATCATGGACAAGAACCAGGTTATCATCATCAACAGCCCCGAGAAGGAGGGCGTAGCCGTTCCGACCGAGGAGGAGATTCTGGCCATCCGCAAGAAGGTAGCCGAGAGCGAGATTGCCCCCTACGAGGATAACGTAGTGAAGGAGCCGCTGATTGCCGAGGGTACCGTACTGAAGGGTTCGCCCGTGAAGAAGACGGCCATCGACGAGAACTACGGCACGACGACCTGGACGCTGAAGAACGGCATTGAGATCGTAGTGAAGCCCACGACCTTCAAGGCCGACGAGGTACAGATTCGCGCTTCGGCCGATGGTGGTTTCTCGGTGCTGACCAACGAGGAGATTGCCATTGCCGACCTGATTCCGACCATCTGCCAGATGTCGGGTGTAGGTAAGTTCTCGCGCGTAGAGCTTCAGAAGCAGCTTTCGGGCATCGCGGCACAGGTTGCACCGTCGGCAGGCACCTATTCGAGCAATATGATCGGTATGGGCTCGCCGAAGGATATCGAGACGATCCTGCAGCTGATGTACCTCCAGTTCACGCAGCCCCGCTTCAACGAGGATGACTACAACACGGTGATGAACCTCGTGGGTGCCCAGGTAGCCAACCTGGAGAACAACCCCGACTACCTGATGCAGAAGAAGACCACCGAGATCGCCTACGGCAACAACCCCCGCCGTCAGGAGATCACGAAGGAGGTTTTGGCCAAGTATTCGTTCGAGAAGATGGAGCCGATCTATCGCAAGCTCTTCCCCAACGGCAACAGCTTCCGCTTCTATGTGGTGGGTAATGTCGATTTGGAGACCCTGAAGCCCCTGGTTGAGAAGTACATCGGTTCGCTGCCGACGGACAAGAAGAACAAGATGGAGGCCGTGGACGACAAGGCCGACTACCTGCCCGGCATGATTGATGAGACCTTCCGCACCGAGATGCAGCAGCCCAAGGTATCGGTTGCCTACATCTTCTCGGGTGAGACGCAGAACACGCTGAAGAATCGCCTGGCGATGAACTTCCTCTCGCAGGCGCTCAACTCGCGCTACCTCGTATCGATTCGCGAGGAGAAGGGCGGCACCTACGGCGTAGGCGTTGGTGGTTCGGTGGGCCGTCTGCCCAACCCGCGCTACACGCTCCGCATTCAGTTCGACACGAACGACCAGATGGCCGACGAGCTCTGCGAAATCGTCATCAAGGAGATCGAGGAGATCGCTGCCAACGGTCCCAAGAGCGAGGATGTGGAGAAGACCCGCGAGTACCTGCTGAAGGAGTGGCAGAACGGCCTGGAGCAGAACGCCAGCTGGATGAACTATATGACGCTGAAGTGGGAGGCCGACCTGGACTATGTTGCCAACTACGAGGAGGCCGTTAAGTCGCTCACCAATGCCGACATTCAGGCGATGGCCAAGATGATTCTCGAGAAGAAGAACCAGATTAAGATTATGATGCGCCCCGAGGCTGCTGCCGAGTAAGCGCACCACCCCATTCCCAACAAAAAGGGCTGTCCATAGCGGACAGCCCTTTTGTTTTGCATCGAGCAACCGAAAAAAGCGATCGGCTACTCGTACATATTCGACTTCAGACGATTGACCTCCTCGTAGGTCAGGAAGCGCCAAGCACCGCGCTTGAGGTTCTTCTTCGTCAGACCGGCGTAATAGACACGATCGAGCTTCGTCACGGTGTAACCCAGGAACTCGAACATACGACGCACGATGCGGTTGCGACCCGAGTGGATCTCGATACCAATCTCCTGCTTATTGTCCTTCAGGTAGGATACCTCGTCGGCGTAGATCTCGCCATCCTCGAGCGTGATACCCTCGGCCAGGCGGTCCATATCGGCGCGCGTGAGGGGCTTATCGAGCGTTACCTGGTAGATCTTCTTCTTCTGGTACGAGGGGTGGGTCAGGGTCTTCGTCAGGTCGCCGTCGTTCGTGAAGAGCAGCAGACCCAGCGAGTTCTTATCCAGACGGCCTACGGGGTAGATACGCTCCGTGCAGGCACCCTTCACCAGATCCATCACCACCTTGTCGGCGTGGGGATCCTCAAGCGAGGTCACATAACCCTTCGGCTTGTTGAGCACCAGGTAAACCTTCTTCTCGCCCTGTACGCGGCTGTCGTTGAACTTCACCTCGTCGGTGGGCATCACCTTCGAGCCAAGCTCCGTAACGATCACACCATTGACGGTCACCAGACCCGCCGTAATCAGGTCGTCGGCCTCGCGGCGCGAGCAGATACCCGACTGGGCCAGGAAGCGGTTCAGACGCATCTCGCCCGTCTGACGCTCGG
>JAUMXM010000074.1 GCA_030529085.1 Rikenellaceae bacterium | reverse complement strand
GAACCGAAACCCGAACCGAAGGTAGAGCCGAAGCCCGCCCCCAAGCAGGAGGAGCTGAAACTCTACGACAAGCGTATCTATGGCGAGCAGAAATCGGCCTCGAAGCCGACCGCAACGAAGCCGACTGCCGAGAAGGCTCCGAGCCAGCAACCTGCAGCCGAGAAAAGCTACTACACGGTGCAGGTGATGGCCTCGAAACGAGCCCTTCCCCTCTCGTCGAGCGAGTTCAAGAGCTACCGCAACCGGGTCCACCAATACGAGGCCGAGGGAGCGTATCGCTTCAAGTATGGCGTGGGTAAGTATAAGACCCGTAACGAGGCGCTGGAGGCTGCCAAAGCGGTGAAGAACACCTTCCCGGGTGCCTTTGTTGTGGCGGTAAAAGGGAATTGACGGAATTAAAAATTAAAGATTAAAAATTGGGCTGTCGATCAGCCGGTTGGGGATAAAATATTTTTGCGCAAAAAGGGTGGAACGGAGGTCGTGAGCCTTTGAAACCCGATCCGAGGCGCATCAACAAACGAGAAAAACGAAAAAAGCAATAGTACTATGAAACGTGAGGTGAAAATCGGCATTTTCGGTGTGGCGATGATCCTGCTCTTGTGGGGCGGCATCCGCTTTTTGAGCGGTCTGGATATCTTTTCGCGCAATACGGAGTATGTGGCCGTCTACGATCAGGTGAGTGGTGTACAGGAGGCTTCGGCCGTGATGATGAAGGGTGTGAAGGTCGGCACCGTGTCGGCCATCGAGCTCGATCCGAAGCGCAGTGACAAGGTGGCTATCCGTCTCTTGGTCAAGCGCTCCTATCCCGTGCCCGTTGACTCCGAGGCGCGCATCTTCAGTGATGGTCTGATGGGTGGCAAGGCGGTCGAGATTGTCTTGGGACAGTCGAGCGAGCTGCTCTCGGCCGGCGATACGATTCGCTCGAGCCGCGACCGCGATTTGATGGATGTGGCCGGCTCGGAGCTCGACTTCTTCAAGCAGAAGTTTGCTACCATTGCCGATGATTTGAGCCGCACGCTCAACAACCTGAATGCGATCCTGGAGTCCAATTCGGCCCACCTGAACGCTACGCTGGCCAACCTCGAGAGCCTCTCGGGCGATGTAGCCGAGTTGCTGGGCGAGGAGAAGGAGGAGCTGAAGGAGGCCATCGAGGGCCTCTCGGCCTTTGCTGCAATGCTGGGCGAGAATGCTCCCCGTGTCGACAGCCTCATGATGGGTGCCAACAACCTCGTGACCTCGCTCGACGAGGAGGCCTTTGGCGAGAAGCTCTCGTCGGCCGTTGCCTCACTCGATACGCTGATGACGAAGATCGACGAGGGTGAGGGTTCGCTTGGCCTTTTGATGAACGACAAGGCGATCTACGAGAACCTCACGCAGGCAAGCGAGAATCTGGCGCTGCTTCTGGCCGACCTGAAGGAGCATCCGGCACGTTATGTACACCTCTCGGTCTTTGGTAAGGATGCCGAGCGGGCGCAGGCCAAGGCCGACAAGGTTTTGGCGCAGCAGCGTGCGAAGGCCGAGAAAGCGCAGGCCAAGGCCGACGAGGTCGCCGAGCGCGAGCGCGCCCGTGCCGCGCAGCGCCAACGCGCTGCAGGCCTGTCCGGTACGACGGGGCAGAACGCGCCCCTTCCTC
>JAUMXM010000073.1 GCA_030529085.1 Rikenellaceae bacterium | reverse complement strand
ACAACCTCTACCGCATTGCATGCAAGAAGGTCTACTTCCTCAATATCGTAATGCAGTATCAGTTCGACGGCAAGACCGACTACAAGCGTTTCCGTGTTTCGCTCTCGCGCAACGGCGTCGAGTCGATCAAGGAGATCGAGTAGGAGGCTCCACCGAGCAAAACAAAAACGCAGAACAGTCGAAGCTGTTCTGCGTTTTTTATGTGTTTGGAGCTGTTACTCAGCACCCTGTTCTGCGTTGGGCTTCATCTCCTGGCAGCGTTCGGCCCAAAGGCTGAGCACCGTATCGCGCCATTTGGCTACGGTCTGTGCTCCCTGGTGTGCCCCCTCAAATTCGGCGGGATCCTGCACATCGGTCCACCAGCTATCGCCCACGATCCAATCGTCGGGGTGAGGCTCGCCCGGCCAACGGTTGTCCACCACAAACGTACCGCTCTGCTCGACAGCACCCTTGATGGTGTAGGGGACAAGGCCCGCCATCTTCGGGGCGTAGCGTACTTGGTAGATGCCGTCGCCCACATAGAAGCCGTCCCAATCCTGGCCGAGGCAATTCAGCGTCAGGCAGGCCTCGCCTTGGTCGTCGACGCGCTCCGGACCACGCAGGTGTATCTCGACAATCGAGAAGACGGGAACCGTATCCTGCACCGTCAGCGGTCGGTCGAAGACGCGGCGCGAGGAACGACTCATGCGCTCAAAGCGGCCTCCCCAATGGTCGACACTCGGATCGGCGGGATCCATCTTGCGGTAGTTGAGCATGTAGAGCACCGAGGGGGTGTCGCCCATGCGGACAAAGCCGCCGCAGTGGGTCGCAAAGTCGTCGGCCAGAGCCGAGGTGCCCTTCATGTGCTTCTCGTAGAAGTCACGACCGTAGGCCGACACGCGGCGATCGTTGTTGATAAAGCCGCGGTAGGAGGCGTTGTTCTCGATGAAGAAGAGGTCGGGGAAGTTCGATACGATGTAGGAGTAGGCATCGGGGCTGAACTTCTTGTTCGGGCCTCCGATCCAATAGATGCGGATCTTGTCGGCAATGTCGGGGGCGTCGTGGAGTGCCTGCGCTACATCCTCCAAGCCTCCCCACACCAGTACGTAGAGCGGGCGCGGATCCTCCTTGCGGGCGCACTGCACGATCCAATTCGAGCCGTCGGTGGCTGTTCGGTATCCGGCAGCAGGTGCCAAGCGGTTTACGCCCTGGTGCACCATGCTCTTCAGCTCCTCGGCCGTGCGGAAGGCGCCTCCGGAGAAATCCTCGGCGTAGAGGTCGATCAGGTGGAGGATTCTATCGGCCGAGCCGCCACCAAACGAGGGCGACGAGACCAGACCCTCGAGGTCGAAGTAGTCGTTGAACATCAGCAGGTGGCCCATCGATTGGAAGTCGTCCTCATCGGGACCGCCAATATCGGTGCTCACCAGCACGCGCGGGCGAGGGACATCCGTCCCCTGTTGGCAGGAGGTGGTGCAGAGTGCAGTGACACAGATCGTCGCCAAAAGGAGCATCTTATTCATCTCTTATCGGTTTTTTAGTTGGTTTAGCCTTCGAAACGGGGCGTTTTCGCAGCCTACCCATCGGCTCAAAACGCTCCTACCACAAAGATATGTACTATTTTTGATCAATAAGCCCAAACAACAAAAAAAAGCGATTGACAAATCAATCGCTTTCGTTTCTTAGTGGGA
>JAUMXM010000029.1:5230-24669 GCA_030529085.1 Rikenellaceae bacterium | reverse complement strand
TAAAGGTTGCTAAGGGTTTCCTTTAGTTTCCCTTAGTTGCCTTTAGTCCCCTTTTCCTCTTTCCTCTGTCCTACTGCTGAATCTTCACCAGCTGCTCGCGGTAGGCGTTGAGGATGCGCGACTTCGAGATGAAGCCGAGGTAGTGCCCCTGCTTATCGACCACGGGCAGCATCCAGGTGCGGTTGTCCTCGAATTTGGGCAGAATCGACTGGATCGACTCATGCTCCAGGATGCGGTCGGGGGGCTGAATCATGTAGTTCGAGATGCGCGCACCATACTTTTCGCGCTTGAACATATCCTGACGCAGGTCATCGAGCTGCACCACGCCCAAAAGCAGGCCGAAGTTGTCGATGACGGGGAAGATGTTGCGGCGCGCCGTCGAGATGATGTCGATCAGATCGCCCAAAGTCATATGCTCGCGGATGCGGATGAAGTCGGTCTCCATCAAATCCTCCAACTTCAGGAAGACGAAGACCGATTGATCCTTGTCGTGGGTCAGCAGCTCGCCCTTTTGGCGCAACTGCTTTGTATAGATCGAGTCGGGGTCGAGCCAATAGTTCAGCGCGAAGGAGATGCAGGCCGTGATCATCAGCGGGATGAAGAGGCCGTAGCCGTTCGAGAGCTCGGCGATGAGGAAGATCGAGGTGAGGGGGGCATTCATCACACCCGCCATCACGCCGGCCATGCCCACCAGTGTAAAGGAGGCAATCGGCACATCCCACTTAAAGAGGGCGTTGCAGATCAGAGCCAGGGCAGCGCCCGTGAAGGCACCCACGAAGAGCGAGGGGGCAAAGGTACCACCCACACCGCCGGCTGCATTGGTTGTAGCCATGGCGATCACCTTGAAGAACATTGTGGCAATCACGAAGAGGATGATGACCCACTCGATGTGGCTGAAGCGGTAGAAGAGCGAGTTGTTGAAAAGTGCCTGTGTCTCGCCGTGCATCAGCCCCGTGAAGGCCTCATAACCCTCGCCGTAGAGGGGCGGGAAGATGAAGATCAGCACACCGAGCACAGCACCGCCAATCAGCCACTTGCGGTATTGCGAGGGCTGCTTCTTGAAGAATTCGCCCACGCGCGAGTTCATCGAGGTGAAGTACCACGCCATCAGACCGCACAAGACACCCAGCAGGATGAAGAGGGGTATCTGCCAGAGCTGGAAGGCATCCTCGGGGCGGAGCGTGACGGCGATAATGGGGTCGAAGCCGCGCAGGATGAAGGCGATGGTCGTTGCCGTAACGGTGGCAATGAGTAGCGGGATAATCGAGGTGGCCGTGATGTCGAGCATCAAGATCTCGAGCACGAAGACCAAACCCGTAATCGGAGCCTTGAAGATCGCCGCCAGGGCAGCACCTGCTCCGCAGCAGAGCATCAGCGTTGTGTGCTTGTAGTTCAGGCGTGCCAGCTGGCCGATGTTCGAGCCGATGGCGGCACCCGTCAAGACAATCGGGGCCTCGGGACCCACCGAACCACCAAATCCGATCGTTGTGGCACCACCCACGATCGAGGTCCAGCAGTTGTGGCGTGCGATGCGCGAGTTGCGGCGCGACATGGCGTAGAGTACGCGCGTGACACCCTCCGAGATATTATCGCGCACGACGTGGCGCACAAAGAGGGTAGCTAGGATGATACCAACAACGGGGTAGACCAGGTAGAGGAATTGCGCCTTCTCGACCGAGAACCAACGCGTAAGCCCTGCACCGATGGCGTGGAGCAGCACCTCGAAGAGGAAGGTGCCCACACCGGCCGTGAGACCCACCACGACGGCCAGGAGCATCAGCATTTGGCGTGTGGAGAGTCTGCGCGTGAGGCGCAGGAAGTAGGCGTAGATGCGGTCTGTGATGGCTCCTCTCATCCTTTTTTAACGATTAGCCTGTTGAAAATAGCGCTCAAAGAAGAGCAATTGATAGGGCAGCGAATTCTCCCAATAGGGGGCATCGTGGCGACCCGGACGCACATAGAAGTCGTGCGAGATACCCATCTTGCGGAGCTTCTTGTGGAGGTTTTGGTTCACCTCGTAGAAGAAGTCGCCGTAGCCGCAATCAAAGATGATGGCCAGCTCACCCTCCTGCAGGGTCTCGACCTCATTGATAACCGTGTAGTCGTCCCAACGTTTACGATTCTTCTTTTTGGGACCGAGCTGCTCGTGCATACGCCACGCCTCGGGGAAGGGGCGAATATCGACACCGCCCGAGGTCGAGCCGGCTGCACCGAACGTATCGCGGTGGCGCACACCGAGCCAAAGGCCGCCGTGACCACCCATCGAGAGGCCCGTGATGGCACGACCCTCACGCGAGGCGATCGTGCGGTAGTGGCTGTCGACCCAGCGGGGCAGTTCCACAGCTACAAAGGTCTCGAACTGCGAGGCGGGCTTCAGGGGGCTGTCCCAATACCAGCTGTTCTCGCCATCGGGGCAGACAATAATCATACCATAGCGCTCAGCCAGGGGGCGCAGGTCGGTGATTCCCTGCCACACCGTCTCGTCGCCACTGTAGCCGTGCAGGAGGTAGAGCACGGGCATCGGGCGCGTGGCTTCGGCCTCGGGTACGACAACCAGCACAGGAATCTCGCGCTCCATCTTGGCGCTATGGACGGCTACCGTGTCGATGCGGGCTGCCGTCACTTTGCCGATGGCTACCAGAGCCACAACGAGGAGTAAAAGGCGTTTCATGGGTCGCGTTGTTTGCAGTTTTTGGGGCGTTGGCCGAATCGAATCCCCCGATTCACCCCCACCTTCCCAAAAACAATTTTTAATTCTTCTCCGCGTAGGCTTTGGCCTGGGCAGCGATCAGCTCTTTATCTTCGAAGTAGTTGATCTTCATGGCGTTGCGTACATCGCGCAGCGTAGCCGAGGCCGTCTCGCGGGCACGTGCCGTACCCTTCTCGAGTACCTCGTAGACCTCCTCGATGCGCTCCTCATAGTAGCGGCGACGCTCACGAATCGGCTCCAAGACCTCGTTCAGGATGTTGATCAGCAGCTTCTTGCACTTCACATCACCCAGACCGCCACGGCGGTAGTGCTCCTTGAGGGCCTCGAGCGACTCATACTCGGGCAGGTACTTCTCGAAGTGCTCGGGGCGGCTGAAGGCATCCAGGTAGGTGAATACGCAGTTGCCCTCGACCTTGCCCGGATCCTCGATGCGGAGGTGATCCGGGTCGGTGTACATGCCCATCACCTTCTTCTTCACCTCAGCGGGCGTATCCGAGAGGTAGATGCAGTTTCCGAGCGACTTCGACATCTTGGCCTTGCCGTCGGTACCCGGCAGACGCATACATACGGCGTTGTCGGGGAGCATGATTTCGGGCTCGACGAGCACCTCGCCGTAGAGCGAGTTGAACTTGTGGACAATCTCGCGCGTCTGCTCCACCATCGGCTCCTGGTCGGCACCGGCCGGTACGGTCGTGGCGCGGAAGGCGGTGATGTCGGCAGCCTGCGAGATGGGGTAGCAGAAGAAGCCGACGGGCAGACCCTGCTTCTGGCTCGTATCGCCCGCCTCGGCCTGCTCCGAGAAGCCGCGCAGCTGCATCTCGGTCTTGACGGTCGGGTTGCGCTGCAGACGCTGCACCGTGACGAGGTTCATATAGTAGAAGCAGAGCTCGCAAAGCTCGGCAATCTCGCTCTGAATGAAGATGGTAACCTCCTCGGGGTTGAGACCCGCCGAGAGATAGTCGAGGGCTACCTCGATGATGTTTTGACGCACCTTTTCGGGGTTGTCCCAGTTGTCGGTCAGCGCCTGAGCGTCGGCGATCATGATGTAGATTTCGTCGAAGGTATGCGAGTTCTGCAGCTCGACACGGCGGCGCAGCGAACCAACATAGTGGCCCAGGTGGAGGCGACCCGTAGGACGGTCACCCGTCAGGATGATTTTTTTTGCCATATTTTTTCGGTGTTATTTGTCGTTTTAAGTACAATTTCCTGCGAAATTACGAAAAAGAGCGTCGATAGCCTAAAAAAGTTTGATCATATAGATTTTTTTTATACCTTTGTTATGATCTAATAAGCGCAAATAATCAAAGACCGATGACTATTATCCAACTCGAATACCTCTTGGCGGTAGCCAATTGTGGCAGTTTTTCGCAGGCTGCCGAGCACTGTTTTGTGACCCAACCTTCGCTCTCGATGCAGATCAAATCGCTCGAGGAGGAGCTGGGCGTGATCCTGCTCGATCGCTCGAAAAAGCCCGTCGTGCCGACCGAGGCCGGCGAGGTGGTTTTGGAGCAGGTGCGCGAGACGCTGAGCGCCTTCAACTACATCCGCGAGGCGGTCTCCGAGCTGAAGGGCGAGACGGCCGGCAAGCTCCACCTGGGCGTGATTCCGACCATCGCTCCCTACCTCATGCATCGCTTCATCCCGACCTTTGTCAAGCGCTACCCGAAGGTCGAATTGGAGATCTCGGAGATGAAGACGGCCGACATTGTCGAGGCCCTCAAACGCGACCGCCTCGATGCCGCTTTGGTGGCCGGCGGAACGTGTGGCGAGGGTATCCAGGAACACGACCTCTTTGACGATCGTTTCCACCTCTACGTCTCGCCCGAAAATCCGCTCTACGAGCGTTCGAACATACGCATCGAAGATATTGATTTAAAGGATCTTGTGATTCTTAGCCGAGGCAACTGTTTGCGCGATCAGATCATCGAACTTTGCCAGGCGAAACGACAGATGCCCTCCCATTTTTCCTTCGAATCGGGCTCGCTCGAAACCCTGATGCGCATCGTCGATTGCACCCAATCGGTGACCGTCATTCCCGAGATGTGCATCGACTTTATTCCCGAAAATCGGCGCGATCGTGTGAAGATGCTTGCCAAGGGAAATACATCGCGAAAAATCTCCGTGGCGGTGCGCCGCACCTACGTCAAAAGTTCGATCATCAGGGCTTTGAATGAGACGATTATGGATTGCGTGAAGTAGGGGGAGGAGAGCCGATTTTTCTAAGGGTTTTCTAAGGGTTACTAAGGGGAATTAAAGGTTGCTAAGGGGAATTTTGGCAACCTTTTTTGTGTGCTATTATTTGGCAGAGCCTCTGCGCCTCACTACCTTTAACTTCGCTTTGCTCGCTGCCGCTTTGCGCCGCTCGTTTTAGGTAGTGCAAGTGTCTCTTTTTGTGCGGTTTTTGCTTTTTGCGCCCCCTTTGATTATTTGGCAGAGCCTCTGCGCCTCACTACCTTTAACTTCGCTTTGCTCGCTGCCGCTTTGCGCCGCTCGTTTTAGGTAGGATGCGCCTCGGCAATGTCAAATTTTTTAAATTTGTCATTCAGTCGTTTTGTCGTCGATGCTTGTGGATAAATCCACGCATCGACTCCAAAACTCCTTTTTTCTGCCAAATAATTTGTGATTGCGCTCTGCTTTCACTACCTTTGCATACTTATAAAGTATGACCGTTAAATTTATGGATAAGAAACAACAACTCATTGAGACGATCGTTGAGGCGATCTCGGATAAGAAAGGTAAGAATATTGTATCGCTCGACCTGTCGGGCTTCGACGGCGCAATCTGCTCGAACTTTGTGGTTTGCAACGCCGACTCGACCACCCAGACCTCGGCTATTGCCGACTCGGTGGAGGATAAGATCCACGAGGTGATGGGCGAGTGGCCCTGGCGTGTGGAGGGTAAGCAGACGGGTCTGTGGGTAGCCATGGATTACGTAGATGTTGTTGTCCACATCTTCCAGAGCGAGCTGCGCGAGTTCTACAAGCTCGAGGAGCTGTGGGCCGATGCGCCGATGGTTAAGTACGAATACGAGGAGTAAGCAGCGTATGGCAGATAAAAATCAGAACAGACCACTTATTCGCCTGAACTTCCTTTGGATCTACGGAGCTATCGCCCTCTTTTTGGTGGGGTGGTCGCTGTTGGGACAATCGAACGATAAACCCATCGAGGGTGATTGGACGATGGTGCGCTCGCTTGTCGAGCAGGGCGAGGTGGAGCGCATCCGCATCGTGAATCGCGAGACGGCCGAGATCTTCCTCAAAAAGGAGGCTGTCGAGCAATACCGTGCCGGCGAGGATGAGCGACTCAAAGAGTTGCCTGCGACGGGTGTGCAGATCCGCTATACGATCCCTTCGGTCGAGGGTTTCCGCGAGGATATGCAGGTGGCCGAGGCCAACGTTGTTGAGGCCGACCGTGTTCCGGTCTTCTACCAAAACGATAAGCGCAATTGGCTCGACGTGGTGGGCGGCATCCTGCCTTGGGTGCTCATCATTGGTGTATGGTTCTTCATCATGCGCTCGATGGCACGTGGTGTTGGTGGCGGCGGTGCCGGTGGCATTATGAATGTCGGCAAGGCGCGCGCCCAGGTCTTCGACAAGGAGAACAACAAACGTGTTACCTTCAAGGATGTAGCCGGCCTGGAGGAGGCCAAGGTCGAGATTATGGAGATTGTCGACTTCCTGAAGAAGTCCGATAAATACCGCGAGCTGGGTGCCAAGATTCCGAAGGGAGCCCTGCTTGTAGGCCCTCCGGGAACGGGTAAAACCCTGCTGGCCAAGGCTGTAGCAGGTGAGGCGAATGTCCCCTTCCTCTCGATTTCGGGTTCCGACTTTGTCGAGATGTTTGTGGGTGTGGGTGCCTCGCGCGTACGCGACCTCTTTGAGCAGGCCAAGCAGAAGGCCCCCTGCATCCTCTTCATTGACGAGATCGACGCCATCGGTCGTGCTCGCGGCAAGAATGCCGGTTTCTCGGGCAACGACGAGCGCGAGAATACGCTCAACCAGCTCCTGACCGAGATGGACGGCTTCCAGACCAACACGGGTGTCATCGTGCTGGCTGCTACGAACCGTGCCGATATTCTGGATAAGGCCCTGATGCGTGCCGGTCGTTTCGACCGCCAAATCGAGGTGGGTCTGCCCGATGTGAAGGAGCGCGAGGAGATCTTCAATGTGCACCTCCGCCCCCTGAAGCTCGATCCGGCGCTCGATCGCTCTTTCCTGGCGCGCCAGACCCCGGGATTCTCGGGTGCCGATATTGCCAATGTCTGCAACGAGGCGGCCCTGATTGCGGCTCGCCACGACAAGAAGGAGATTGCCAAGGAGGACTTCCTGGCCGCCATCGACCGCATCATCGGCGGCTTGGAGCGCAAGAATAAGATTATCACTGATGCCGAGAAGCGCAAGATCGCTTACCATGAGGCGGGCCACGCCACGGTGAGCTGGTTGCTGGAGAACGCTTCGCCGCTGATCAAGGTGACGATCATCCCGCGCGGCAAGGCGTTGGGTGCTGCCTGGTATCTGCCCGAGGAGCGTCAGATCACGACGCGCGAGCAGCTCATGGACGAGCTGGCTTCGCTCTTGGGTGGCCGTGTTTCGGAGCAGCTGACCTTCGGTGAGATCTCGACGGGTGCCCTGAATGACCTGGAGCGCGTGACAAAGATGGCCTACGCCATGGTGGCCTACTACGGCATGAGCGACAAGGTGGGTAACCTCTCGTTCTACGACTCGACGGGTCAGAGCGATATGGCCTTCACGAAGCCCTATTCGAATGAGACGGCCGAGGCGATCGACAAGGAGGCGCGTGCGCTCATCGACCGTGCCTACAAGATGGCCGAGGAGGTGCTCACGACCCACAGCGAGGGGCTCAAGGAGCTGGCCGAGCTGCTCTTGAGCCGCGAGGTGGTCTTCACGGAGGATGTCGAGCGCATCTTCGGTAAGCGCAAGAAGGATTTGGAGAAGGAGGCTGCCGAGGCTGCCAAGGCTGCTGCGGCTGCTGCCGAGGTGCAGCCTGCCACCTCGGAAGAGAATCCCGCCAACGAATAATCTGGAAACAACAAACATTTGCCTATGAACGATAAAATGAAAAACCTCGTGGTCCGCACCATCAGCGGCCTGGGTCTTACGGTAGTGGTGCTCGGTGGCATCCTTTGGTCGCAGTGGTCGCTGGGCGCAGTCCTGCTGTTGCTGCTTGTGGGTGGTGTCGTAGAGCTCTATGCCCTGATCGAAAAACAGGGCCTTGCTCCGCAGCGCGCATTGGGTATGATGGCGGCTGTGATGCTCTTTGTGCTGAATTTTGCGTTGGTGAGCGATGACATTCAGGTGCTCTATGGCGGCTCGAAGTACTTCGTTCCCTGCGTGGCATTCTTTGCACTGCTCATTCCGCTGATGTTCATCTGTGAGCTCTATCGCAAGCAGGCGAACCCGGCTGCCAATATCGCTACGACAATCCTTCCCCTGTTCTATGTGGCACTGCCCCTCTCGCTGATGCTCTACATGCCGATCATCGGCCGCGAGTCGTGGAATGCCTGGGTGTTGATCGCCTACGTGGCCATCGTCTGGTCGAACGATGTCTTTGCCTACCTGGTGGGCATCGCCATCGGACGTCATCGCCTCTTCGAGCGCCTCTCGCCCAAAAAGTCGTGGGAGGGCTTCTTCGGTGGTGTGGCCGGTGCGGTGGTTGCCGGTCTGATTGCGGCACACCTCTTGGGCGATAAGCCCCTGGCATGGGTCGGTTTGGCGCTGGTGACGGTCGTTACGGCGGTCTTTGGTGATCTGGCCGAGTCGATGTTCAAGCGTGCTGCCGAGGTGAAGGATTCGGGTACGTTGATTCCCGGCCATGGTGGCGTGCTCGATCGCTTCGATGCGATGCTGCTCTCGGCACCGTTTGTCTTTGTCTATATGCTTTGCATCTTCTAACCTAAAACTATATTGCTATGAAAATCAATAAGGAGGGATACAGAATCATTGCCGTTTCGGGTGTGATCTGTCTCTTGATATGGTGCTTTTTCTATTGGATGCTGACCAAGCAGAGTAGCTGCACGTTGATCGTGGCTGCCACGCTCTTCCTGCTTTGCTTTTGGGTCTTCGTTATCGCCTTCTTCCGTGAGCCGCGTCGTGTGCGCATCCACGATGCCGACCTGGTCTTCTCGCCCTGTGATGGACGCGTGGTGGTGACCGAGGTGGTGATGGAGAACGAGCACCTGAAGCAGGAGATGTTGCAGATCTCGATCTTTATGTCGGTGACCAATGTCCACATGAACTGGGTACCCGTGGGCGGTATTGTCGAGTACTTCAAGTACCACCCGGGTCGTTTCCTGGTGGCATGGCATCCGAAGTCTTCGACCGAAAACGAGCGCACGACCACCGTGGTACGTATGGCCTCGGGTCAGCCGGTGCTGTTCCGCCAGATTGCAGGCTTTGTGGCACGTCGTATTGTCTCCTACATGAAGGTGGGTAGCCCCGTTGAGCAGAACTCGGTGGCGGGCTTCATCAAGTTTGGCTCGCGTGTTGATGTGCTGGTTCCGAAGGATAGCACCGTGCTCGTTGAGTTGGGCGATGCTGTTGTCGGTTCACAGACTCCGATTGCCCGTCTGCACCACCAGGTGAGCGAATAGCGTTCCGTTGTAGAAAAAGAGACTATGCAGATTACTCCACAAACGGTTCTTAAGTTTCTGGTCGGCGCTGTGATTGCAGCGTTGGCCCTCTTCGTGTTGTGGTACTTCTCGTCGATTGTCGTCTATATCCTTGTCTCGGCCGTATTGGCTGTGATGGGGCGCCCTTTGGTGCATCGCATCGAGCAGTTGCATATCCGTCGTTGGAAACTGCCCCGTGCGCTGGCGGCTGCCATTACGTTGGTGGTTATTTGGGCCCTGGCGGCTGTTTTTGGTCTGCTCTTTGTGCCGTTGGTTTTCGATAAGGTCTATCAGTTTGCCAACCTCGATTTTGCCGCTGTGCTGCAGACGGTCGAGCAGCCTGTGGCCCAGCTGCAACAGTATCTGGCCGAACTCTTCTCGATGCCCGTCAACCAACTCTCGTTGCACGATGCGCTGCTCGATTTTATGCGCGAGTGGATCGATATGGATTCGGTCAACCGACTCTTCTCGTCGATTGTGGGTCTCTTGATGTCTTCGGCGGTGGCCATCTTCTCGATTTCCTTCATCACCTTCTTCTTCCTCAAGGAGGATGGCCTCTTCTACGCCATGATTACGGCCTTCTTCCCCGAGCGATATTCGGAGAATATTACCCGTGCCCTGGATCAGGTTACCTATCTTCTTTCGCGCTACTTCCGTGGTATTCTGACCGAGAGCCTGCTGATGATGATCGCTGTGACGATCACCATGTCGGCCTTTGGCATGAAGGCTGCCGATGCCGCCTTTATCGGCCTGATTATGGGTATTATGAATGTGATTCCCTATGCAGGTCCGCTGATGGGCGGTGTCTTGTCGCTCTTCGTGGGTATCGTTTCGCCTATCGAGGGGCAGACGATCGGTTACACGATGATTGTGATTATCTGTTCGCTCCTGGCGCTCAAGTCGCTCGACGACTTTATCCTGCAACCCACGCTCTACTCGGAGCGTGTCAAGGCCCATCCGCTCGAGGTCTTTATTGTGATTCTGATCGCCGGCTCGGCAGCAGGTGTGCTGGGTATGTTGTTGGCCATTCCGGCCTATACCGTCCTGCGCGTCTTTGCCAAGGAGTTCTTCTCGGAGTTGAGTCTGGTGCGTAAATTGACCGAAAATATCTGATGACGGAGGCCGTTTTGGAGGGTGTGGTGGTCGAAGGGCGCCGCTTGGGCAGGCAGTTGGGATTCCCCACTGCCAACATCGCTGTGGCGCGTGGTTGTACGATCACGAACGGGGTCTATCGTTCGGAGGTTGAAGTAGAGGGGTATGAGACCCCTTTTCTTGCGATGTCGAACTTGGGTTGCAACCCCTCGGTGGGTGGCAGCGAGCGCCGCTTGGAGAGCCATTTGTTCGATTTTCAAGGCGAATTGTATGGCCGCAGAATTCGGGTGCATCTGCTTGAGCGGTTGCGCGACGAGCAACATTTTGCCTCGGTCGAGGCGCTGCAGGCACAGTTGGAAAAAGATAAACAAACGATATTAAATAAGTAAACTATGTTTTTGGATTTGACCTTGCCCTACAAGGTGGCCGATATGAGCCTGGCCGAGTGGGGAAGAAAAGAGATTGAGGTTTCGGAGCACGAAATGCCCGGTTTGATGGCTGTGAGAAAGAAGTACGGCCCGAAGAAGCCCCTGCAGGGGGTGCGTATCATGGGTTCGCTCCACATGACGATCCAGACGGCGGTGCTCATCGAGACGCTCGTTGAGCTGGGTGCCGAGGTGCGCTGGTGCTCGTGCAACATCTTCTCGACGCAGGACCACGCCGCAGCCGCTATTGCCGAGCGCGGTGTCCCCGTCTTCGCCTGGAAGGGTGAGACGCTGCCCGAGTATTGGTGGTGTACGGCGATGGCTATGTCGTTCCCCGGCGGCAAGGGCCCGCAGCTCATCGTAGACGATGGTGGCGATGCTACGCTCCTGATTCACAAGGGTTACAAGGCCGAGAAGGATGCTACGACGCTCGACTACAAGGCCTCGTCGTATGAGGAGGAGGTGATCCTCGACACGCTGAAGCAGATCTTGGCCGAGGATAACGAGAAGTGGCACCGCACGGTGGCCGAGTGGAAGGGTGTGAGCGAGGAGACCACGACGGGTGTTCACCGCCTCTACCAGATGCAGGAGGCGGGCGAGCTGCTCGTGCCTGCCATCAATGTGAACGACTCCTGCACGAAGTCGAAGTTCGACAACCTCTACGGTTGCCGCGAGTCGCTGGCCGACGGTATCAAGCGCGCTACGGATGTGATGATTGCCGGTAAGGTGGTCGTAGTCTGCGGCTATGGCGACGTAGGTAAGGGTTGCGCCCGCTCGATGCGTTCGTACGGTGCCCGTGTCATTGTTACCGAGATCGACCCGATTTGCGCCCTGCAGGCCGCAATGGAGGGCTTCGAGGTGAAGACGGTCGAGAGCGCCCTGAAGGAGGGTAACATCTACGTTACCTGCACCGGTAACCGCGATATCATCACCCTGGAGCATATGCAGCAGATGCGCGATCAGGCGATCGTCTGCAACATCGGTCACTTCGACAACGAGATTCAGATGGCACGCCTCGCCGAGTCGGGTGCCGTGCGTACCGAGATCAAGCCCCAGGTCGATAAGTACACCTTCGAGGATGGTCACTCGATCTTCATCCTGGCCGAGGGTCGCCTGGTGAACCTGGGTTGCGCTACGGGTCACCCCTCGTTCGTCATGTCGAACAGCTTCACGAACCAGTGCCTGGCCCAGTTGGAGCTTTGGGAGAAGGATCTTGCGGTCGATGTCTATCGCCTGCCCAAGCACCTGGATGAGGAGGTTGCCCGTCTGCACCTCGATAACCTGGGTGTCGAGCTGACGAAGCTCACCAAGGAGCAGGCCGACTACATCGGTGTCAAGGAGGAGGGTCCCTACAAGGCCGACCACTACCGCTATTAGTCGTCGGAGGGGCGAGCGCCTCTTCTCTATATGAAAAAGGTCCGTCACCCGGAGGTGGCGGACCTTTTTTTTGTTGCGGACGCGGCTATTTGCGCAGCCCCATCAGCTCTTCGATGCGGTGCGAGAGCTCCGTGTTGTCCATCATCGCCTCGAAGCCGTCGGCCCCCGTGCCGTAGAGGTAGGCCGGAACACGGATCGCCGAGTGGGATCCCGTTCCGAAACGGTAGTCGATGCCACTCTCCGAGAGGGTGAAGTCGCTCTTGCCGCTCGGCAGCGATAGTCCGCCCGTCTCGTGGTCGGCCGTCACGACGAGCAGCGTTCCGGGGTGTGAGCGTGTGAAGTCGACAGCGATGCGCACCACCTGCTCGAAATCCTCCATCTCGGCCAGGAGGTAGTGGGGATCGTTGGCGTGACCTGCTCCGTCGATCTGCGACCCTTCGACCATCAGCATGAAGCCGTCGGGATCCTGTGCAAGTGTCTCCAGCGCCTTCTTCGTGGCACGCGGAATGACGTCGCCACGCTCGGGGGCGTGTGCGAGGTATTCGTCGGCCAGGATGCCGGCAATGCGCGACGAGGAGGTTGCCTCTACCTCTTCGATGCTCTTGGCCAATACGTAACCCTCGTTGTTGAAGTGGGCCAGATGCTCCTCCGTAAGCCAGCGCATGCCGCCGCCAATCAGCACATCGAAGCGCGAGAGTGCGAGGTGGTCGGTGATCTGCTCGTAGAGGTGTCGGCGGGGTACGTGGGCGTAGAAGGAGGCGGGTGTGGCGTGCTGCAGGTAGCAGCTTGCAATGAGGCCTGTAGCCTTGCCGCAATCGCGTGCGCGCTCCATCATGCTCTCCACCTCGGTCGAGTCGGGGAGCATGCCCAACATCGAGTTGTTTGTTTTGTGTCCCGTGGCGAGAGCCGTTCCTGCGGCCGCTGAGTCGGTTACGCGGTTGTTGGCCGAACGGGTTGTCGTGAGGGCCACATGGTCGGCCTCGGTAAAGGCGTTGGGGGCGTAGTCCTGCTCGATTTCGAGCATCGCATATTGGGCCAATCCCATGCCGTCGCCAATCAGGAAGATCAGATTCTTCACCTCGGGCGCCTCGGCTCGGGGTGCACACCCGGCCAGGAGTAGCGGCAGGGCAAACAAAAGCGTGTAAATCGGTTTCATAGTGTTACAAATATACAAAAAAATGGGGGATGTTCGCCTCTTTTTTCGTATCTTTACAACAAGAAACTATTTCAGCGTTTGCTTTTTGTGGCGCTATACGAAATGTTGAGGGTAATATCTTGTGTATAAATACTCCTAAAACTCGATAATATGAAGTTGGTAATCGTATCGTTCGTTGCTTTATTGTCGGTTTTTTGTGCCCAAGCACAGACAGACAGCATTGGTGTCTATGCCCTTCGTAACGGTGAAGTGAGCCGTGTCGAGGTGCTCAATTACACCCAAACCAAAATCAGTGGCGGTTTGAAAAGCAAAGCAAGATTGGTCTTTGCAGGCCCAACGAGTCAGACCCGTTTCAACGGAACGGCCACTTTCCGCCTCTATTTCGGAACACCTTCGCCCTACGAAGTGGCAAAATACTACATGTTTACCCCCACCTATTCGGTAAAGGATTTCAGTGTGGGTAAATTTGAGGTAAAAAAGGGCGATCGCCTTTTAACGACTGCTACTGTCTCGGTGATAGGTTCGAAAGTCGGTGCCCAGCAGGCTGAAGGCGTACATATTGCTTATCGCGCGTTGCGTAATCATGTCTATGAAATAACCGTGACAGGACCGGCCGGTGAATATTGCATCATGCCGATTATCAACGGTGTGGCCGGATATACCGGAGTGTTTGATTTTACGATAGAGTAGTTGTAGAGGTAGTTCGTTACCGCTTTAATTTTTTTTGCCGATGAACGTACAGATCGCCCCCGATTGGAAAGCCTTGTTGCAGGAGGAGTTCGAGAAGCCCTATTTTCGCACTCTGACCGACTTTGTGCGCGAGGAGTATGCCACGCGCCGTATCTATCCGCGAGGAAGTAATATTTTTCGCGCCTTCGATAAATGTCCCCTCGATCGGCTCAAGGTGGTCATCATCGGCCAGGACCCCTACCACGGCCCGGGGCAGGCCAACGGCCTCTGCTTCTCGGTGGGGGAGGGTGTCCCCTTTCCCCCCTCGTTGCGCAACATCCTGCAGGAGGTCGCCGACGATACGGGTGCTCCGATTCCTACGTCGGGCAACCTCGACCGCTGGGCCGAGCAGGGTGTGCTGCTGCTCAACGCGGTGCTGACCGTACGCGAACACGAGGCTGCCTCCCACGCAGGGCGCGGCTGGGAGCAGTTCACCGATGCCGTCGTGCAGCGCATCAACGAGCGGAAGCAGGGCGTCGTCTACCTGCTGTGGGGCAGCTATGCCCAGAAGAAGGGGGCGATGGTCGATTCGGCACGCAACTGCATCCTGAAGAGTGTCCACCCCTCGCCCCTCTCGGTCTACCGTGGTTTTTGGGGCTGCAAACACTTCTCGAAGGCCAACGAATATCTGATTAATCAGGGTCAAACGCCCATAAATTGGTAATACGATGAAAAGAATCCTGCTTCTGATGGCTGCTGCCGTGCTTTTGGCGGCCTGCACCACCCCCGAGGAGCCTGCACTCGACCGCGAGGCGATGCGCGATGCCGTCCTGGCACGCATCACGGGTGCCACGATCTCCGACAACGCCCTTTCGCTCCTCGACTTTGGCGCCGTGGGCGATGGTCAAACCGATGCCAAACCCGCCTTCGACAGCGCCATGAAGCGTGCCGAGGAGCTGGGTGGAGCCCGCATCGTAGTTCCGGCGGGTGAATATTGGCTCTGCGGTCCGATTCACTTCGTGAGCAATGTCTGCCTCGAGTTGCAGGAGGGTGCGACCCTTAGATTCAACCCCGAGCCTGCGTGCTACCTTCCCGTAGTGGAGACGAGCTGGGAGGGTACCTTCCTCTGGAACTACAGCCCCTTCATCTACGGCAAGGATCTGCACGATGTGGCCATCGTGGGCAAGGGTACGATCGACGGAAATGCCGCCACGACCTTCGCCACGTGGCGCGATAAGCAGGGCCCGAGCAAGGAGCTGAGCCGCGACTACAACCACAACCAGACCCCCATCGCCGAGCGCGTCTTTGGCGAGGGCCACTACCTCCGTCCCCACCTGATTCAGTTCTTCGATTGCGAGCGTATCACCCTCGAGGGTGTCTTTATCACCAACGCCCCCTTCTGGTGCATCCACCTGCTGCGCTCGAAGAATATCATCTGCGATGCCCTGCGCTACGATGCCAAGCTGGTCAATAACGACGGCATCGACCCCGAGTATGCCCAGGATGTCCTGATCCAGAACATCGTCTTCAACAATGGCGACGATAATGTGGCCATCAAGAGTGGCCGCGACGACGATGGCCGCGCCGCAACTCACCCCTCGTCGGGTATCATCATCCGCGACTGCGTCTTCAAGGGGCTGCACGGCGTGGTGCTCGGTAGCGAGATGTCGTCGGGTGTCGAGCAGGTCTTTGTCGAGAATTGTACCTACGGCGGCTACTGCAAGCGTGGCCTCTACATCAAGACCAACCCCGATCGTGGCGGCTTCATCCGCAACATCTTTGTCAATAACTGCACCTTCGGCGAGGTGGAGGATCTCTTCTTCCTCACCTCGATGTATGCCGGTGAGGGGCTCGATAACCACCACTTTACCGCCGTGCACGACATCTATATCGAGGATGTCGCGTGCGAGAAGGCGCGCGCTGCGGCTGTGGTGTTGCAGGGCACGGCCGTTGAGCCGATTCGCAACGTGCACCTGAAGCGTGTCAATGTCAAGGAGGCTGCAATCGGCCTCTCGATGGACCACACCGAGGCGATTACCTTCACCGATTGCCACCTGGGTGGCTATGCCGGAGCCCCCACGACGGCCTCGGCTAAGGATAAGGTTTTCGAGGGTGATAAGAAGTAGTGCGGTCGCAAACAATGAAGAGCGCCTAACCTTTTGGGTTAGGCGCTCTCTTTTTTGCCGGATCTCGGTCGCGGCTACTCTTTGGCGTTGCGGATAATCTCCTCCAACTCGGCAATCTGCTCCTGTGTGAAACCTGCACCCGAGTCTGCGAAGAAGGAGACAAGCTGTACGGGTGAGCCTCCGAAGTAGCCGTTAAGCATTGTTTGAAGGATGCGTCCGGCGTACTCCTCTTTCTGGATCAGGGGATAGTAGGTGTAGCTGCTACCGGTTGGTTTGCGAGCCACATAGCCTTTATCTTCCATAATTTTCATAAAGGTGGCAACCGTCGTATATGCGGGCTTCGGGTTCTCCATCTGATCGATGACAGTTCCGACGTTAGCCTCGCCGAGCGACCAAAGAATCTGCATAATCTCCTCCTCTCCGCGTGTGAGGGAGTTGCTCTTTTTTCTTTCCATATGTTAGATAATCAAAGATGGGGGTTTGATATTCACAAAGATAACAATTTGATGTTAAAAATCAAAACCTTTGGTCGTAAATATCCTGCCAATTCCTCTTAATGGACGAAAATGATGACTCCCGATCGGTTTTGTAGCCCGTCGAACAACAAATGAACCCTGTGTGAAGGGCCTATGCTCGCTCCTAAAAGTAGTGCGGATGGCACTGCGTCAACGTGAAGCATACGATTTGGATGATGCGTCGGAGTTGTTCGCGGAAGTTGCACTTCGAAACACCCTCGTTGAACTCAGAGTACTCCTCCAGGGCCGGGAATTTGCGGGGCGAGCTGGCCATAAACTCCTGCTCTACCTCCTTTACTATCTCCTCCTGCTCGAGCGCGAGGGAGGTTGTCGATGCCTCGAACAGACGATATTCGGTAGGTCGCTGGGTGAACGAGAAGATTCCCATGAGCAGCGCGACGATCGGCACCAATAGCGCTTTTTGCCACAGCTTCTTGGTACGTTGGTACTGTCTCGAGAGGGCCAGGAAGCGTTTCTTGATCTGTTTTTGGGGGTATTGGTTGGCAATCGAGGGGTTAAAGCCGAAGATAATCTTAAAGATCGACTGCATGTAGAACTTGAGCTTGAATCCGGCCTGCAGTACATCGCGGTCGGCCTCCTCCTCCTCGACTTCAATCAGCTTGATGGCCGTCAGCCAGGTGATGGGATTCCACCACATCAGCACCTTGCTGAACTCCGAGAAGGGGCGCTCGAGGGTGTGACCACGACGAATGTGGCTCGCTTCGTGGGTGAGGATCATGGGCTCCATTTCGGGGTCGGTCGCATGATGGATGAAGATTGAGCGCAGAAAGGAGAAGGGTCGGATGGCAATCCGGCTGCGGTAGAGGGTGTAGTGCTCGTGGCGAATGCGGATGGCCGCGCGACGAATGCGATCGATCAGGCGGAGTTGTAGGATTCCGGCGCTTAGGATGGCAATAGCTCCCACGAGGTAGATCGTGAGGAGGATTGTGTGCGGTGTGAGCCACTCGAAAGCGTCGGCTGCGGGGATGGCGTGCTCGGATTCGGATTGGATCCAGACAACCTCGGCCGGGTAGATCGGAATCTCAAGCAGCGGGAGTAGGAGGCTCACATAGGGGAGCATGACCAAGTAGAGTCGGCAGAAGCGGTAATCTGCTTTGCCGTCGAAGAGCCATCGGTAGGCCAGGTAGAGGACGCTACTTGTTGCAATGATCTCCGCGAGTGTGATGATTGTTGTATGCATGGGGCCGATGTGAGGAGTAGGATTCCGATGTAAAAATACTAAATTTTTAATTATTTAGACCTATGTTTAGCAAATATTGATGAAAAAATCGGCTTTTTTTGGTCGATTCGGTATATAAAACAACGACAAGGGCCGATTCTAACCCTTGTCGTATTATTAAATAGGTATTCGAAATTGCTCTTAGAAGGCCCGTTCGCGATTCTCCTCGTTGTCCTTCTCCGAGCGGTCGATCTCGTCGCCCTCCCAGTCGAACCAGGGGAACTCGGTGCGTCCGCCCAGCCCAAAGCGCAGGTAGGTGATCGGGAGACCCATCTCCAGGAAGCGGCTCTCGTAGGCGGTCTTCACCGAGAGTACCTCGTCGGCAAAGCCCGAGCCGTAGATGTCGTCGTTGTCGACCTCGAGCGGCAGTGCATAGTGGTCGATCACGCCGCGCGTGTAGGCGTGTAGGTGCTGCGAGTCGGTTTTGAGGTTGATCTTGCCGTTTGGGGCAAGGAGTTTGGCGTAGCGCTCCAGGAAGAGGGGCGAGGTGAGGCGCTTCTTGGCGCGGTTGGTCTTGAGCTGCGGATCGGGGAAGGTGATCCAAATCTCATCCACTTCGCCCTCGGCGAAGAGCGACTCGATGAACTCGATGCGTGTGCGCAGGAAACCGACATTCTTCATCCCCTTCGTGGTGGCGGTCTTCGCACCGCGCCACATGCGGGCGCCCTTGATGTCGATGCCGATGTAGTTCGACTCCGTGTCGCGCTCGGCCAGGGCTACCGTATATTCGCCCTTGCCGCAACCCAACTCCAGGATGATGGGGTTTGTGTTGTGGAAGAACTCCTCGCGCCAACGCCCCTTCAGGGGGTGGTCGGTGCGGAATACGGTGTCGAACTCGGGCTGCACGAAGCAGGCGAAGGTTTCGTTTTCGGCAAATTTGCGCAGTTTATCTTTTCCCATAGCGGTTTTATTCGGTTTGATAGACAATCCCGACCGCCTCAACGCCCTCAACGGGTCGTGTGGGGGTCAGTGTAAAGTAGTAGGTGCCCTCCTCCTTGAGGCGCACGCCGCGACGGTAGGGGATATCCAGCAGTCGTCGCAGGGGGTTGATGCGTTTCTCTTTGGGGAGAATCAGGCGGTGGTACTCGCTCGTGTGGAGCGAGTCGGGTGAGAAGGTCTCGATGCGGAGCGTGAGGCTGTCCTTCGGCAGGTGGTCGTTGGCGCGCAGGAAGATGCGCAGCTCACCACGTGATAGGGTGTCGTGGTTCTCGACGGCCACAATTGCCCCGTGTTCGGGGTCGAAACGGTGGGTGTCGACCACGAATGCCCGCTCGGGTGCCACGCACGATGCCGAGCAGATTGCCACCAGCAATGCAGTCAGGAGGCGCATAGCTCGTTAAGCGCCCCCCTCGTTGCCACCACCGTTGTTCGACGGGCGACGTCGACGGAAGTTGCGATGGCGGTTATTGTTGTTGCGATTGCCTTGCTTCGGCTCCTGACCCTCGGCGGCTTGACCCTCGCCTTTGGGCTGCTGGGGCTGGGCTGCGGGGTTTGCACCCTG
>JAUMXM010000029.1:0-5220 GCA_030529085.1 Rikenellaceae bacterium | reverse complement strand
TGCTCTCCCTTCTGCTCGCGCTGCGGCTTGCGGTCGTTGCCCTTGCGCTCGCCTTGGTTCTTCTGCTCCTTTTGGTGGCCGTTCTGCTTCTGCTCCTTGGGTCGCTGGTCGCCCTGCTTGTCGGCTCCCTGCTTCTGCTCCCCCTGCTTATCGGCCCCTTGCTTTTGCTCGCCGTTTTTCGACGACTTGTTCTTGCGCTTCTTCTTGCGCTTGGCCTTGTCGAAGCGGGTGATGCTGTCCTCCTCCGAGCGGTAGGTCGGCTCCTCGTAGTTCTCCTGCTCCTCGTCGTCGCTTACAAGCTGCTCGACACGCTCGCCGGCACGGTTGGCCGCCTGAATCTCCTCGACACGGGCCGCCGTGATGGTCTGCAGGTTTGACATCGTATCCTTGCTCGACGAGAAGGTCATCAGGCCTGCCAGGATGTCGGTCTTGACCAGGAACCACTCCCCCTCGAGGGTCTGCAGCGGCTCTTTGACGCGCGGGATGAGCTTGCGGGCATCGGCGTAGGTGTCGTACTCGTACATCATGCAGCACTTGAGTTTCGAACACTGTCCGGCCAGCTTCTGGGGGTTGAGCGAGAGATCCTGGGCGCGAGCCGCACCCGTCGTCACGCTCGAGAAGGTCGACATCCATGAGGCGCAGCAGAGCTCACGGCCGCAGGCACCCAGACCGCCAATGCGGCCGGCCTCCTGACGGGCACCGATCTGCTTCATCTCGATGCGGATGTGGAAACGCTCGGCAAAGACCTTGATCAGCTCGCGGAAATCGACTCTTTCGTCGGCGATGTAGTAGAAGATCGCCTTGATCTTGTCGCCCTGATACTCCACGTCGCCAATCTTCATGTTGAGCCCCATATCGGCGGCAATCTGGCGCGAGAGGATCATCGTCTCGTGCTCCAGGGCGATGGCCTCCTGCCAGCGCTCGATGTCGTAGGGCTTGGCCTTGCGGTAGATCTTGCGGAACTCGCCATTCTGGGGGTTGAATCCCGTGCGGCGCATCTGCTTGTGCACCATGTCACCCGTCAGGGAGATGATGCCGATGTCGTGGCCCGGTGAGGCCTCGACGGCTACGATGTCGCCACGCTTCAGGTCGAGGTTGTTGACATTTTGGTAGAATCCGCGGCGGGTATTCTTGAAGCGTACTTCGAAAATATCGCACGCTGCGTGCTGGGGATACTCCTCGAGCCAATTCTCCTCGTGGAGCTTGAAGCACCCTTTTGCTTCGAATGCCTCTACGCCCGTTTCGCTCTCGGCGAAGCAACAGCCGCGTCCCACTTCGGGACGGCAACAGGTTTTCTTGACGCTATCTTGTGTTTGATCCAATTCCATAGGTGTTGGTATATTTGGCGTAAAGATACGAAAAGGAAATTAAAAATTAAAAATTAACGGTTAAAAATTGATAGTAAGCGGGGGGGGAGATTGTAAGCAAAAAGGGAGATCGCTCTGTGGAAAAGCGTTCTCCCTCTGTTTTGTTCGATTAGCGGAGGTTGTGTAGGTCGCTATAGGGGACTCTCGGCTCTCATTCTGCGCAGGTTGCGTCGGATGCGGGCCATCAGCAGCAGGGCGGCGGCGCCCAGACCGAACGAGTAGCTGAGGAAGAAGCCCGAGGGGCCCATTCCGGCGGTGATGCCGAGCAGGTAGCCGGCGGGAATGTTGATCAGCCAGTAGGCCACGAAGGCGATCGGCATGATGATCTTCACATCCTGCAGACCACGCAGAATACCCACCGAGACATTCTGCATGCCGTCCCAAAGCTGGTAGAGGGCGACGAAGAACATCATGTCGGCCGTTAGAGTAATCACCTCCTCGTTGTCGGTAAAGAGGTGGGGGATGTGGTGGCGGAAGAGGATGAAGATGAGCGAGGCGATGAGCGACCAGAGGAGCACCAGATGGTAGGTGGCGTGGGTCGCCAGGTGCAACTCCTGGTTGTTGCGCTCGCCGTAGCAGTGCGAGATGCGGATCGTGGCGGCCGAGCCGATCGAGAGGATCACCATAAAGGCACAGTTGCCGAGCGTGATGGCAATCTGGTTGGCGCTCAGGGCCGTTGTGCCGAGCCAACCGATCATGACAGCCGTGCCGACGAAGGCCGACGACTCGAGGAACATCTGCCCCGCAATCGGCGCGCCGATCTTCAGCAGGCTCTTGACCCGCTCCTTGGCTAAGGCCTTGAGCGAGAAGCCCTCGAGGTAGGCGGCGTACTTCTTGTGGTAGAGGAAGTAGCCGATAATCATGGCGGCCGAGGCAACACGGCTCAGCGTGGTGGCCAGACCGGCACCCTCGGCACCCATCTCGGGAAGGCCCATATGACCGTAGATGAAGAGGTAGTTGAAGCAGACGTTGAGCATATTGACCAGCAGCGTGATGACCATCACCGTCTTGGTGTTGCCCACCCCTTCGAGGAAGGATTTGAAGCCGAAGAAACAGAGTACGAAGGGGAGGCCGTAGGCCAACATTTGGTAGTAGGGAATCGCTCCCTCGACCACCTCGGTCGGCTGCCCCATGAAGAAGAGCAGGGGCGTTGCTATATACTGCAAAGCCCCGATTACGATGCCGAGCAGCGTGTAGAAGATGATGCCGTTGTGGAGCAGGTCGGAACAGGCGCGCTTGTCGCCCTGGGCGAACTTTTCACCCACCAAGGGCGTGAGTCCGAGGGCGATGCCGATGCAGCCGATCAGAATCAGGAAGGCCATCGACGAGCCGAACGAGACGGCCGCCAGCGGCAGCGGATTCTCACCGCCATATTGCCCCACCATCATCGTGTCGGCCAGCTGCGTAAGCATCTGCCCGACCTGCGAAAGCACGACGGGGATCGAGAGGGCGAGGTTCTTGCGGTATTGCTCTTTATAGCGGTTGAAAAGGGTCATAAACTACTCTTCGGGGAAGCCTTGAGCTTTGAGTTTGATTTCGCCACCATCGGGGGTTACGAGGTAGCAGCCGGCAGCCTCGTCGGTAATGTGGCCGATGACATCCACCACACCGAGGCGCATCACCTGCTCCTGCAGGGCGATGGGTACGGTGAAGAGCAGCTCGTAATCCTCGCCGCCGTTGAGCGTGGCAATTACAGGATCGATGTGCATCTCTTCGCCCAGCTCCGAGGTTTGGCGGGCAATGGGGATGCGCTCCAGGTAGATGCGGGCACCGCACTTCGAGGCGCGGCAGAGCTGCTTGAGGTCGCTGGCCAGGCCGTCCGAGAGGTCGATCATGGCCGTCGGCAGGATCTTCTCCTCCTCCAGGACATCCAAAATATCAGTACGCGGGCGCGGTTTGAGGTACTTCTCCAGCAGGTATTCGTACCCCTTGAATTGCGGCTCGGGGTTCGCCACATCGGCCAGCACGCGCTTCTCGCGCTCCAGGAGCTGCAGACCCATATAGGCGGCTCCGAGGTTGCTCGTGATGCAGATCAGGTCGTGCTTCTTGGCCCCCGAGCGATAGACGGCCTGCCCCTTCTTGACACCACCGATGGCCGTCACGGAGATCACCATGCCCGTCATCGAGGCGCGCGTATCGCCACCCACCAGGTCGATCTTCTGCTCCTTGCAGGCAAAGCGGATACCCTCATAGAGGTCGTCGAGCGCCTCGACGGGAATCTTGGCCGAGAGACCGAGCGAGATGAGCAGCTGACGCGGGCGGGCATTCATCGCCAACAGATCGCTGACGGCCACCGTCACCACCTTGTATCCCAGGTGCTTGAGCGGGAAGTAGCTCAAATCGAAGTCGACCCCCTCGAAGAGGGTTTCGGTCGTGATGACTGTCTCCTCCTCCTCGCTTGGTGCCACAACAGCAGCGTCGTCGCCCACACCACACAGCGTCGAGCTGTGGTGGTGGTCAAATCCTTGTGTGAGGCGGTCAATGAGGCCGAACTCGCCTAACGAGGCTATCTCGGTTCGTTTTTTCTCCATAGTAGGGCAAATTACAAAAAATTTTTACAAAATTACGAAATCTTTGGGTACATCCAAAAATTTGCCGTACTTTTGTCCCGACTAATCCACAAAAGTGGCTTATACTATGTTGAATATCGTTTTATTTGGCGCTCCCGGTTGCGGTAAGGGTACCCAGGCGCAACTGCTCAAGGAGCGATTCGGTATCGAGCATGTCTCGACGGGTGAGGTGATTCGCGGCCATATTCGCCGCGGTACGGAGCTTGGTAAGCAGGTTCAAGCCTGCATCGAGCGTGGTGAGCTGGCTCCCGACGAGCTGGTGATCTCGATGATTGCCGACTATGTGGCCTCTCACAAGGATGCGAAGGGCTGCATCTATGACGGATTCCCCCGCACGACAGCCCAGGCCGAGGCCTTCGATAAGATCATGGCCGAGAATGGACTGCAGGTCGATCTGATGATTCGCATCACGGTCGAGGAGCATGAACTGATTCGCCGCATTTTGTTGCGCGGCAAGGATTCGGGTCGTGCCGACGACAGCTCGGAGGAGGTTATTCGTCAGCGTCTGGAGGTCTATTGGGCCCAGACGGCGATTGTTGCCAACCACTACAAGGCACAAAATAAGTATGTCAAGGTGGATGGCGAGGGGTCGATCGAGGAGGTTTTCGAGCGTATTGTACGCGAAATCGAGTCGATTGAGTAACTTTTTGGGGCCTAAATGCCTAATTTTGAATTCGAAATTTTGAATTCTGAAATTTAATCTGTACTTTTGCCGTCCCAAAATGGGATAAAACTAATTTTAATTAAACAAGACGTATGAACAATTACGAAACCGTTTTCATTGTCACGCCGGTTCTGTCGGAGTCGCAGGTACAGGAGGTGGCTGACAAATTCCAGGGTGTTATCACCGAGAACGGCGGTCAGATTGTGAATCGTGAGAACTGGGGCTTGAAGAAGCTCGCTTACCCGATTCAGAAGAAGACCACCGGCTTCTATTTCCTGATTGAGTTCGCCGCTGAGGGTGACATCATCAACAAGCTGGAGACCCAGTATCGCCGCGACGAGCGCGTGATTCGTTTCTTAACTTTCAAGCAGGACAAGTTCGCCGTAGAGTACTCGGAGAAGCGTCGTGCAAAACTTGCTAACAAACAGGAGGAGTAAACTATGGCACAGGAGAACAACGCTGCACAGTCGGAGATCCGTTACCTGAACCCGGTATCGGTAGACGTAAAGAAGAAGAAGTACTGCCGCTTCAAGAAGCTCGGCATCAAGTACGTAGATTATAAGGACGGTGAGTTCCTGAAGAAGTTCCTCAACGAGCAGGGTAAGATTCTGCCCCGCCG
>JAUMXM010000061.1 GCA_030529085.1 Rikenellaceae bacterium | reverse complement strand
AAAACAGCAGCCCGAAGACTGCTGTTTTGTGGAGAATACCGGGGTCGAACCGGTGGGCGTTGCCCACGATGATATAGACAATCCCCCTAAATCCCCCTTTGGCCTTTGGCCTCCCTCCTTCGCGCCTCGGCATAGCTTGTACAAGTCCAGCTCTGCGCTCGGCTTGGCGTCGGTTGATAAGGGGGACTTCATCGGTCCCCGCTTCGCCCTGATACCATACAAAAAAAACAGCAGCCCGAAGACTGCTGTTTTGTGGAGAATACCGGGGTCGAACCGGTGACCTCTTGCATGCCATGCAAGCGCTCTAGCCAACTGAGCTAATCCCCCTTGATTGCAGGTGCAAAGGTAATACAAAAAAATGAATCCGCAAATAAAATCACCTTTTTTTGAGGTGTGGAGGCGAAAAGCTGATGAGAGCCGCGCCTTGAGTTTATGGAGTTGGTGATTTATTTTTGAATTTGCTAAATAATTGTTATCTTCGTCCTATAAAACCATTTCTTGAAGCACTATGGAGCAGATGAAGCAACGTGTAGGTCAGAAATTTGAGGCGCTGTATGGCGCAGGAGCCACTTTTTACGCCTCACCCGGTCGTATCAACCTCATCGGTGAGCATACCGACTACAACGCGGGATTCGTATTCCCGGGTGCCGTCGATAAGGGTGTCGTGGTGGCCATCCGTCCCTCGGAGGGCGATGTATGCCGCCTCTTTGCCCTCGATCTCGACGAGGAGTGCACCTTCGCGTTGAAAGAGGAGGAGAAGCCGGCCCCCTCGTGGGCACACTATGTCTTCGGTGTGGCACGCGAGATGCAGAAGCGGGGCGCTACGATCGGAGCCTTCGATGCCGTCTTCTCGGGAAATGTCCCCCTCGGTGCCGGTATGTCCTCGTCGGCGGCCCTCGAGTCGGCCTTTGCTTTTGCCCTCAATGAGCTCAACGCTTGCGGCTTCGACCGCTTCGAGTTGGCCCGCATCGGCCAGTCGACCGAGCACAACTACTGCGGCGTGAAGTGCGGCATTATGGATCAGTTTGCCTCGGTATTCGGTAAGAAGGGGTGTCTGATGCGCCTCGACTGCCGCTCGATGGAGTTTGCCTACTATCCCTTCGATCCGCAGGAGTATAAGCTCGTCTTGCTCGATACCCGCGTCAAACACCAACTTACGGGCTCGCCCTACAACGATCGCCGCCTCTCGTGCGAGCGCGTTGCCAAGGTCCTCGGCCGCGACTTCCTGCGCGGTGCCACGATGGAGGAGCTGGAGGCGTTGCGCCCCTCGATTTCGGAGGAGGATTTCAAGCGCGCCCGCTATGTCATTGGCGAGGAGCAGCGTGTGATGGCGGTCTGCGAGGCCCTCGAGCGGGGCGACTACGAGCGCGTAGGTCGCACGATGTATGAGACCCATTGGGGCCTTTCGCGCGACTATGAGGTCTCGTGCGAGGAGCTCGACTTCTTGGCCGGGGTGGCTGCCGAGTGCGGCGTTGCCGGCTCGCGTATGATGGGCGGCGGCTTTGGCGGCTGCACGATCAACCTGGTGAAGGAGTCGCTCTATGCCGACTTTGTGGCCACGGCCAAGCGTCGCTTCGCGGAGCGTTACGGCCACGAACCGCAGGTCTACGAGGTGGCCATCAGCGATGGCTCGCGCCGCTTGTAGCCCTTCGACCAACGATTTTTTTAACCCTTACCTATATTTATAATGAAGCGCATCTACACCCTGCTTGTTGCGCTCATCGCTTGTGCCGTTACGACGGCGCAAACGGTCGATGTGCGTATCTACGACGCGGCAATCGACACCCCGACGATTGCCCCCGAAATCTATGGTCAATTCTCCGAGCACCTCGGCACCTGCATCTATGGTGGCCTGTGGGTGGGTCCCGAGAGCGACATCCCGAACGAGGATGGCTACCGCACCGATGTGCTGGAGGCGCTCAAGGCGCTCCAGGTTCCCGTGATGCGCTGGCCGGGCGGCTGCTTTGCCGACGACTACCATTGGCGCGACGGCATCGGCCCGAAGGAGAGTCGTCCCCGCATGGTCAACTCGAATTGGGGTGGCACGGTCGAGGATAACTCCTTCGGTACCCACGAGTTCCTGAACCTCTGCGAGAAGCTCGGCTGCGAGCCCTACATCAGTGGCAATGTCGGCTCGGGTTCGGTCGAGGAGATGGCCAAGTGGGTCGAGTATATGACCGCCGACAACGGTCCGATGGCCGAGGAGCGCAAGCGCAACGGCCGCGAGAAGCCCTGGCGTGTGAAGTACTTCGGCATCGGTAACGAGAGCTGGGGTTGTGGTGGTTCGATGCGCCCCGAGTACTACTCGGATATCTACCGCCGCTATGCCACCTACTGTCGTAACTTCAGCGGCAACCAACTCTACAAGATTGCAAGCGGAGCCTCGGACTACGACTACAATTGGACCGAGGTGTTGCTCGAGAATATCGGCCACCGCATGGATGGCATCTCGCTCCACTACTACACCGTGAAGGGGTGGCAGGGGAGCAAGGGCTCGGCCCTCGACTTTACGACCGACGAGTACTATTGGACGCTGGGCAAAGCGCTCGAAATCGAGCCTGTGATTCGTCGCCATATTGCCCTGATGGATGCCGTCGATCCCGAGAAGCGGATCGACCTCCTGGTCGATGAGTGGGGTACCTGGTTCGACGAGGAGCCCGGTACGGTGCGCGGCCACCTCTACCAGCAGAATACGATGCGCGATGCCATGGTGGCGGCCCTCTCGTTCAATGTATTCCACCGCTATGCCGATCGTATCAAGATGGCTAATATCGCCCAGGTAGCCAACGTCTTGCAGGCGATGGTCCTCACGCGCGGTCAGGAGATGGTCCTCACCCCCACCTACCATGCCTTCTACCTCTACCGTCCGCACCAGGGTGCGCACTACCTCGAGACCACCTGCTCGGCTGCCGAGCGTCGTGTGACCGAGACTCGTTCGGTGCCCGAAGTGAGCGTAACGGCCTCGCGCAAGGGGGGTAAGATCCACCTCTCGCTCGTCAATCCCGAGCTGGAGAAGGGGCAAAAGGTCAGCGTGAAATTTGAGCAGCTGAAGCCCACGAAGCTCTCGGCAATGATCCTCAAGGCCGATGCGATCGATGCCTACAACGACTTTGGCGCGCATGCCGATCGGGTTCGCGTCACGAAGTTCGAGGGGGCGAAGCTGACGAAGCAGGGCCTCGAGATTGAGTTGCCCGCCGCCTCGATCGTTACGCTCGAAATCGAGTAACGAGTCCGGCAAAGAAAAATCCCGTTCCGTAAAATCGGAACGGGATTTTTGTGTTAATAGAGGTTGTCGTACATCGACTGTGACTTGTCGTACTTCAGATCCTGCAGCGAGGAGGCCTTCACGCCGATGTTGAACGACCAGCTGCGGTGGAAACCGAAGGGGATCCACGAGAAGGACATCTGCCAACAGTGCAGGTCGCGCGTAATCGAGACGGCCGATGTGGTCAGCTTGTTGGCCTTGATGTCGTAACCACCCTGGAAGGTAAGACCCATCTTCTGGGTGATGTTGACCGAGCCGTTGAAACCTACGGTCTGGGTGATGTTGCGCCGGAATCCCGTGGTGCCGTTGTTGACATAGGCAATCGAGTAGTTGATTGCGTAGTTGAAACCGAAGTTCCACGGCAGCGAGAAGTCGTAGTAGCTCTGCGCCATATATTGCCTGCGTAGGACGGGGTCCATGTGGCCGTAGGGGTCGTGGAAGGGGTTCTGGTACTCGGGCGGGAGGCTCGTGATGTCGTTCATGGCTGTCTGCGAGCGATCCTCGCGCGACTTGAAGGTGTAGCCGAACGACCAACCGAGCGAGGTGATGCGGCCCGGGAACTTCAGTTTGTCGATGCGACGACCCTCGGGGGTTACCACATAGGGGTCGAGCGTGGTCGAGAGGTTGATGCCGAAGTTCTTGAAGAGGGTCGTGCGGAACGAGAAGGGGATCGTCGAGAGGCGCATCGAGTCGGCCAGGAAGTTATACGAGGCGCTCAGTCGCAGTTCGTCGATGAGCTTGATCTTCTTCACGCCCGAGGTGTCGCGCTTCGAGAGGACCTTCATTTCGAGGTTCTGCGAGAGCGAGAAGTTCATCGACATCGAGCGACCCGACGAGGGGACACCATAGGCGTTGATGGCGTAGGGCGAGTAGGTCGTGAAGCGACCCGTCGAGTCGGTCTGGCGGATGGCGTAGTAGCCATACTTGGGATCCGAGAAGTCGGGGGCATACGAGAAGCCGAACGAGGGGCTGATGGTGTGGCGGATGGCCTGTATCTTGCGATCTTTCTTCTTCTTCGTGAAGTCGAACATACCGTAGATGGTTGTCGAGGCCGAGGCCGAGAGCGAATAGTTGTAGAGACGATAGAAACCGTAGTCGGCCTCGAGCGTGTCGGTCTGGTTCGTTAGGGGGTTCCACTCATACTCCTGCTTCTTGAAATACCACTTCTCGTTGTAGTTGAACGAGGGGGTGAAGTTGATGTAATTCAAGATGTTGAACGATGCCGAGACGGGAATCGAGTGCTCGACGCCGTTCTTCATGTTCTTGAGTGTTTCCTTCGAGAAGATCTCATCCTCGGTGGTGGTGACCGAGTTGGTCAGCTTACCGGTGTACTGCATCGAAATCTTCTCGTACCAGCGATCCTTGCCCACCTTCTCCTTGCGTTTGAAGGGGTAGATGCGCGACATGTTGAAGACCATCGTGGGGAGGGTCACCGAGATCGACTGATTCTGCGAGTTCTGCGAGATGGCCATGTTGGCCGAGAGCGAGAAGGGGGTGCCGGCCCAATTCTTCGAGTAGGAGATCGACGAGTTGGTCTGCGTGGCAAGAATGTCGTTCAGGTTTGTTGCCGAATACTTGCTGTAACCGCTCGTGGCAAAGTTTACCGAGGCCGAGAAGGTCGATCCCGGGTTGGCCTTGGCGTCCTGCTGGTGGGCCCACTGGATGCGGAAGTTCTGCTGCTTGATGTAGTCGGGCTCGCCCTTTTCGCCCGTCTTGATGTTCGAGTATTGGAGGTTGAAGCTACCGCTGTACTTGTAGCGCTTGATGTAGCGCGAAGCGGCCGAGGCCTCCCACGAGCCGAGCGTGTAGAAGCCACCGCGTACAGCCAGGTCGGCATGGTCGCCAAGGGTGAAGTAGTAACCCAAATCGCGCAGGAAGAAGCCCTTCGAGTACTCCTCGCCAAAGGTGGGCATCAGAAGACCCGACTTCGGACCCGAGCTCAAGGGGAAGAAACCCTCGGGGATACCGAGGAAGTAGATCGGAACATCCTCCATGACGAGGTAGGCGGGACCCGTGATCACCTTCTTGCCCGGAATTACCTTCGCTTTGGTCATCGCTAGGTAGAAGTGGGGGTGATCGGTGTGGTCGCAGGTCGTGTATTTACCGTTCTCGATGTTGATCGTGTTGTCCGGCATCTTTTTCACCGATCCGCCCACCAGCCAACCGTCGCCCTGCTGTGTGGCTACACCCTTGATCTTGGCCTTCTCCGTGTCGAGGTTGTAGGTGATCGTGTCCATCTTGTAGGAGGCCGAGCCCTCGGTGAACTCGGGCTGAGTCTGTGTCCACTTGCCATCCACCGAGTCGGGCTTGCCATAGGCGTATATGAGCTTCGATTCCATGTCGATGCGCATGAAGTCGGCCTTCAGGTTTTTGTCCTGGTAGGTCACATCGCCCTGGTTGTAGATGTAGACCATCTTGTTGCGCACATCGTAGACCAGCGAGTCGGTATTATGACCCTGGATCGGCTCATCGAGGAACTTGCCCGGCGGACGATTCTTGACCGTCGTGTCGGCTGCAAGGCTGTCGGTTTTCGTCGAATCGGCAGGGCTCAAGGCAAGCGTGTCGGGGCGTTGGCTGTTTGAGTCGCTTTCCAGGCGTTCGGCAGCACGGCGACGACGCGCCTCACGACGTGCCTCGCGCGCCGTGGTGGGTGCAGCGACGACCGAGTCGAGTGTCGGGTCCATTGCCGCTCTTGCCGATTGTGCTTGGCGGATGCTGTCCTCGGCGCGAAGAGCCTCCAGGATGCGGGGCTCGCCAAAACCGAAGACGAGCTGTGCCGTGATGAGCACAACTATCGTTGATACGAGATATTTTATGGTTCTTTTCTCCAAAATTGCTTCAAATGTGCAAAATTTTCCGTACTTTTGCCGACAAAGTCGGCAAACCACCTCGCGGAGGGCTTCTCGGGCCCTTTTTCGGGGGTGCTTCAACCGACAAAGATAGACAAATTTTTAGATTTAGAGTAATATTTAACCCCTTAAAATAATGCGCGCGCGATTCCTCCGAATCTTTCTGACCCTCGTCGTGGCCCTTTTTGCCACCCCTCTTTTGGCTCAAAACAGCCGTTACGGTGTTGAGACTGTGGTGCTCGATGCCGGCCATGGCGGCTCGGATCCCGGAGCTGTCTATGGCGGCGTGAAAGAGAAGGATATCACGCTGAAGGTGGTCTTGCGTCTGGGTAAGAAGATCGAGCGTGAGATGCCGGGTGTGAAGGTGGTCTATACGCGTACGACCGACAAACAGCTCGCCCCGACCAAAATCGAGGATCTGCAGCGCCGTGCCGATATCGCCAACAAGGCCGAGGGCGATCTCTTTATCTCGGTCCATGTCAATGCGGCCAAGGCTACCTCGGCGCGCGGTGTCGAGACCCTGATCATGGGTGAGACCCCCAAGGAGCAGAGCTACAACAAAAACGCCCTCTTCGAGTCGAATCGCGACGACCTGTTGGATATGTCCGACGAGCGCGAGGCGGCCATCATCCGTGCCTACATCCAGAATTTGCAATTTACCTACGGTGAGTACAGCACGACCATGGCGCGTTGCATCCAGCAGCGCTATATGAAGGCGGGACGCCACTCGCGTGGTGTGAAACCCCAGCCCCTGCGCGTGTTGTATGCTACCAATATGCCCGGTGTGCTGACCGAGATCGGTTTCCTCTCGAACAAGGAGGAGGCCGCCTTCCTGAAGTCGGATAAGGGCCTTAATACGCTGGTCGATGCCCTCTTTCAGGCCCTGCAGGACTACTCGAACTATGTCTTGAAGGCGCGTTCGATGGAGGAGCCGACGGCTGTCGCAAAACCCGAACCCAAGCCCGAACC
>JAUMXM010000005.1:19143-69092 GCA_030529085.1 Rikenellaceae bacterium | reverse complement strand
CCGGGCGCTTAACCTCGAAGATGTTGATCTGAATCTCCTTACCGGTGAGCTTCTTGAGCTCCTCCTTGAGCTTGTCGACCTCCTGGCCACCCTTACCAATGATGATACCGGGGCGAGCGGTCGAAATGGTTACCGTAACGAGCTTCAGCGTACGCTCGATGATGATCTTCGAGATCGAAGCCTTCTGCAGACGGGCGTTCAGATACTTGCGGATCTTGTCGTCCTCTACGATCTTGTCGCCGAAGTTCTTACCACCGAACCAGTTGGAATCCCAACCCTTGATGATACCAAGGCGATTTGCTATCGGATTTACTTTCTGTCCCATCTTGTTTTACTTTTCTACGGTTACCATTTTGTCTACTACGATCGTCACGTGGTTCGAACGCTTGCGAATGCGGTGAGCTCGACCCTGGGGGGCGGGCTGAATGCGCTTCAGCATGCGACCACCGTCAACGAATACCTCCTTAACGCAGAGGGTCGTATCCTCCAGACGCTCATTCTCGTTCTTAGCCTCCCAGTTGGCGATAGCCGACTTCAGGAGCTTCTCCATGCGGATCGACGCCTCCTTCTTCGAATAGCGAAGGATGCCCAATGCCTTGTTGATCTCTACGCCGCGGATGATATCTGCCACCAGACGCATCTTGCGGGGCGAGGTCGGGCAGTCGCGCAGAATGGCCATTGCCTTCTGCTTCTTCTCAGCCGAGCGCTTCTCGGCTGCCATTGCTTTTCTTGCACCCATATCCTATTTACTTTTTCTTGTTACCGGCGTGGCCGCGGAAAGTACGCGTCGGAGCGAACTCGCCGAGCTTGTGTCCTACCATATTCTCGGTTACGTAAACCGGGATGAACTTGTTTCCGTTGTGTACGGCGATCGTCTGACCAACGAAATCAGGCGAGATCATGCTTGCGCGCGACCAAGTCTTGATGACCGCCTTATTGCTACCCTCGGCAGCGGCAATAACCTTAGCCTCGAGTTTCGGATCGATATACGGTCCCTTCTTTAATGAACGGCTCATTATGTACTCTTATTTAATTATTTTTTCTTCTTGGAAATAATAAACTTCGAAGTGGTCTTCTTCGGGTTGCGAGTCTTGTAACCCTTAGCAAGCAGACCCTTGCGCGAACGGGGGTGACCACCACTTGCGCGGCCTTCACCACCACCCATCGGGTGATCAACGGGGTTCATCACAACACCACGGTTGTGAGGACGACGGCCCAACCAACGCAGGCGGCCGGCCTTACCCGACGACTCCAGATTGTGATCCACGTTCGATACAACACCTACCGTAGCGCGGCAGGTCACGAGTACCATACGAGTCTCGCCCGAAGGCAGCTTGATGATGGCAAACTTGCCCTCACGAGCCAGCAACTGGGCGTACGAACCGGCCGAACGAGCCATAGCGGCACCCTGACCGGGGTAGAGTTCAATGTTGTGGACAACCGTACCCAGGGGAATCTCGCTCAGGAAGAGCGTGTTACCGACCTCGGGAGCAACGCCTGCGCCGCTCATTACGGTCTGACCAACCTTCAGGCCGTTCGGTGCGATGATGTAGCTCTTCTCACCGTCGGCATATACCAACAGGGCAATACGTGCCGTACGATTCGGGTCGTACTCGATTGCCTTTACAGTGGCAGTAATACCATCCTTCGTGCGCTTGAAGTCGACATTACGATACATCTGCTTGTGACCGCCGCCAATGTAGCGAACCGTCATCTTACCATCGTTGTTGCGACCACCCGAGCTCTTCTTTACGCTCAGAAGCGACTTTTCAGGCTTCGACTTCGTGATCTCGTCGAAAGCGCTGATTACCTTGTGTCGTGTACCTGCAGTTACAGGCTTATATTTCTTTACTGCCATCTTCGTTAGATATTACTGTAAAAATCAATCTTATCTCCCTCCTTCAAGGTGACAATTGCCTTCTTGAAGTTGTTGGCACGGCCCTCCAGCAGACCCGCCTTCGTGTAGCGGCTCTTGAGCTTGCCCATGCAGTTAATCGTATTTACATCCGTAACTACGACATTGTACATCTGCTCTACGGCCTGACGAATCTGCAGCTTGTTAGCGCGCACGTCAACAATAAAACCGTAGCGATTCAACTTTTCGCCCTGAATCGTCATTTTCTCGGTTAATACCGGCTTAATAATAATCTCCATGGTTGTCTTGCGTTTTATGCTAACAAAGTATTCAGTACATTCTCAGCACCCTCAACCATCACCAGAGCCGAAGCGTTCATCACGTCATACGTGCAGACGTTCTGAGCCAGAACGGGCTTGATGTAGGTCAGGTTGCGGCACGAAAGCTGCAGGTTTACGTTGCCCTCGGGCAATACGAGCAGCACCTTCTTGTCGGCCACCTTCAGGGCCTCAGCCAGGGCTACAACAGCCTTCGTCTTGGGAGCGTCGAGCTGCTGAGCCTCGAGAGCGATGATCTGACCGGCCTGAGCCTTGTAGGTCAGTGCGCTGCGGCGAGCGAGCTGCTTGAGCTTCTTGTTGAGCTTGAAGCTGTAATCGCGGGGTACGGGACCAAAGATACGACCACCACCCGGGAAAAGGGGCGAGAGGATCGAACCGCAACGAGCACCACCGGTACCCTTCTGACGCTTCAGCTTGCGCGTCGAACCGGCAACCTCATTACGCTGCTTTGCCTTGTGCGTACCCTGACGCTGGTCAGCCAAATACTGCTTCACGTCGAGATAGATAGCGTGGTCATTAGCCTCCACGCCGAAAACGGCCTCCGAAAGGACTACCTTACGGCCCGTCTCATTTCCTTGTGCGTTCAATACTGCTAATTCCATACTACTTCTCAATGGTTAAGTAAGCACCTTTGGCACCCGGAATCGAACCCTTCACGAGGATCAGGTTGCTCTCCGGAATTACCTTCAAAACTTTCAGGTTCAGCACCTTTACCTGATCGCCACCCATCTGACCCGGCAGACGCTTGCCCTTGAAGACACGCGAGGGGTACGACGATGCACCGAGCGAACCCGGCTTACGCTGGCGGTTGTGCTGACCGTGGGTCTGGCCACCAACACCGGCAAAGCCGTGGCGCTTCACAACGCCCTGGTAACCCTTACCCTTCGAGATCCCGGTCACGTCTACCCAGTCCTCCTCCGAGAAGAGGTCAACGGTAATCGTGTCGCCGAGAGCCACCTCAGGCATGCCCTTGAACTCCGCGAGCTTGCGCTTCGGGGTCGTGCCGGCCTTCTTGAAGTGACCTAACAAACTGCTGGTGGTGTGCTTTTCACTCTTCTCGTCATAGGCAATCTGAACTGCCTCGTAGTTGTCCTTCTCGACAGTCTTGATTTGCGTAACAACGCACGGGCCAGCCTCAATGACAGTGCATGGAATATTCTTACCCTCGGCACTGTAAACGGAAGTCATTCCGATTTTCTTTCCAATAAGTCCTGACATTTTGTTGTCAATTTGTTTGTTATAAATAAGTGAATGTGAGTTTCACAACGTTTTTTGGAGCTTTCGCCAAGGCGCAATACGGGCCAAAAGGGGCGGCATTTTTCTTTTTTTTTCGGGCCGTATCCCTCCATTTTCAGGTCGTACCTATATATTATATAAGCACCTCCTAATATGGCTCCCTATCCTTGCCTTATAGGGCCCCCTGCTCCGAGGGGTTTTACTTAAGGGTGGGTGGGTATGGGTTGCATACCCACCGCTCCCTCATTTATCACACCTTGATCTCAACCTCAACGCCCGAGGGAAGCTCGAGCTTCATCAGTGCGTCGATCGTCTTGGGCGTCGACGAGTAGATGTCGAGGATGCGCTTGAAGGTGCAGAGCTGGAACTGCTCACGGGCCTTCTTGTTAACGAAGGTCGAGCGGTTCACCGTAAAAATCTGCTTGTGGGTGGGCAGGGGTACCGGACCGCTAACGATGGCGCCCGTGCTCTTTACGGTCTTCACGATCTTCTCGGCCGACTTGTCGACGAGGTTGTGATCGAAAGACTTCAACTTGATTCTGATTTTCTGATCCATATCGTTTGCTTATTCTATATCCTTACGTTTACCACTCGCCTTCTCGATGATATCCTTGGCAAGGCCAGCAGGAACCTCCTCAAAGTGCGAGAACTCCATCGACGAGGTAGCGCGACCCGACGAAATCGTACGCAGCACGGTTACATAGCCGAACATCTCCGACAGGGGAACCTTTGCCTTTACGACACGAGCCGTACCCTTCGACTCCATACCGGTGATCTGGCCACGACGCTTGTTCAAGTCGCCGATGATATCACCCATACTCTCCTCGGGGGTAACAACCTCAACCGACATAACCGGCTCCATGATGATCGAACCTGCCTTCGGTGCCGCTACGCGGTAACCATTGCGGGCTGCGATCTCGAACGAGAGCTGATCCGAATCGACGGGGTGGAACGAACCGTCCTTGAGGGTAACCTTCATCGAGTCCATCGGATAACCGGCAAGAGCACCGTTAGCCATAGCCGACTCGAAGCCCTTCTGTACCGAAGGAATGAACTCGCGCGGAATGTTACCGCCCTTCACCTCATCAACGAAGGTCAGACCCATCTTGCCCTCCTCGGCGGGACCGATCTCGAAGATAATATCAGCAAACTTACCGCGACCACCGGTCTGCTTCTTGAAGACCTCACGGTGCTGTACGGTCTGCGTCAGAGCCTCCTTGTAGTTCACCTGCGGAGCACCCTGGTTGATCTCAACGCCGAACTCACGACGGAGACGATCCACGATGATGTCGAGGTGGAGCTCACCCATACCGCTGATAACCGTCTGACCCGAATCCTCGTCGGTGTGAACCGTGAAGGTGGGGTCCTCCTCAGCCAGCTTGCCCAGGGCAATGCCGAGCTTGTCGAGGTCCTTCTGGGTCTTGGGCTCAACAGCCAGACCGATCACCGGCTCGGGGAAGGTCATCTGCTCGAGTACGATAGGTGCGTTCTCGGCGCAGAGGGTATCACCCGTGCGGATCTCCTTGAAACCTACAGCGGCGCAGATATCACCGGCCGTTACGGTCTCGAGCGGGTTCTGCTTGTTGGCGTGCATCTGGTAGATGCGGCTGATGCGCTCGCGCTTACCGCTACGTGCGTTGTAAACATACGAACCTGCATCGAGCTTACCCGAATATACACGAACGAAAGCCAGACGACCTACGAAGGGGTCGGTAGCGATCTTGAACGCCAGACCGCAGAAGGGATCCTCATCCGATGCGTTACGCACCTCAGTGGCCTCGGTCTTGGGGTTCGTACCCTCAACAGCGGGAACATCCAGCGGCGAGGGAAGGAAAGCCATCACATAGTCGAGCAGCTTCTGTACACCCTTGTTGTGGAACGACGAACCGCAGAGCATCGGAACGATCTGCATCGACATCGTAGCGGTACGGATAGCTGCGAGCAGCTCCTCGGGGGTAATCGAATCGGGATCCTCGAAGAATTTCTCCATCAGAGCATCGTCGGTCGAAGCAACCTCCTCGATGAGCTTCATACGCCACTCCTCGGCCTCGGCCTTCATGCTCTCGGGGATCTCGCGAAGCTCGAAGTTGTCACGAACGGTCTTGTCGTCGAAGTAGTAAATGGCGTTATTATAAATAAGGTCTACCAGACCCTCGAACTTGTCCTCAACACCGATGGGGAGAACAACGGGCAGAGCCGTCGTACCGAAGTGCTCCTTGATCTGCGAGCAAACGGCATAGAAATCGGCACCCGTGCGGTCCATCTTGTTCACGTAACCGATACGGGGAACGTTGTACTTGTCGGCCTGACGCCAAACGGTCTCCGACTGCGGCTCTACACCACCTACGGCGCAGAACGTAGCGATAGCACCGTCCAGTACGCGGAGCGAGCGCTCTACCTCAACGGTAAAGTCAACGTGTCCCGGGGTGTCGATCAGGTTGATCTGGTACTGCTTACCCATGTAGTTCCAGAAGGCCGTCGTAGCGGCCGAGGTGATCGTAATACCACGCTCCTGTTCCTGAACCATCCAGTCCATGGTAGCGGCACCCTCGTGGGTCTCACCGATCTTGTGGGTCTTACCCGTGTAGAACAGAATACGCTCCGAGGTCGTGGTCTTACCGGCATCGATGTGAGCCATGATACCGATATTACGCGTGTATTTTAAATCTCTTGCTGCCATCGTGGTATTCTGTTAGAAACGGAAGTGTGCAAATGCCTTGTTGGCCTCAGCCATGCGGTGCATCTCCTCCTTACGCTTGAAGGCGGCACCCTGCTGGTTGTAGGCATCTACGATCTCAGCGCAAAGCTTCTCTGCCATCGTTTTACCGGCGCGCTTACGCGAGAACAGGACAAGGTTCTTCATGGAAATAGAAATCTTGCGCTCCGGACGAACCTCCATAGGTACCTGGAAAGTTGCACCACCGATACGCTTCGATTTCACTTCGACTTGGGGCGTGATGTTCTCGAGGGCCTGTTTCCAGATTTCCAGCGGAGACTTATCAGCATCCTTCATCTTCTTGCTCACGAGCTCCAATGCATCATAGAAGATCGTGTAGGCAATACTCTTCTTACCATCCAGCATAAGGTTGTTCACGAAACGGGTCACAGCCACGTCACCGAACTTCGGATCCGGAAGTAGAATTCGCTTCTTAGGCTTAGCTTTTCTCATTGCTTAAAAAAATTCTTTGTTGTTTTGATTTCTCAGATTACTTCTTAGCGGCCTTGGGACGCTTAGCACCGTACTTCGAGCGACGCTGACGACGACCATCTACACCGGCCGAGTCGAGCGCACCGCGCACGAGGTGATAACGAACACCGGGGAGGTCCTTAACACGACCACCGCGGACCAGCACAATCGAGTGCTCCTGCAAGTTGTGACCTTCACCGGGGATGTAGGCGTTGACCTCCTTGCCATTGGTCAATCTTACACGTGCCACCTTACGCATAGCCGAGTTAGGCTTCTTCGGGGTCGTCGTGTACACACGGGTACAAACGCCACGGCGCTGCGGACACGCGGCGAGAGCAGGCGACTTCGATTTGTCCTCCATTGCTACTCGGCCGTTACGAACTAACTGTTGAATAGTAGGCATTGTTTTTTGTCCTTAAATTTTGTTAATTTTTCTATCTCCATTGTCCAAAATGGACTGCAAAGGTACGCATTTTTTTTGGAAATACAATATATATGGCATCTTTTTCAGCCTTTTTCGCCGTTTTTGACCCCCTCTGCCATTCTTTTTGCTTATCGTTTTTGCAAAACTATTTGCTTTGTTTATGGCAATTTTGCTAAACTACTGATTTTGTGAGCGTTCTGCATTTCGCCGCATTGCGAGGTCGAAGAGCCGAAATGGCGGAAGGAATGAGAAAATTGAATTTTGTCAAAAACATAAATTCAAGTAGCGAAAAAGAAAAACCGAACCCGACAATCGGGCGGTGTCGGAATCCTCCTAAATGAGCGAGTTAGCCGATTTGCCCAACCGCAACAAAGCCAAATATCGGGGATGGAGACACGCCGCAGGCAGGCGGCAAATTCGGAGATAGCCGACCCGACATCGGGGCATGCAAAAGCACCCCGAAAGGGGGCAAACTCGCCCCCGAAAAGGGACAAAAAAGCCCGACTTTTCGGGGTCGGGCAAGGGGTTAAAAGAGGCTAAAAAATCAAGCGAAGAAGGAGGCGTAAATTAGGTATAAGGCCACACCAAAAATGACCACCGACCAGACCACCGTAAGGGCTCCGTCGAGCCACTCGATGCGCCGCTCCCAGGGTTCACTCAGGCGCGGCCCGATCTCTTTGCCGCGCGCCGTCTGCACACAAATATTGACCACGCGAAAAAGCGTTGCAAAGAGTACCAAGACATAGGGGATCGCCACTACATCCTCCCAAACACCCGACAGGGGCACAATCAGTACCAAACCCAGGATGAGCATCGAGCTCAAAACCCGATACAGCGCATCGAATCGGATTGCATCGTAGTACTTATCCATACGCACCTTATTTATTAATTATGAGCAAGTTACAAAAAAAACGCAAAGTCGACAAGGGCGCAGGGGAAAAGAGATGAAAGAAATTAAAGAGATTAAGGATATTAAGGAGCGCCCTTCGTTAATTTCATTAATATCATTAATCGCTTTAATCTCGTTATCAAAGGGCGCTTAGCAAACAAAGAGCACCATTGCTTCGCACACGGGGAATCTACTTCACAAGATGCACACGCCAGCCCTCACCATATCCGCTACCGTTCGAGATGCCATCCACCCAAACCTCATCCTTAATGTGGGGATAGTGTTTTTTGTCCCATTCGAGCACCAGATCAAAGGAAATCTCCGTGGAAGTACCATCGCCCCAAAAGACCTCAAATGTCTCGCCCTGATAATCCGAGGGGGCAAACTCCCCAAAGGAGACAAACCACTGCCCATCCGAATAGAGGCGCGCATGACGAAAAGCGATCGGGAGCGGAAAAGTTGCACGCGTCTGTTCCATCTCCTCCTCATAGATCACGCCCGGCGGGAGCAGCGGATAACTCTTCCCCTGGTAGGCCACATAGGCCGACTCGACCACATTTCCGACGACCGACGGATCGCACAAATCGGCACCCGTTACCTCATCGGTCACAAAGAGCATCACCGAGGGGTTAATAAAATCCCAGATATAACCCTCATAATCTTCGTCATCCGAACAAGCAACAAACATTGCCAACAACAACGGCAACATGGCCATTTTCAACCACTGATTTTTCATAACTAAACGAGTTTGTTTTATAGTAAAACGGCTAAAAGGCAAAATACTGCACCACAAAATTAAAAAAAAATCTCAACACATCCAACACACGGCCCATGAAGCGACCTGCGATCTCGGCATGCACCCTCATTATGCCCACCGATTTTGAATTCTAAATCCTAAATTTTGAATTTCTTTATAATATATGTATCTTTGTCCATTAAAAAAGGAAAATAATAACCCGAAATCCATGGAATACAATTTCAAAGAACTCGAAGCGCGCTGGCAACAGCAGTGGCGCGAAGAGAAGACCTACCGCGTCGAGGTCGATACGACCCGACCGAAATTCTATGTACTCGACATGTTCCCCTACCCCTCGGGGGCAGGTCTGCATGTCGGCCACCCGCTGGGCTACATCGCCTCGGATATCTACTCGCGCTACAAGCGCCTGAAGGGCTTCAATGTCCTCCACCCGATGGGCTACGACGCCTTCGGTCTGCCCGCCGAGCAGTATGCTATCCAGACGGGGCAGCACCCCGCCGTGACGACCGAGAAGAACGTGGCTCGCTACCGCGAGCAGCTCGACAAGATCGGTTTCTCGTTCGACTGGGAGCGCGAGGTGCGCACCTGCGACCCCGCCTACTACAAGTGGACGCAGTGGGCCTTCCTGAAGATGTTTGCCCACTACTACGACCGCACGGAGCAGAAGGCCAAGCCCATCGAGGAGCTGGTGGCCCGCTTCGAGAAGAGCGGCACGGAGGGTATCGACGCCGCCTCGACTATCGAGATGCACTTCACGGCCGAGGCGTGGAATGCGAAGAGCGAGGCCGAGAAGGAGCAGGTGTTACAGAACTACCGTCTGGCATTCCGCGCCGACACGATGGTCAACTGGTGCCCGAAGCTCGGCACGGTGCTGGCCAACGACGAGGTGAAGGATGGCCTCTCGGTGCGCGGCGGTCACCCCGTCGAGCAGAAGCGCATGAAGCAGTGGCTGCTCCGCGTGACGGCCTACGCCCAGCGCATGTTGGACGGCCTCGAGAAGCTCGAGTGGAGCGACTCGCTCAAGGAGATCCAGCGCAACTGGATCGGCCGCTCGGTGGGTGCACAGGTATTCTTTGATATCGTCGGCTCGGAGAAGAAGCTCGAGATCTTCACCACCCGTCCCGATACGATCTTCGGCGTCACCTTCATGGTGATCGCCCCCGAGCACGAGATGCTCGCCGAGCTGACCACGCCCGAGCAGCAGGAGGCGGTTGAGAACTACGTCACGGAGGCCAAGAAGCGTTCGGAGCGCGAGCGTATGGCCGAGACGAAGCGCGTGAGCGGTGTCTTCACGGGCTCCTACGCCGTGAACCCCTTCACGGGTCGTCAGATTCCGATCTACGCCTCGGATTATGTCCTCTCGGGCTATGGCACGGGTGCCATTATGGCGGTGCCGGCACACGACTCGCGCGACTGGGCCTTTGCCCGTCACTTCGGCCTGGAGATTCCTCCCGTAGTCGAGGGTGGCAATGTCGAGGAGGCCTCGTACGATGCCAAGGAGGGCAAGATGATCAACTCGGACTTCCTGAACGGCATGGATGTACAGGAGGCTATTCCGCTCATGTTTGCCGAGGTCGAGAAGCGCGGCCTGGGCAAGAAGCTCATCAACTACCGTCTGCGCGACGCCATCTTCTCGCGTCAGCGCTACTGGGGCGAGCCCTTCCCGATCTACTACAAGGAGGATACGGCCTACCCCGTAAGCGAGGATCAGCTCCCCCTCGAGTTGCCCCCGATTGCCAACTTCGGCCCCACGGAGCAGGGCGAGCCCCCCTTAGCTCGCGTCGAGAATTGGAAGACGGAGGAGGGTTACCCCTTCGAGCTCTCGACGATGCCCGGCTTTGCCGGCTCGTCGGCCTACTTCCTGCGCTATATGGATCCCAAGAACAGCGAGGCCCTCGTGAGCGAGGAGGCCAACAGCTACTGGCGCCAGGTGGACCTCTACGTGGGTGGTATTGAGCACGCCACGGGTCACCTGATGTACTCGCGTTTCTGGAATATGTTCCTCTACGATTTGGGCTACGTCTGCGAGCAGGAGCCCTTCCGCAAGCTCGTAAACCAGGGTATGATTCAGGGTCGCTCGAACTTCGTTTATCGCGTGGTGGGCACCAACAAGTTCGTATCGCTGGGACTGAAGGATCAGTACGAGACGCAGGAGATCCACGTCGATGTGAATATCGTCAAGAACGACATCCTCGACCAGGAGGCCTTCCGCGCCTGGATGCCCGACTTCGCCAACGCCGAGTTTATCTGCGAGGATGGCAAGTATATCTGCGGCTGGGCCATCGAGAAGATGTCGAAGTCGATGTTCAATGTCGTGAATCCCGACTACATTGTTGAGAACTACGGCGCCGATACGCTCCGCATGTACGAGATGTTCCTCGGCCCGCTCGAGCAGTCGAAGCCCTGGGATACGAACGGCATCGACGGTGTGCATAAGTTCCTGAAGCGCCTGTGGAGACTCTTCTACGACCGCGACGGCAAGTTTATCGTCACCAACGAGGAGCCGACCGAGAAGGAGATGCGCACCCTGCACAAGACGATCAAGAAGGTGACCGAAGATATCGAGCACTTCTCGTTCAACACCTCGGTAGCCGCCTTTATGATCTGCCTCAACGAGCTGGGTGACTGCTCGAAGCGCGCCATTGTGGAGCCCCTTATCACGCTCCTCTCGCCCTTCGCGCCCCACATCACCGAGGAGCTGTGGCACGCCCTGGGCAACACCACCTCGATCTGCACCGCCACCTACCCCGTAGCCGAGGAGAAGTGGCTCGTGTTGAGCTCCTTCGAGTACCCCGTATCGATTAACGGCAAGCTCCGCTTCAAGCGCGCCTACGACCTCAACATGGATCCGGCTGCGATCCAGGCCGACGTGGTAAACCAGCCCGAGGCCCAGAAGTGGATCGAGGGCAAAACCCCGAAGAAGATTATCGTCGTAAAGGGCAAAATTATCAACATCGTTATCTAACCGAACCATGAAAAAGCATCTTTTCACTCTTTGCGCCCTGCTTATGGCGCTGAGTGTTTCGGCACAGGATATGAGCGGCGCGAAGCTCGTACACAAAATTTGGGACAACAACACCGCCCCCCACTCGAACGGCATGGCCGTAGCGGGTGAGACGCGCAACAGCCGTCCGACGCTCACCACCGAGGCGGTTCTCTATGTCTACACCCCGAATCCCGCAGCCAAGAACGGCCGCGGCGTGGTGATCTGCCCGGGTGGTGGTTATCGCCACCTCTCGATGGAGAACGAGGGTGCCCACATGGCTGCCTGGTTTGCTGCACACGGCTACACGGCCGCCGTGCTCCACTACCGTATGCCCAACGGCTGCCCCGAGGTGCCGCTCGAGGATGCCTGCGAGGCAATCAGCCTGCTGCGCGGCGAAAAGGAGGGACTCCCCGCCGAGATGCACTGCGCGAAGGTCGGCATCGCCGGCTCGTCGGCAGGTGGTCACCTGGCCGCCATGACCTCGACGATGGGCAGCGTGCGCCCCGACTTCTCGCTCCTCTTCTACCCCGTGATCACGGCCCAGGAGGGCAAGCTCCACAAGGGCTCGTTCGACAACCTGCTGGGTGAGAAGCGCTCGAAGAAGCTCAGCGAGTACTACTCGCTCGAGAACCGCGTGACGGAGCAGACGCCCCCGGCGCTGATTCTCTACGCCGACGACGACCGCACGGTTCCCTCGGTAAATGGCCCGATCTACTACGAGGCCCTCAAGGAGCACGGCATCCGCTCCTCGCTCCACATCTTCCCCTACGGAGGTCACGGCTTCGGCATGCGCGACACGTTCCACTACAAGCACGCCTGGATGCCCCTGATGCTCGACTGGATCGACACAATTTTGAAATAAACAACACAACAACTGATACATGGCAGATAACACAATTTTGATGCGTCTGGACGGTCTGAAACTCAAGTACGAGGAGATCGGCCAGAAATTGACCGACCCCGAAGTAATTGCCGACGTGAAGCAATTTATTCAGCTCACGAAGGAGTTCAAGGAGTTGGAGCCCATCATCGAGACCTCGGATCGCTACCGCACGGCGGCAGCCAACCTGGCCGAGGCAAAAGATACCCTCCTCAACGACAAGGATGAGGAGATGCGCGAGATGGCGCGCGAGATGGTTACGGAGCTCGAGCCCGAGATCGTACGCCTGGAGGAGGAGATCAAGCTCCTCCTGATCCCGAAGGATCCCCAGGACTCGAAGAACGCCATCGTCGAGATTCGCGGTGGTACGGGTGGCGACGAGGCCGCCATCTTCGCCGGCGACCTGCTGCGTATGTACACCAAGTACATCGAGTCGAAGGGTTGGCGCTATGAGGTGACCTCCTCGTCGGAGGGCGCCGTGGGCGGCTACAAGGAGGTCGTGCTGAAGGTCACGGGCCAGAATGTCTACGGTACGCTCAAGTATGAGTCGGGTGTACACCGCGTGCAGCGTGTCCCCCAGACCGAGACGCAGGGCCGCGTACACACCTCGGCAGCCTCGGTGGCAGTGCTTCCCGAGGCCGAGGAGTTCGATGTGGAGATCTCGATGAACGACATCCGCAAGGATATCTTCTGTGCATCGGGCCCGGGCGGCCAATCGGTGAACACCACCTACTCGGCCATCCGTCTGACCCACATCCCGACCGGTATCGTCGTGCAGTGCCAGGACCAGAAGTCGCAGCTCAAGAACTTTGACAAGGCCTTCGAGGAGCTGCGTACGCGTGTCTTCAACCTCGAGTACTCGAAGTACCTCGACGAGATTGCCTCGAAGCGTAAGACGATGGTTTCGACCGGTGACCGCTCGGCCAAGATTCGCACCTACAACTATCCGCAGGGACGTATCACCGACCACCGCATCAACTACACGATCTACAACCTTTCGGCCTTCATGGATGGCGACATCCAGGACTGCATCGACCACCTGATCGTGGCCGAGAATGCCGAGCGCCTGAAGGAGAGCGAGTTGTAATCCGCGGATTACGAACTCACAATTGGGAGCAGGCAAATTATAGCGCATCGAACGATGAAACGGTTGATTACACTTCTGTTGCTGATCTGCTGTGCCACAACGGCGTGGGCACAGCAGCCCCTCTACATTATCAATGGCGAGGTGCAGAGCAACATCAGCGAGATTGACCCCGATATCATCGAATGTGTCGAGGAGCTGCCTGCCGACGAGGAGACCATCGCCCGCTATGGGGCGCAGGCCTCGAACGGCGTGGTGCTCGTTACCCTGAAATACGACGAGCCGGCACGCTTCACGGCCGACACGCTCTCCTTTGGCAACTATGTCAAGAACCGCGTAAAGTGGGAGGAGACCGATCCGACGGCGCGCGTAGTGCTACGCTACCAAATCGCCAAGGATGGCTCGCTCACGATCCTCGAGACCCTCCACAGCACCGACAACCGTCTCAAACGGCGTGTCGAGAAGGTCGTGGAGGAGTCGCCTCGTTGGGAGCCTGCCCGCAAGGCAGGTGCAGCCGTCGAGAGCGAAGGGGTGCTGCGCATACAACTTCCCGAAGGGAGACGCCTGCCCCGCGAATTGGAGCTTGTCATACGCTAAAGGATATGGAGCCGCGCAGCCACATAACCCTCAGCGAGTTACAACGCCGCGTCAAGGCGGTGCTGACCGAGCAGTTTGAGGCGCCCATTTGGGTTGCCGCCGAGCTTTCGGAGCTGAAAGTGAACTACTCGGGTCACTGCTACATGGAGCTGATCGAGAAGGGGCGCGGCAGTGCCAACGGTGTCCCGACAGCCCAGGCTCGCGCCGTCATCTGGCGCTCGAACTACCCCCGCATTGCGGGTACTTTCGAGGCGACAACGGGACAGAAACTGACCGCCGGACTCCGCATCCTGGCTCAGGTCCTGATTACCTACCACGAGCTCTACGGCTTCTCGCTCCAGATCATCGATATCGACCCCGCCTACACGTTAGGCGACATGGAGCAGCAGCGCCTCGAGACCATTGCCCGCCTCGAAGAGGAGGGGGTGTGGGATATGAACCGCGAGCTGGAGATGCCCCTCTTGGTGCAGCGCATCGCCCTGATTTCGAGCGCTCAAGCGGCCGGATACCAAGATTTCTGCAAGGAGCTTGCCCGCACCGACTATGCCTATCGGCTCACCCTCTTCGATGCCTATATGCAGGGGGCAGCAGCCGAGGAGTCGATCCTCGCAGCCCTGGACGAGGTGGCCGCGCGACAGGAGGAGTTCGACGTGGTGGTCATCGTGCGCGGTGGTGGCTCGGTGAGCGACCTGAACTGCTTCAACGCCTACCGCCTCTGCAGCCACATCGCCCAATTTCCGTTGCCCGTATTGACCGGTATCGGCCACGACAAAGACCAATCGGTCGCCGATATGGTGGCCCACACCCCGCTCAAGACCCCGACGGCCGTTGCCGGCTGGCTCAACGAGCGCATGGAGCGCATCGAGGGGTGGTTGGAGGGGGCTGCCCAGCAGCTCCACGATGCCGTCATTGCCCGCATGCGTGACGAGGAGCTGCAACTCGAACAACTCGGCAGCGAACTCTCGCGCCGCTCAGTGGAGCGCATGGTGGGCGAACGATTGCGCCTCGAACAGCTGCAACGACGCCTGCCTGAACTGCTCGAGGAGCGCTTCAAGCGCGAAGCGGAGCGGTTGGAGGGGGCTCGGGAGGCGGTCGAGAGCCGCTCACCGGAGCGCATCCTGCAGCTCGGATTTGCCATCGTGCGTGCCGAGGGCAAGGCGCTGAAGCGGATTGACGAAATTAAAGCCGCCAAGCAGTTGGAGATCGAGGTGGCTGAAGGCAAGATCGAAATCGAACATTCAAAACGCTAAAATTAGCAGGAGATGAGATACTTAACACTACTCGTATGCCTCGTTGCGGCCTGCTCGGTATTTGCGCAAGAGCGGGGCGAGAAGATTGATTTGTGGGGTGACCACCCGATGCCCAACACAAAGGGTATCGAGGTGCAGGACAGCATCGCCAACGAACGCGTCTACAAGGTGGGACGACCGGCGATCTATCGCGTTTCGCCCACGCCCGAGAAGAATCGCGGCATCGCCGTCATCATCTGCCCGGGAGGGGGCTATCAGCGCTACGCCTGGGAGGTTGCCGGCTGGGATATCGCCCGCTGGTTTGCCGACCAGGGGGTGACGGGCTTCATCCTGACGGCCCGCCTGCCCAACTCGCCCGATGCGGTCGACCCCTCGACAATCTCGACCCAGGACCTGCAACGCGCCCTGCAAGTGGTACGTGCCCGCGCCTCGGAGTGGGGCATCGACCCCGCGAAGGTGGGTGTCGAGGGCTCCTCGGCCGGAGGTCATCTGGCCGCCACATCGGGTGTCGAGCAGCAGCTGCTCTACCGCGGCACCGATGCCGTGAGCCGCGAGCGCTTCACGGCCGACTTCATGATCCTCGTCTCGCCCGTCATCTCGATGGATGCCGAGATTACCCACATGGGATCGCGCGAGCAAATTTGCGGTAAAAATCCCACCATCGACAAGTTGTGGCGCCACTCGATAGATTGTCAGGTGACGGAGCAGAGCCCCACGACGCTCCTCATCCACGCCGACAACGACCCCGCCGTATCGCCCCTGAACTCGATACGCATGTACGAAGCGTTGCGCCGCCACAAGGTGCCAGCCACGCTCCACATCTTCCCCCAGGGGGGCCACAGCATCGACCTGGGCGAGCAACCTGCGGGTACCGAACTCTGGAAAAATGCCGTAGAGCGCTGGTTTGACCTGCTCTATGGAGCCAAAGAATAGACGTATGGCAAAGAAGGCTATGAACTACACGGAGGCTGTGCAGGAGATTGAGCGCATCCTCGAAAAATTCCGCGCTGAGCAGCTCGACGTGGATACCCTCGCCGCGGAGGTAAAACGCGCCTCGGAGCTGATCGCCGCCTGCAAGGTACGCTTGAAGGAGGTCGAGGGCGAAGTGGCAAAAATTTTGGAGGCGTAACCAACCATGAAAGGGCTGATTAAGTGGATCTTGAACCACCTGCCGCGCACCTTCCTGCAGCGCGTGGCAGGCTGGATGATGCCCCTCGTAGGGCTTTGGTATCGGGGATCGAAATTTCGGTGCCCGCTCTGCGGTCGCAGCTACCGCAAACTGCTCCCCTACGGCTATGTCACGCCCCGCGAAAATGCTCTCTGCCCCCACTGCCTATCGCTCGAACGCCACCGCCTGCTGTGGCTCTATTTGGAGCGCGAAACGCCCCTCTTTGCCTCGCTCCCCACACTGCTCCACATCGCCCCCGAGGTCTGCCTGATGCGCCACCTCAAACCTCGCTATGCCGCGCAAAAGGAGCGCTACAAGACGGCCGATCTGGAGTCGCCGCTGGCCGACCTGCACTTTGATATTCAGCAGATTCCGCTCGATGACGAGTCGTTCGACGTGGTGATCTGCAACCACCTGATGGAGCATGTCGAGGACGACCGCCAAGCGATGCGCGAACTGCACCGCATCCTCAAAAGGGGGGGATGGGGTGTACTGCTCTCGCCCGTGGAGCTCGACCGCACCACCACCTTCGAGGATGACTCGATCACCGATCGCAAGGAGCGCACTCGCATCTTTGGCCAATACGACCACCGCCGCATCTACGGCAACGACTTCGCCGACCGCCTGCGCGAGGCAGGCTTCACGGTCGAAGATATTGACTACGCCGCGACCCTTTCGCAGGCCGAGCGCACCCATTTTGCCCTTCCCGAGGACCATATTTACCTCATTCGGAAATAAAACAGCGCTTTTTCTCCCCGTAGGGGGAGAAATCTCAATCTCTTTTTCTATCTTTGCAATTTGAGCACCTCTGCTCAAAAAGGTTAATGTGCAAAGATGGCTATAACACGATACGATAAACTGCGCCGCATGGCGCGCGAAAACTTTTCCAACGAAACCGCTTCGTTGGTCGATGCCGCTTTGGAGTACGCCTCCGAGTGGCTCGGCGACAGAATGCGCTACGACGGACGCCCGATGCTCGACCACGCCGCAAATGTGGCACAGATTGTCATCGAGGAGGTGGGATTGGGTCGCAACTCAACGATCGCCTCGGTGCTGCACGACGTCGTACGCCTGGCTCACAAGGAGCTTTCGAGCGAGGAGTTTCTCGCCCTCACCGACCAGATCGGCAACCGCTTTGGCAAGCAGGTGGTGGGCATCACCGTCGGCCTGGCCAACATCTCGGGGCTGAAGCTCAAGGTAGCCAACGAACAGGCCGAGAACTTCCGCGACCTGATCGTGAGCTACTCGGAGGATCCCCGCGTGATCCTCATCAAGCTCGCCGACCGTCTCGAGGTGATGCGCTCGCTCGAGATCTTCCCGCCCGAGAAGCGTCGAAAGAAGAGCTGGGAGGCGATGAACCTCTACGCCCAGATCGCCCACAAGCTGGGCCTCTACGGCATCAAGAGCGAGCTGGAGGATCTGGCCCTGAAATACCTCGAACCAAAGGATTACGAACATATCACCCTCAAGCTGGAGGAGAGCGCCGAGGAGCGTCGCGCCTTCATCGCCAAGTTCCTGGTGCCGATCGAAATGAAGCTGCGCAACCTGGGCATCCAATACCACATCAAGAGCCGCACGAAGTCGGTCTACTCGATCTGGAACAAGATGCGCAAGCAGCGCGTACCCTTCGAGGGTGTCTATGACATCTTCGCCCTGCGTATTATCATCGACTGCCCCGTGGAGCTCGAGAAGCCCCAATGTTGGACGGTCTACTCGGTTGTCACGGACTTCTACACCCCCAACCCGAAGCGTATGCGCGACTGGATTTCGATCCCCAAGTCGAACGGCTACGAGTCGCTCCACACGACTGTCTCGGCCGAGGGTCGCTGGGTCGAGGTGCAGATCCGCACCGAGCGCATGGACGAGGTGGCCGAGCGCGGTATTGCCGCCCACTGGCGCTACAAGGGCGTGCAGCAGGGTGGCGAGACGAGCGAGCAGTGGCTGAGCCGCCTGCGCGCCGCCATGGAGGAGACGACCCACTCGCTGGCCCAGCGTTTCGACGCCAAACCCGCCTCGGGTGAGATCTTCGTATTCACCCCCAACGGCGACCTGAGAAAGCTCCCCGAGGGTGCTTCGGTGCTCGACTTTGCCTTCGACATCCACTCGAACCTGGGTGCCATCTGTGCCGGCGGTAAGGTCAACAACCGCTCGGTGCCGATCCGCGAGGTGCTCCACAACGGCGACATCGTCGAGATCATCACCCAGAAGAACCAAACCCCGAAGGCCGACTGGCTCTCGTTCGTGGTCACCTCGAAGGCCAAGAACAAGATCAAGGCCTTTATGCGCGAGGAGCAGGCCAAGCACACCCGCATGGGCCGCGAGGAGCTGGAGCGCAAGCTCAAGAATTGGAAACTGCCCCTCTCGGTCGATGAGGCGGTGAACTACCTCACGAAGCACTACAAGTTGCGCCTCGGCACGGAGGTCTACGCCCTGATTGCGACGGGCAAGATCGACTTCCAGACCATCAAGGATATCCTAAACCGCCACCTCTCGGGCGAGGCGGAGGAGGAGCGCAAGGCAGCTGCCGCCGAGATCGAGCGCCAAAAGGCCGAGAAGGCTGCCAAGAGCGAGAAGAGCGAGCGTCAGTCGTCGGATGCCCTGATTATCGACGACGACATCTCAAAGATTCAATACAAGTTGGCCAAGTGTTGCAACCCGATCAAGGGGGATGAGGTCTTCGGCTTCATCACCATCAATGCGGGCATCACGATCCACCGCACCGACTGCCCCAACGCCAAGCGCATGCGCGAGAACTACCCCTACCGCATCATCGATGCCCGCTGGCGTCAGAATTCGGAGGGTGCCTTCCGCGTGACGATTCGCGTCGTGGCGGCCGATACGACGGGTATGGCCAACCACATCACCGAGGTCATCAGCCGCGAGCTGAAGCTCAACATCCGCTCGATGGCCTTCGACCTGCAAAAGGGAGGTATCGTGAGCGGTACGATCTCGGTCGAGGTGACCAGCGCGGGTGCCGCCGACGCACTCATACACAACCTGCTAAAGATCAAGGGCGTGCAACGAGCCTACCGACTCAACTAACCGCCCCGAAGAGAAGCAATAACCCAAACAACGTATTTCGATTACCGATTTTTTCAAGTCAAGAGAATGAGCAACAAAGCTATCAGCGTCGTTTTTGCCGAGGAGCAGCACGCGCAGTACGCCGAGCGTATCTGCACGTTGATCTACGAGTCGGCACTGCAGCGTGGCACGGGTATCGCCAAGCGTTCGCCCGAGTACATTGCAGCCAAAATCAAGGGCGGCAAGGCCGTCGTGGCGCTGGATGGAGAGAAGCTGATCGGATTCAGCTACATCGAGTGTTGGGAGCACGGCGATTTTGTCGCCACCTCCGGTCTTATCGTCGATCCCGAGTACCGCCACATGGGTCTCGCCGAGCGCATTAAACGACGAACATTCGAGCTGGCCCGACGACGATTCCCCTATGCCAAGCTCTTCAGTATCACCACCTCGTTGCCGGTCATGAAGCTCAACTCACGCATGGGATACAAGCCGGTGACCTTCTCGGAGCTGACCCTCGACGACGAGTTTTGGAAGGGTTGTGAGGGGTGCCGCAACTACGACATCCTGCTCCGCAACGAGCGCCGCATGTGCCTCTGTACAGGCATGCTCTACGACCCGGCCAAGGAGGAGGAGAAACATTGGCGCCTGAAGCCCTACCTGATGTATGTGGGCAATGCCATTAAAAAGATTTTTCATTTGAGATAACAACAAAAAAAACTATACAACTATGAATCAGAAGAAAAAGGTCGTTTTGGCCTTCAGCGGCGGTTTGGATACCTCGTTTTGTGTCAAGTACCTGAGCGAAGATCAGGGTTACGATGTCTACACGGCAATTGCCAACACGGGCGGCTTCTCGCAGGAGGAGCTCAAGAACATCGAGGCACGCGCCATGGCCCTCGGTGCCATCGAGCACGCTACGCTCGACATCGAGCAGGAGTACTACGAGAAGTCGATTCGCTATATGGTCTATGGCAACATTCTGCGTAACGGCACCTACCCCATTTCGGTAAGCTCGGAGCGCATCTTCCAGGCCATCGCCATCATCGAGTATGCCAAGTCGATCGGTGCCGACGCCGTAGCCCACGGCTCGACGGGTGCCGGTAACGACCAGGTGCGCTTCGACCTGACGTTCCAGATTCTCGCCCCCGAGATCGAGATCATCACCCCGACGCGCGATATGACCCTTACGCGCGAGTACGAGATTAACTACCTCAAGGAGCACGGCTTCGAGGCCGACTTCCGCAAGATGGAGTACTCGATCAACAAGGGTCTGTGGGGCACCTCGATCGGTGGTAAGGAGACCCTGAAATCGGAGCTTACCCTCCCCGAGGAGGCCTACCCGAGCCAGGTGGTCAAGGAGGGCGAGGAGAGCCTCAAGCTGGGCTTCACGGAGGGTCGTCTGACGGCCATCAACGGCGTGGAGTACAGCGACCCCGTGGCTGCCATCCGCAAGGTGGAGGAGATTGGCTCGGCCTACGGTATCGGCCGCGATATGCACATCGGCGACACGATCATCGGCATCAAGGGCCGTGTAGGCTTCGAGGCTGCCGCCCCGATTCTGATCATCGCCGCCCACAAGATGCTCGAGAAGCACACCCTGACCAAGTGGCAGCTCTATTGGAAGGAGCAGGTGGCCACCTGGTACGGTATGTTCCTCCACGAGGCGCAGTACCTCGAGCCGGTGATGCGCGACATCGAGGCGATGCTCGACTCCTCGCAGCGCAACGTGACGGGTACGGTCGAGCTGACGCTCCGCCCCCTCTGCTACACGCTTGTAGGTGTTGATTCCTCGTTCGATCTGATGAAGACCGATTTCGGCGAGTATGGCGAGGTGAACAAGGCTTGGACGGCCGACGACGTGAAGGGCTTCACGAAGATCCTCGGCAACCAGATCAAGATCTACCACAACGTACAAAAGCGCAACAAATAATGATTCGCGTAGGTATCATAGGCGGCGCAGGCTATACGGCCGGTGAGCTGCTGCGCCTGCTGCTGATTCATCCCGAAGTGGAGCTGGTCTTCGTACACAGCACCTCGAATGCGGGGAATCCCCTGACGGCCGTGCACAGCGGTCTGGAGGGGGAGACGGAGCTCTGCTTCGCCTCGGAGTATGACCTGAAGGGGATCGACGCCCTCTTTCTCTGCTCGGCACACGGCCAAAGTTCGGTCTGGATGGCCGAGAACGAGGTGCCCGCCGACCTGAAGATCATCGACCTGGCTCAGGATTTCCGCGACGAGCACGACGGCTTCGTCTATGGCCTGGCCGAGTGGCAACGCGAGAAGATCGCCTCGGCCACACGCATCGCCAACCCGGGATGCTTCGCCACGGCGATTCAGCTGGCACTGCTGCCCCTGGCGGCGGCGGGATTGTTGGAGGATGAGGTGCACATCACCGCCATCACCGGCTCGACGGGCGCGGGTGTGAAGCCCTCGGCCACGACCCACTTCAGCTGGCGAGCATCGAATGTTTCGGTCTATAAGGCCTTCACCCACCAGCACCTCAAGGAGATTGGCCGCAACCTGCGTGAGCTGCAGCCCACCTTCGACAAGGAGATGAACTTCGTGCCGATGCGTGGCGACTTCACGCGCGGCATCCTGGCCTCGGTCTACACGACCTGCCCCTTGAGCGAGGAGGAGGCCAAGAAGCTCTACGCGGACTACTACGCCTCGTCGGAGTTTACCCACTTCACGGAGCACAACATCGACCTCAAGCAGGTCGTAAATACAAACAAGGGATTGGTCCACGTTGCCAAATATGGCTCGAAACTCCACATCACGACCGCCATCGACAACCTCTTGAAGGGTGCCTCGGGTCAGGCTGTGGAGAATATGAACCGCATCTTCGGGCTCAATGCCACGACGGGACTCAAACTTAAAGCCTCTGCCTTCTAATGGAACTCTTCAACGTCTATTCGCTCTACCCCGTAGAGCCTGTGCGCGGCCTCGGTTCGCACGTCTACGATAGCGAGGGGCGCGAGTACCTCGACCTCTATGGCGGCCACGCCGTCATCTCGATCGGTCACGCCCACCCGCACTATGTGAAGCTCATCAGCGAGCAGGTTGCGCGCCTGGGCTTCTACTCGAATTCGGTCGAGAACTCGCTCCAGCAGCAGTTGGCCGACCGTCTGGGAGCCATTTCGGGGTACGAGGACTACCGCCTCTTCCTCTGCAACTCGGGTGCCGAGGCAAACGAGAACGCCCTCAAGTTGGCCTCGTTTGCCACTAACCGCGAGAAGGTGCTCTGCTTCAAGAAGGCCTTCCACGGCCGCACCTCGGGAGCCGTAGCCGCCACCGACAACCCGAAGATCATCGCCCCCTTCAACCGCACCGAGAAGGTGGAGTTTGTCCCCCTGAACGACATCGAGGCGGTCAAGGAGAGGCTCGCAACGCGCACCTTTGCCGCCGTACTGATCGAGGGTATTCAAGGTGTGGCTGGCATCCACGAGCCGACGGATGAGTTCCTTCGCGCCCTGCGCGAGCTCTGCACCGAGAGCGAAACGGTCCTCATCCTCGACGAGATTCAGTCGGGCTATGGCCGCTCGGGACACTTCTTCGCCCACCAAAAGGCGGAGATTCGTGCCGACCTGGTCACCATGGCCAAGGGTATGGGCAACGGATTCCCGATCGGCGGTGTGCTGATTGCCCCCCACTTCGAGGCGTGGCCCGGCATGCTGGGCACCACCTTCGGGGGTAACCACCTGGCCTGCGCTGCGGCGATCGCCGTGCTGGATGTGATGCGCGAGGAGAAACTCGTAGCGAATGCTGCCGAGGTGGGTGCCTACCTCATCGAGGAGCTGAAGAAGATCCCCCAAATCAAGGAGGTGCGCGGTCGCGGTCTGATGATCGGCATCGAGATCGAGGGCTCGGCTTCGGAGCTGCGCAAGCGACTCCTCTTCGAGAAGGGTATCTTCACGGGAGGCGCCGGTCTGACGACGGTACGCCTGCTGCCCGCGCTGGGACTCACCAAAGCCCACGCCGACCAATTTTTAACCGCCTTCAAAGAACTCTTATAGGATGAAAAAATTTACCTGCGTAGAAGATATTGGCGACCTGAAAAAGGCTGTCGCCGAGGCGCTTGAGTTCAAGCGCGACCGTTACCAATTCTGCGAATTGGGACGCAACAAGACCCTCCTGATGCTCTTCTTCAACTCGAGCCTCCGCACCCGCCTCTCGACCCAGAAGGCGGCGATGAACCTCGGTATGAACGTAATGGTGCTCGACGTGAATCAGGGCGCCTGGAAGCTCGAGACCGAGCGCGGCGTGATTATGGATGGCGACAAGCCGGAGCACCTCCTGGAGGCAATTCCCGTGATGGGCTCCTACTGCGACATCATCGGTATCCGCTCCTTCGCCCAATTCAAGGACAAGCGCGAGGATTACGAGGAGCGCATCCTCGAGCAGTTTATCCGCTACTCGGGCTGCCCCGTCTTCTCGATGGAGGCCGCCACGCGCCACCCCCTGCAGAGCTTCGCCGACCTGATTACGATCGAGGAGCACAAGACGGTGGAGCGTCCCAAGGTGGTTTTGACCTGGGCACCCCACCCCAAGGCCCTGCCGCAGGCCGTGCCCAACTCCTTTGCCGAGTGGATGCGCGCTGCCGACTACGACTTCGTGATCACCCACCCCGAGGGCTACGAGCTTGACCCCTACTTTGTGGGGGATGCCAAGGTGGAGTACGACCAGAAAAAGGCCTTCGAGGGGGCCGACTTCATCTACGCCAAGAATTGGGCCGCCTACAACGACCCCCACTACGGCGAGGTGCTCTCGACCGACCGCGCCTGGACGGTGGACGACGAGAAGATGGCCCTGACGAACAACGCCTACTTCATGCACTGCCTCCCCGTGCGTCGCAACATGATCGTGACGGACTCGGTGATCGAGTCGGAGCGTTCGCTGGTGATTCCCGAGGCGGCCAACCGCGAGATCTCGGCCACAGTAGTTCTCAAGCGTCTGATCGAAAGCCTCTAAAAAAGCGATGGAGAAGATTCGCGTAATCAAAATCGGCGGCAACGTCATCGACAACCCCGAGGTCCTCGACCGCTTTCTGGCCGACTTCGCCCGCATCGAGGGAAAGAAGATCCTGGTCCACGGCGGCGGTAAGCTGGCCACGCGCCTGACGAAGGAGCTGGGCTACGAGGTGCAGATGATCGAGGGTCGCCGCGTCACCGACCGCCAAACCCTCGATGTGGTGACAATGGTCTATGCCGGCCTGTGCAACAAGCAGATTGTTGCCAAGCTGCAGGCCCTAGGGTGCAATGCCATCGGCCTCTCGGGTGCCGACGGCAACATCGTGCGCGCCCATCGTCGCCCTGCGAAGCCGATCGACTACGGTTTTGTGGGGGATATCGACTCGGTCGATTCGCCCCTTTTGGGACACCTCCTGGAGGTGGGTCTGACCCCCGTTTTCTGTGCCATTATGCACGATGGGGAATCCTCGCTCCTGAACTGCAACGCCGACAGCGTGACGCAGGCCATCGCCTTAGGTGCTGCGGCACTCGCCCCGACCGATCTGATCTTCTGCTTCGAGAAGCGCGGCGTGCTGCGTGATGCCGAGGACGAGAGCTCGGTCATCGAGCGCATCACCCCCACCTCCTACCAAGGCCTCAAGGCCGAGGGGATCGTGAGTGGCGGTATGATTCCCAAGATCGAGAATGCCCTGCAAGCCATTGCGGCGGGTGTCAGCTCGGTCTGCATCAAGCACGCCGACGACCTGCTGACCGAGGGCGGTACGACGATTCAAAACGACTAAAAAAACGAGCAACCGATGAAAGCAACCGCACAACGCGCCATCGCGCTCCTTCAGGAGCTGATCGCCACCCCTTCGCATACGCGCGAGGAGCAGGCTACGGCCGAGATTTTGGCTCGCCACCTCTCGGAGGCGGGCGTTGTGGTGGAGCGCATCGAACAGAACATCATAGCGCGCAGCCGTGGATTCGACCCCGCGCGACCGACCCTCGCGCTCAACTCGCACCACGACACGGTGCGCCCTGCCGCCTCCTACACGCGCGATCCCTACGCCCCGACCCTCGAGGGCGGCCGTCTCTACGGCCTGGGAGCAAACGATGCAGGAGCCTCGTTAGTGGCACTTGTGGAGCTCTTCATCGCCCTCTACGACAAGGCGTTGCCCTTCAACCTGCTGCTGGCCCTCTCGGCCGAGGAGGAGTGTGGCGGCGAGAAGGGGGCCCGCGCCTGGGTGCCCGCCGTCGGCAAGGTCGATATGGCGATTGTGGGCGAGCCTACCTCGATGCAGGCGGCCCTGGCCGAGCGCGGTCTGGTGGTCCTCGACTGCGAGGCACAGGGGGTGAGCGGCCACGCAGCACGCGAAGAGGGGATCAATGCCCTCTACATCGCCTTGGAAGATATCGCACGCCTCCGCGACTACCGCTTCGAGCGTGAATCGAAGTTCCTGGGGCCGATCCGCATCACCACGACCCAAATCGCCGCCGGCACGCAACACAACGTCGTGCCCGACAAGTGCCGCTTTGTGGTTGATATACGCACGACGGATGCCTACACGAACGAGGAGACGGTGGAGCTGCTACGCAAGGAGCTCCGCTCGACCATCACCCCCCGCTCGACCCGCATCCGCGCCTCGGTAATCGAGGAGTCGCACCCCCTGGTGCGCGCTGCCGTGAAGGCGGGGGCGGCAACCTTCATCTCGCCCACCACCTCCGACCGTACGCTGATGCCCTTCCCGGCACTCAAAATCGGCCCGGGCGACTCGTCGCGCTCCCATACGGCCGACGAATATGTCCTCCTGACGGAGATCGAGGAGGGGATCGATACCTATCTGAAAATCATTGAAAATTTAGCAACCGAATATGGCTACCAAACTGTGGGATAAGGGTTTTGACACGAATGCCCTTGTCGAGGATTATACCGTAGGAATGGATCAGGAGCTCGATATGCTCCTGGCAAAATACGATGTCGAGGGGTCGCTGGCCCACATCCGTATGCTCGAGACAATCGGCCTGCTGACGGCCGAGGAGCTGCAGGTGCTCGTCGCAGGGCTGGAGCAGATCGCCGCCGAGATCGAGGCAGGCGACTTCTGCATCGAGCCCGAGTCGGAGGATATCCACTCGCAGGTCGAGCTGCTCCTGACGCGCCGCCTGGGCGATGTGGGTAAGAAGATCCACTCGGGACGCTCGCGCAACGACCAGGTGCTGGTCGATCTGAAGCTCTTCCTGCGTGCCGAACTGCGCGCCATCGCCTGCGAGGTGCGCGCCCTCTTCGATCGTCTGCAGGAGCTCTCGGAGAAGCACAAAGAGGTGATGATGCCGGGCTACACCCACCTGCAGGTGGCGATGCCCTCGTCGTTCGGCCTCTGGTTTGGAGCCTATGCCGAGACCCTCGTCGATGATATGCGCCTGCTGGCCGCCGCCTACGAGATTGCCAACCAAAACCCCCTCGGATCGGCTGCCGGCTACGGCTCGTCGTTCCCCCTCAACCGCACGATGACCACCGAGCTTTTGGGCTTCAATACGCTCCACTACAACGTCGTGGCCGCCCAGATGAGCCGCGGTAAGAGCGAGCGCGCCGCCGCCAACGCAATGGCCGCCGTAGCCGCTACGGTGGGTCGTATGGCGATGGATCTCTGCCTCTTTATGAGCCAGAATTTCGGCTTCGTAAAGCTCCCCGACAGCCTCACGACCGGCTCGTCGATTATGCCCCACAAGAAGAATCCCGATGTCTTCGAGATCATGCGCGGCCGCTGCAACCGCCTTCAGGCGCTGCCCAACGAGATGGCCCTCCTGACGACCAACCTCCCCGTGGGTTACCACCGCGAGATGCAGCTCTTGAAGGATATCCTCTTCCCCGCCATCACGGAGCTCAAGCGCACGCTCCAGATGGCCGACTTTATGCTTGCCAACCTGACGGTCAACGAGCAGATTTTGGAGGACGAGAAGTACAACTACCTCTTCACGGTCGAGGATGTGAATCGCCTGGCTTTGAGCGGCGTACCCTTCCGCGAGGCCTACCGCGAAGTGGGTATGCAGGTGCAAAAAGGCGAGTATCAGCCCACGCGCGAGGTGCACCACACCCACGAGGGGTCGATCGGCAACCTCTGCACCGCAGAGATCCGCCAAAAAATGGAGGAGGCGATGCGCTTCGCCGAAGCATAACACTTCGCTTATCACACAAAAAAAGGAGGCCGCACAGTCTCCTTTTTTTATTGGTGCTGTTTTATGCCGCAGCATAAAACAGTGCAGCGGTCCGCCTCACGGCAGTCCGCTACACCTCGCTTATGAATTTATTTCAGGTTGGTTTTTTCAGTTCATAAACGCAAATAGGTATTGCACCTATATTATATACTAATCCTCGTCCTCGTCGGTGTAAGCCTTCAGCAGCTTATCCTGAACATCGGCCGGAACCTGCTCGTACGAAGCGAACTTCATCGAATAGGTTGCCGAACCCGACGTGAGCGACGAGAGGGTCGTCGAGTAACGATACAGCTCGGCCAGAGGCACCGTAGCGCTCAGACGGTCGAAGCCCTTATCCGACTCCATACCGAGAATCATGGCGCGGCGGTTCTGCAGATCCGACATCACCGAACCCATATACTCGCTCGGTACAAGCACCTCGACGTTGTAGATAGGCTCCATGATCTTCGGGCCGGCGTTGCGGAAGGCCTCCTTGAAGGCGTTGCGGGCAGCCAGCTTGAACGAGATCTCGTTCGAATCTACCGGGTGCATCTTACCGTCGTAGATCACGACGCGAATATCGCGGGCATACGAACCCGTCAGCGGGCCCTGGTCCATCTTCTCCATGATACCTTTCAGGATGGCGGGCATGAAGCGAGCATCGATAGCACCACCGACAATGGCCGAGTAGAACTGGAGCTTACCACCCCAAGCCATATCGTACTCCTCCTTGTTCTTGATGTTCACAACCAGCTCACCCTTGCCACCGGCCTTGTAGCTCTTCGGCTCGGGCATACCCTCGTAGTAGGGCTCGATAACCATGTGCACCTCACCAAACTGACCGGCACCACCCGACTGCTTCTTGTGGCGATAGTCGGCCTGGGCCACCTTCGTGATGGTCTCGCGATAGGGGATCTTCGGAGCGATGTAGTCGAAAGCGATCTTGTTCTCCTGGGCGATGCGCGTGCGCAGAATGTTCAGGTGGTGCTCACCCTGACCCTGAATGATGGTCTGCTTCAACTCCTTCGAGTAGTCGACCAGAATCGTCGGATCCTCATTCTTGGCATCGTTCAGAATCTTACCCAGCTTCTCCTCGTCGGACTGCTGTGCGCACTTGATGGCGGCACGGTAGCGCGGATCGGGGAATACGATCGGCTCGATGGTCACCATATCGGCAGCAGCCGAGAGGGTATCGTTGGCCTTCGTGCCCTTGAGCTTCACGGTGCAACCGATATCGCCGGCCGAAAGCTCCGAAACCTTCACGCGGTTCTTGCCGGCAACGGCGAAGAGCTGCGAAATCTTCTCCTTGTTCTGCGTGCGGGTATTCACCACCTCGCAACCCTCGGTAATCTTACCGCGAATCACACGGAAGTAGGTGATCTCACCGATGTGCTGCTCAACCTGGCTCTTGAATACGAAGGCTACAGCCGGTGCAGCCTCGTCGGCTACGATCTCGGCACCCTCGGTCGAGAGGAATGCGGGAGCCTTCAGCGGGCCCGGAGCAACGTTGATGATGAACTCCATCAGACGCTTCGTGCCGATATCACGCTTACCCGATGCGCAGAAGATAGGCATCACGGCACGCTGCGATACACCGATCTTCAGACCGGCACGGATGTCGTCCTGGGTCAGGGTGCCCTTCTCGAAGTAGAGCTCCATGAGAGCCTCATCGTGCTCGGCAGCCATCTCGACCAGCTCGCGGTTCAGCTCAATGGCCTTATCCATCTCCTCGGCGGGAATCTCGAGCTCCTCGCGGTGACCGTCGTGATCCTTGAAGCGGTACATCTTCATCAGCAGCACGTCGATGAAGGCGTTGAAATCGGGACCCTGGTTTACGGGGTACTGCACGATGACGGGCTTCACGCGCGAAGCGGCCTTGATCGACTCGTAAGCAGCCTCGAACGAAGCCTTATCGCTATCGAGTTGGTTGATAACACCGATGATCGGCTTGTTGAGCTGGCGGGCATAGCGGGCCTGAATCTCGCTACCTACCTCCCAACCGTTGGCGGCGTTGAAGCAGAAGACACCCACGTCACCCACCTTGAATGCCGAGAAGAGGCTGCCGCAGAAGTCGTCCGAACCCGGGCAGTCGATGATGTTGAGCTTGCGCTCCATGAATTCGGTGAAAAGAAGGGTCGAATAGATCGAACGCTTGTATTCGTGCTCGATATCCGTATTATCCGAGAGCGTGTTGTTCGTCTCGATACTACCCCTGCGGTCGATGACCTTACCTTCATAAGCCATCGCTTCGGCAAGGGTAGTTTTTCCCGAGCCGGGCGCGCCAATTAGAACGATGTTCTTAATCTCTTTTGCTGAATAGTTTTTCATATTGGTTCAAATTAGGTTTCCGAAAATAGGTTTACGGACTATAAAATTACAAAAAAATAGATAAAACCAAGCTAAAAACAGAAAAAATCGCCCCAAATGAGGCGATTTTTACCGAAATCAAGGATTCTTTCTCGTTCAAATCTTAATCACGTCCCACAGTTGCTTCCAACTCTTCGACCGTGATGGGAATCTTTTTATCACCGCCCAGCATACGGTTGCCGCTCTCGGTCACGAGGATGTCGTCCTCGATGCGGATGCCGCCGAAGTCGTAGTACTCCTCCAGGCGAGCGTAATCAACGATACCCTGGTATTTACCCTCGGCCTTGCACTTCTCGATCAGGGCCGGGATGAAGTAGAGACCCGGCTCGTCACTAAGCACCGTGCCGGGCTTGAGCTGCCAGGTGGCGCGGTGGATGCAGGTGGCCGACTTGGCGGCACGCTCGGCTATGGTCGAGAAGTCGAACGAGCGCTCACCCATCGCCTCGCAGTCGTGGACATCCATACCCAGGCCGTGACCCAGGCCGTGGGGCATGAGCATCGTCATGGCACCGGCAGCCACAGCATCCTCGGCCGTACCTTTGAGGATTCCCAACGACACCAGACCCTCGGCCAGCGAGAGGTAGGAGGCGCGGTGCACCTCGTTGTACATCATCGAGGGGGCAATCAGAGCTGCCACATCGTCGTGGGCCTTCAATACTATATTATATATGTCGCGCTGCTTGTCGCTGAACTTACCGCTCACGGGGTAGGTACGCGTATGGTCGGAGCAGTAGCCGCTCAATGTCTCGCCACCACCATCGACCAACAGCAGACGACCCGCCTCAAGCACACCGTCGCAATTGAGGTTGTGGAGCGTCTCGCCATGCTGCGAAACGATGGTCGGGAACGAAACACCCTGACCATACTGCTTGATGATGCCCTCAACAGCACCGGCAATCTCGCGCTCGACAACACCCGGGCGGCACATCTTCATCGCCAGGGTGTGCATCTCGTAACCCAGCAGGAAGGCCTTCTCCATCTCGGCGATCTCCTCCTCGGATTTGATCTCGCGCATCTCGGCCACGGCCATCATCAGGTCGACCGACTTGTAGTCGTGCAGCTGTTGCGGCGCAATGCCGAGCCACTCGACAAGCTGGAGCTTCGTCTCCCCGCGATAGGGGGGCAGGTAGTGGATACGGCGACCCAGGCGAATAGCCTCGGCGAGGTGCTGTGCCACGGTGGCCAACGGGTAGGTCTTCGTAATGCCCGCCTTGGCACCCAGCTCCTGCATCGTGGGCTGCGGCCCCGTCCAGATGATATCCTCGACCGTGAAGTCGTCGCCATAGAGGGCCGCCTCGCCCGTCTCGGCATCGATCAGACCCACCAGGGTCGGATTGGCAAGACCGAAGTAGTAGCGGAAGGTCGAATCCTGACGGAAGTAGTAGGCGTTGTTGGGATAGTTGTTGGGCGAGAAGGTGTTGCCGGGGAGTAGAATCAAACCCTTGCCGATCTTCTCGGCGAGCATTTTGCGACGCGCGATATAGGTGGTTGGTGCAAACATAGTTTTATGGTTTTTATTCGGTTACTTCGACAAATTTGTAGAGTTGGTCACCGCGGCGAATCAGCTCCGAGGTACGGATGGCGCAAAGCGTTCCCTGCTCGACACGGGTGGTCGGCTCCCCCTCGGGGCCGTGCAGCTCCTCGAGTTTCTGCTCCTTGACACCCGTCGTGGCGCCGAGGAAGAAGATCTCGTCGGCAACCTCCAACGGAGCGGCCTCGACCAAGACCTCGGCCACCGAGATCTTCTTGTAGAAATTGACCACCTTGCCCACATAGACCTTGCGGCGCGTAGCCGAGGAGCCGTAGGCGGCGCTGTGCTCCACCACGGGACGACCGGCGTAGTATCCCTCCCAGAAGCCGCGGTTGAAGACCTCGGCAAGACGCTCCTTGAGCGCGGCAGCTGACTCGGGGGTGTAGGTTCCCTCCTCCATCATGCGCAGCGCCTGGTCGTAGCACTCAACGACACGCTTGACATACTCCGCACCGCGGGCACGCCCCTCGATCTTGAGCACCTTGACACCCGAGGCAATGAAGCGGTCGAGAAAATCGACCGTGCAGAGATCCTTGGGCGAGAGAACATAGCGGCCGTCGATGTCGAGCTCGGCCCCCGTCTCCTTGTCGCGCACGGTATATTTGCGGCGGCAGAGCTGACGGCAGGCGCCCCGATTGGCCGAGCAGTTGGTTTCGTAGAGCGAGAGGTAGCATTTGCCCGAAATCGACATACAGAGTGCGCCATGGGCGAACATCTCGATCTCGACCAGCTCCCCCTTCGGGCCGCGAATATCGTTCTCGATGATCTCGCGATGGATGGCAGCCACCTGCTCGAGGCTCAACTCGCGTGCCAGGACCACCGTATCGGCCCACTGCGCGAAGAATTTGACCGCCTCGGAGTTCGAGATATTGCTCTGGGTCGAGATGTGGACCTCCTGCCCGATGCGTCGGGCATAGAGGATGGCCGCCATATCGGTCGCAATGATGGCATCGACCCCCTCCTTGCGGGCGCGGTCGATCACCTGCTGCATGGTGCGGATCTCATCCTCGTAGACAATGGTATTGACCGTGAGGTAGGCCTTGACACCTGCAGCGTGCGCTGTAGCCACAATCTGCGCCAGGTCATCGAGCGTAAAGTTTGCCGCCGAGGCTGAACGCATATTGAGTTTGCCGACCCCAAAATAGACCGAATCGGCACCCGCCTCGATGGCAGCCGCCAGCGCCTCATACGACCCCACCGGGGCCATCAGTTCGATATCGCTACGCTTCATTACGTCTGTTGAATTTTGAATGCTGCATTTACTTCTTGCGTCCCATCAGGCTCGTAGCATACTGCTTGAGCTCCTCGACACGCTCGGGCAGGGCCTCCAACCCCTCGAGCTGCGCCAAGGCACGCTCGAAACGAATGGCGATCTGCTGCTCGGTGAGGTGGGGAATCTCGAGGAGATCGTAGAGCGCCTTCACGCGGGCAATCTTCTCGGCATCCGTGAGGGTTGCATCGAGGTGGGTCGTACGCAACACCTCGCGCTGCTCCTCGTTGGCGTGGCTCATGGCCGTGATCATCAGGTAGGTCTTCTTACCCTCCAAAATATCGCCACCGATCGCCTTGCCCAGGCGCTCGTCGCCATAGCTATCGAGCAGGTCGTCCTGCAATTGGAAGGCCAGACCCAACTCGATGGCGAAGCGGCGCAGACGGCGGCAATCCTCCTCCGAAGCACCACCCAAAATGGCACCAATAACCACTGCACCGGCCAGCAAAACGGCCGTCTTGAGTTCGATCATGCGCATATACTCCACGACCGAGACCTTTTGGCGCTCCTCGAAGTCCATGTCGTACTGCTGTCCCTCGCACACCTCGACCGCCGTGCGGTTGAAGACCTCCAACACAGCCGGCAGATGGGCGGGAGCCACCTGACCCAACAGGCGATAGGCCTCGATGAGCATCGCATCGCCCGAGAGGATCGCCACATTCTTACCCCACTTGGCATAGACCGAAGGTTTGCCGCGACGAATCAGGGCGTTGTCCATGATATCGTCGTGCAGGAGCGTAAAGTTATGGAACACCTCCACGGCCGCCGCCGCAGGCAGCGCTGCGCGATACTCATCGGCATAGAGGCCATAAGCCAACATCAGCAACACGGGGCGCAGGCGCTTGCCGCCCCCCTGCATCGAGTAGGAGATGGGGGTGTAGAGCAACTCGGGTTCCTCGGGAAAATCGATTTGTGCCAGGTAGTTCTCGACATAGTCGAGCAGTTTATCGGAGTACAACATCCTCGTTGGGGTTTATGGGTTTAATTCTGACCCAAAAATAAGAAAAACTTTGGTTACTGCCGAATTTTGCCGTAACTTTGGTGTCAGAATTTGATACAAAAAGCATTTAACGATGAAAAAACTGGCAATCGGCATCGATATCGGCGGCATCAACACCGCCTTTGGCATGGTAGACGAGCAGGGCGAGCTCTATGCCGAATCTGTGATTTCGACCCGCAAATACCCCCTTTTGGAGGACTATACCGCCTATGTAGCGGATCTGTGCAACGCCCTGCACACGATGGCCGAGAGCCTCTCGTTCGAGTATGAGTTGGTCGGCATCGGCATCGGTGCCCCCAACGCCAACATCCACTCGGGCCTGATCGAGAAGCCCGCCAACCTGTGGAAATTCCGCCCCGACGAGGAGAATCGCGACGAAAATCGCCGCCTCTTCCCGCTCGCAACCGATATCTCAAAATCGTTCAACGGAGTCAAAGTCCTCATCACCAACGACGCCAACGCCGCCACCATCGGCGAGATGGTCTACGGCAACGCCAAGGGGATGAAGGATTTTGTGATGATCACCCTCGGAACGGGTCTCGGCTCGGGCTTTGTGGCCAACGGCGAGATGATCTACGGCCACGACGGCTTTGCCGGCGAGTTCGGCCACGTGATTGTCGAGCGTGGTGGTCGCGAGTGTGGCTGTGGCCGCAAGGGGTGCCTGGAGGCCTACGTCTCGGCCACGGGTATCAAGCGTACGGCCTTTGCCCTGATGGCGACGATGAACCACAAGAGCAAGCTACGCGATGTTCCCTTCGCCGACTTCGACTCGGCAATGATCTCGGCAGCAGCCGACGAGGGCGACCCGATTGCCAAGGAGTGCTTCCGCTACACGGGTGAGATGCTGGGACGTGCCCTGGCCGACGTGGTGACGGTAACCTCGCCCGAGGCGATTTTCCTCTTCGGTGGTCTGGCAAAGGCCGGCAAGCATATCTTCGAGCCTACGCAGCACTACATGGAGGAGAACATGATGTACGCCTTCAAAAACAAGGTAAAACTATTGCCGAGCGGCATCCAGGGCAAGAATGCCGCCATCCTGGGCGCCTCGGCTCTCATCTGGCAACAGCAAAAGTAAACTATGGATCTGTTAGAAGCTATCCTGCTCGGCATCGTGCAGGGCATCACCGAATTTCTGCCCGTCTCGTCGAGCGGTCACCTGCAAATCGCCAAGGAGCTGCTGGGCGTCGAGCTGGAGAACAACATCACCTTCGATGTAACACTCCACGCCGCCACCGTGCTCTCGACAATCCTCGTGCTGTGGCGCGAATTGTGGCGCATCCTGCAAGGGGCCTTCTCGCGCACCTTCAACGACGAGCAGTGCTATATCCTCAAGGTGCTCCTCTCGATGATTCCGGCAGGTATCGTCGGTGTACTCTTTGCCGACCAAATCGAGGCCCTCTTTGCTTCGCTCTGGTTCGTGGGGCTGATGTTGCTCCTCACGGCCGCCCTCTTGAGCTTCGCCTACTACGCCAAGCCGCGCAAAAAGGAGCAGATCTCCTACCGCGACGCCCTGATTATCGGTATTGCCCAAGCCGCTGCCACGATGCCCGGCCTCTCGCGCTCGGGCTCGACCATCGCCACGGGTCTGCTGCTCGGTGACGAGAAGTCGTCGGTGGCCAACTTCTCCTTTATCATGGTTATCCCCGTGATCCTGGGCAAGATGTTACTCGATATTCTCTCGGGCGAGATGGCCGCCATGTCGGTCGAGACCCCCGTATTGGTGGCCGGCTTCCTGGCCGCTTTCGTATCGGGTGCCCTGGCCTGCAAGTTCATGATCGAGGTTGTCAAGCGCGGCAAGCTCATCTGGTTTGCCCTCTACTGCGCCATCGTAGGTGCTGTTTGTCTTTTCGCTTCGCTCTAAACAGATGACACAAGAGAACGAACTCAAGGGAATCAACTTCGAGGAGGGCTACGTAGCCGTCATCGATAAACCCCTCTATTGGACCTCGGCCGACGTGGTGCGTAAGATCAAATATGCGCTGCGCCGCTGTGGCTACCGCAAAATCAAGATCGGCCATGCCGGTACGCTCGATCCCCTGGCTACGGGTGTGCTGCTGGTCTGCATCGGACGTGCCACAAAGCGCGTGGATGCCCTCCAGGCCGAGGAGAAGGAGTACACCACGACGTTGCGCCTCGGCGCCTCGACCCCGAGCTACGACCGCGAACACACCGTCGACCACACCTACCCCTGGCGCCATATCACACGCGAAGGCATCGATAAGGCACTCGAAAGCCTCACGGGCGAACGCCTCCAATCGCCGCCCCTCTACTCGGCCAAAAAGGTCGAGGGGTTGCGCGCCTACGAGATTGCCCGCGCCGGCGAGACGGTCGAGTTGAAGCAGTCGCTGATCAACATCTACGAGATGGAGGTGACCGATTGTTCGCTCCCCCACCTCTCGCTCCGCGTACGCTGCAGCCGAGGCACTTACATCCGCTCGCTGGCCCACGAAATCGGCACGGCACTCGAGAGTGGCGCCCACCTTACGGCCCTGCGTCGCACCCGAAGCGGCGGCTTCACGGCCGAAAAGGGGTGGAATTTGGAGGATTTTCTAAAAAAATTACAAGAACTTGAAACAAATTAGCCGTTTTTGCGTATAGTCTTTGATTGTTTTAACTCAAAAACTCAAAGGTTTACTATGAAACTTTCGCAATACGGTTATGATTTTGCGCCCAACATGGCGCAATACCCGACCATCAACCGCGACGATTCGAGGCTGATGGTCGTTCATCGTTCTACGGGTCAGATCGAGCACCGTCTCTTCAAGGACATCTTGGAGTATTTTGACGAGAAGGATCTCTTCGTGTTCAACGACACGAAGGTCTTCCCCGCACGCCTCTACGGCAACAAGGAGAAGACGGGCGCCGAGATCGAAATCTTCCTGCTCCGCGAGCTGAATCGCGAGCTGCGCCTGTGGGATGTGCTGGTCGATCCGGCCCGCAAGATCCGCATCGGCAACAAACTCTACTTCGGCGACGACGACCTGCTGGTGGCCGAGGTGATCGACAACACCACCTCGCGCGGCCGCACGTTGCGCTTCCTCTTCGACGGCTCGTACGAGGAGTTCAAAGAGGCCCTCTTCGCCCTGGGCGAGACCCCGCTGCCCCGCTGGATCCGCGAGAAGGTAGAGCCGGAGGATACCGAGCGCTATCAGACAATCTTTGCCGCCAAAGAGGGCGCCGTAGCCGCTCCGACGGCCGGCATGCACTTCTCGAAGCACCTCTTGAAGCGCATGGAGATCAAGGGCGTCGACAGCACCTTCTTGACGCTTCATGTCGGCCTGGGCAACTTCCGCACGGTCGATGTCGAGGATCTCTCGAAGCATAAGATGGATTCCGAGCAGTACTTTGTCACCCCCGAGACGGCCGCAGCTGTCAACGAGGCCAAGCGCAACAACCAGCGCGTGCTGGCTGTCGGCACGACCGTGATGCGCACGCTCGAGACGGTGGTTTCGACCGGTGGCTCGATCAAGGCCGACGAAGGCTGGACCAACAAGTTCATCTTTGCGCCCTACGAGTTCAGCGTAGCCGACGCCATGGTTTCGAACTTTCACCTCCCCTACTCGACGCAGCTGATGATGGTCGCCGCCTTTGGCGGTTACGACCTGGTGATGCAGGCCTATGAGGAGGCCAACAAGGAGGGGTATCGTTTCGGCACCTACGGTGACGCAATGCTGATTTTATAAAAAAAGTTCTCCTTTTCGCGCTTCGTAGGCCGTAAAAGCCGGTAACCGAGGTGCGAGAAAGCACTTTTTTCCGTTTTTTTTCACTATCTTTGCAAAAGAAAAGAGCTAAGTTATGGCAAACAAGATTCTGTATATGTGTCAGGAGATTACTCCGTATCTTCCCGAGACGGAGAGTTCCACGCTGTGTCGACAATTGGCACAGGCGATGCAGGAGCGTGGCAATGAGATTCGCACCTTCATGCCCCGCTATGGCTGCATCAACGAACGACGCCACCAGCTGCACGAAGTGATTCGTCTCTCGGGTATGAATCTGATTATCGACGACAACGACCACCAGCTCATCATCAAGGTGGCTTCGATCCCCTCGGCACGCGTACAGATCTACTTCATCGACAACGACGATTACTTCGCTCGCAAAGCGGTGCTCATCGACCCCGAAACGGGCGAGGGCTTTGCCGATAACGACGAACGCGCCATCTTCTTTGCGCGCGGCGTACTCGAGACGGTCAAGAAGTTGCGCTGGGCTCCGACGGTCGTACACTGCCACGGCTGGTTCTCGGCCGTAGGCCCCGTCTACCTGAAGCGTATCTTTGCCGACGACCCCATCTTCCGCGATGTGAAGGTAGTCGTATCGCTCTACGGCGATGAGATCCCGGGTAAACTGGATCCCGCTTTTGCCTCGAAGATTGCCGGTGAGGGTGTCACGGATAAAAATCTGGAGATTTTACAGGATCCTTCATACGAAAATCTCTGTCGCTTCGTTCTTGATTATGCCGACGGCGTCGTATTGGCCTCGAACCAGATCTCGGAGGAGGTCTTGGAGATTGTCCGCCAAAGCGGAAAGCCTACGCTCGCCTACCAATCGGCCGACGAAGCTGACTTTTTCGACAATTACAACCGATTCTATGATGAAATTAAATAAGCGAAGCCTATCGTTCCGTCGCCTGGTGCTCGCCCTCATCCTCGCCCTGCCGATGATGACCGCCTGCGAGGTGGTAACGGACTATACGCTCGGCTCGAACCTCGTGCCGGAGAACCAACAGATGAAGGCCGGTTATCTGACGCTCGAGGGACTGAATCCCCGTCGCTATGTCGAGACACGTCTCTACCAGACCGACTCGATCATCAGCTCAAACATCTCGTATGGATATTTTGGCTCGTCGAAAGAGGAGCGACTGGGTCGCCGTTCGGCCGCCTTCATGTCGCAGTTCACAAACCACTACCTGGTCGATTCGGGTTACTTTGGCTACATGCCTATCTTCGACTCGGCGCAGCTCATACTTTCGATCAATACGTGGGGCGGTGACACAACAATCACCCAAAAATTTGGTGTCTACGAGGTGATCTCGAACGACTACCTGGAGCTCAGCGGCAAGGACAAAGATGGACAGATCGATACCACCTTCTACCTGCGCTTCGACCCCGAGGAGGCAGGCGTTGTGGCCGATGAGCCCCTCTTCACCTTCGAGCTGGGTGGCGATAAAGGCCCCGCAACAACGGCCGTTACGCTGAACCCCACCGAGGCCGGCTACGACTACATCGACCGCCTCTTCCTCAAGAAGGGCAACTACAAGGGCGACTACTCGATCTATTCGACCGACTCGATCGAATATTGGCTCAAGGAGTTCAAGGGTCTCTACATCAAATCCATGGAGAACCCCGAAGGCGAAGGTGCCATCTACTCCACTTCGCTCGAGAGCTCGGGTCTTTCGATCTATGGACGTAACCGCCGCAAGGAGGATCCCTCGCTGATCCAGGATACGGTCGGCATGGTCTTCTACTTTATCGATGGATACGGCTACAACTCGAACATCTCGATCAACTCGATCAAGCACGACTACTCGGAGGGCTCGTTGCAGCTCGACATAGCGGCTATAAACGAAACGAACCAGGAGCGTGAGGAGCGCTCGGAGATCATCATCGAGGGCATGGGTGGCGTTATTTCGGAGCTCAGCTTCACGCAGGAGTTCTTCGACGCCCTGGATAAGATTATCGCCGACGAAAAGGCGGCATCGGGTAAGGAGTTCTCGACGATCGCCTTCTCGCAGGCCATGATCTACTTCTACCTCCCCTCGAGCATCTACGACTACCTCTCGATCGGTCCCGAGATGGGTACCCAATACGATTCGCTCATCGAGGAGATGGACGAGTCGCAGTCGCGCCTGGGTCTCTACCTCGACTACAAGAAGTTGAACGCCGTCTCGGACTACGCCTACGCCTACGAGCAGCAGTACAGCAGCACGCTCGACTACGGTGGCTACATCAACCGCAGCTGGGGCTGCTACACGATGAACATCACGGGCTACATGCAGCTCTTGTGGAACGCCTACCGCAACGAAAAGAGCACGGCACAAGAGGAGGGTCGAGCGGTGAACCTGGACAACATCTCCGGACGCACGATCTACCTGGGTCCCGAAGCCTACAGCGCCTACACACAGGAGGTAAGTTTCCTACAAGGCGCCAACAACGATAGCGATGAGGAGCTGACTGCTCCGATACGCATGGAGTTTACCTACAACATGATTCGTTAAGAGTCTGAAAAAGAGCCAAAGGCGAAACCTAAGTCCCGGACTTGGGTTTTCGTGTTTTAATAACTTGCCACCCGCGCGGTGGCCACAAAGCGAAGTATAAAGCACTGTTATGCAGGAAAATTTAGTAATTGTCGAGTCTCCGGCCAAAGCAAAAACCATCGAAAAATTCCTCGGTAAGGATTTCATGGTACGCTCGAGCTTTGGTCACATTCGAGACTTGGCCAAGAAGGATTTGGGCATCCGTGTCGAAGATGGTTTCATGCCCATCTACGAAATTCCGACCGACAAGAAAAAGGTGGTAGCCGAATTGGCGAAACTCTCGAAGGATAAGACCGTGTGGCTCGCATCCGATGAAGACCGCGAAGGAGAGGCCATCGCATGGCACCTGACCGAAGTGTTGGGTCTCCCGGTCGACAAGACGAAACGCATCGTCTTCCATGAGATTACGAAGAAGGCTATTTTGGAGGCTATCGAACAGCCCCGCACGGTCGATATGAACCTCGTGAATGCCCAGCAGGCTCGCCGCGTGTTGGACCGCCTGGTAGGTTTCGAGCTCTCGCCCGTACTTTGGAAAAAGGTGCGTCCGTCGCTCTCGGCCGGCCGCGTGCAGTCGGTAGCCGTGCGTCTGATCGTAGAGCGCGAGCGCGAGATCATCGCCTTCCGCTCGACCCCCTATTTCCGCGTCGTGGCCCAATTCTACGCTCCGAACGACCCCGAGAAGAGCATCTTCCGCGCCGAACTCTCGAAGCGTTTCGATACGGCTGAGGAGGCCGAGGCCTTCCTCAACTCCTGCAAGGGTGCCTCGTTCCGCGTCATCAAGAGCGAGGAGAAACCTGCCCAGCGCTACCCCGCGCCCCCCTTCACCACCTCGACCCTGCAACAGGAGGCAGGTCGCAAGCTCGGCATGAGTGTCTCGCAGACGATGTCTGTCGCACAGCACCTCTACGAGCAGGGTTTGATCACCTACATGCGTACCGACTCGGTGAACCTCGCCGTGCAGGCCTTGGCCCAGTGCAAGGAGGAGGTGACGAAGCACTTCGGTGAGGAGTACCACCGCTGGTTCAACTACAAGACCAAATCGAAGGGTGCTCAGGAGGCCCACGAGGCGATCCGCCCCTCGTACATCGACCGCCAGGCCATCGAGGGATCGACGGCCGAGAAGCGTCTCTACGACCTGATCTGGAAGCGCACGGTCGCTTCGCAGATGGTACCTGCCGAGCTGGATCGCACCACAATCACGATCGAGATCGGTGGTTCGGAGTATCAATTTATAGCCCAGGGCGAGGTGATTCGCTTCGACGGCTTCCTGAAGCTCTACTCGGAGTCGACCGACGACGATCAGACCGCCGAGCAGGGCGAAGGTCTGCTGCCGAAACTCGCAGCCGGCGATGAGCTGAAGGCGAAGAACATCACCGCCACCGAGCGCTTCACGATGGCACCGGCACGCTACAACGAGGCCTCGCTCGTCAAGCGCCTCGAGGAGCTGGGTATCGGTCGTCCTTCGACCTACGCCCCCACCATCACCACGATTATCAACCGCGGCTATGTCGAGAAGCAGAACCGCGAAAGCCATAAGCGCAACTTCCTGCAGCTGACCCTCACGGGCGAGAAGCTCACCTCGAAGCAGATGAGCGAAAGTGTTGGCAAGGAGCGCAACCGCCTCTCGCCGACCGACATCGGTATGCTCGTAAACGACTACCTGGAGGTGCAGTTCGGCTCGATTCTCGACTACAACTTCACCGCCTCGGTCGAGAAGGAGTTTGACCGCGTAGCCGAGGGCGAGATCACCTGGTCGAAGATGATTGGTGACTTCTACACCCCCTTCCACAAGATGGTTGATGAGGCCATCGGCACACAGACCGACCGCACGAGCCAGGTGCGCGAGCTGGGTATCGACCCCGCCTCGGGCCACATCGTACGTGCCCGCATCGGCCGCTATGGTCCGATGGTCGAGATCGAGGGCGATGAAGGTGAGAAGAGCCGCTTCGCCTCGCTCAAGAAGGGTCAGCTCATCGAGTCGATCACCCTCGAGGAGGCGCTGGGTCTCTTTGCCCTGCCCCGCACGTTGGGTGAGCTCGATGGCGAGGAGCTGGTCGTAGGCATCGGTCGCTTTGGTGCCTATGTACGCCACGGAAAGTCTTTCACCTCGCTGCAGAAGGGCGACGACCCCTACACGGTCAGCTATGAGCGCTGTGTCGAGCTGATCCGCGCCAAAGAGGCTACGGCTGCAGCCGCCCGCACCCCGCTGCGCACCTTCGAGGAGGAGAAAGAGCTGTTGGTGAAGCAGGGCCCCTATGGCGCCTACATCGCCTACAAGGGTAAGAACTACCGTCTGCCGAAGGGTACCAAAATCGAGGAGCTGACCCTCGAGAAGTGCCTCGAGATTGTCGAGAAGTCGAAGAGACGATAAAGAAAAAGAGAAAATTACAAACCTTAAAACCTAATACGTATGAAGAAGATGATGATGTTGCTTCTCGCGTTGGGCTTCGTGCTGGGTCTTTCGGCTCAGGAGGCTCCGAAGAGCGAGAAGAAGGCTGAGGGCTATCAGTTCACCGATGTAAAGTTGGTGGATGTAACCCCCGTAAAGAATCAGAACCGTAGCGGTACCTGCTGGTGCTACTCGACCCTCTCGTTCCTCGAGAGCGAGATTCTGCGCGCCGGTGGCTCCGCAGTACACCTCTCGGAGATGTGGGTGGTACGCCACGCCTATATGGATAAGGCCGAGCTCTATGTACGCATGCACGGCAAGCTCAACTTTGCCGAGGGCGGTGCTGCCCACGATGTAACGGAGGTGATCAAGAAGTACGGCATCGTGCCCAACGAGATCTACGAGGGCATGAACTACGGCACCGAGCTGGCCGACTTCCGCGAGTTGACCCCCGTGATGACCGCCTACCTCGACGCTGTGATTCGTTCGGCGCAGCGCAGCTCGAAGCTGACGACCGCCTGGAAGCGCGGCTTCAACGCTATCCTCGACGAGTACTTCGGCGAGATGCCCGAGAGCTTCACCTACGAGGGCAAGGAGTACACGCCGAAGTCGTATGCCGAGTCGCTCCCGATCGAGATGGATAACTACATCGACATCTCGTCGTTCACCCACCACCCCTTCTACGAGCAGTTCATTCTGGAGGTACCCGACAACTGGATGAGTGGTCGCGTCTACAACCTGCCCGTCGAGGAGATGATGCGCGTCGTAGACTACGCGCTGGAGAATGGTTACACGCTGGCCTGGGGTACAGACGTGAGCGAGAAGGGCTTCAGCCGCACGAAGGGTCTGGGTGTGATTCCCGAGACCGATCTCGAGTCGCTGAGCGGCACCGAGGCTGAGCGCTGGGGGGAGATGACGGCCCGCGAGCGCGAGGCTGCCATCTACTCGTTCGACAAACCCGGCAAGGAGCGCGAGATCACGCAGGAGATGCGCCAGGAGGCCTTCGACAACTACGAGACGACCGACGACCACGGCATGGTAATCATGGGTACGGCCAAGGATCAGGCCGGCAACGCCTACTACAAGGTGCTCAACTCGTGGGGTACGGAGAACAAGTACGAGGGTTACTGGTACTTCTCGAAGCCCTTCGTGGCCTACAAGACGACCGACATCATGGTCAACAAAAAAGCCCTGCCGAAGGATATTGCCAAGAAGCTTGGCCTCTAATCCAAGAGGGAGATAAAAAAAAGGACAGCGCAAAACGCTGTCCTTTTTTTTATCTTTGATCCGCGACGGTCTACAGGTAGGCAACCACATACCCCTCCTCAGGGTAACGAATGGTGAGCTGCAACGGCTCGCCATCTTTGATCTGCGCCGTGAGCTCCTCGTCCGAGAAGGCCAGAATACGGAGATCCTCCGTAAACGACAGTCCCTCCTCGCCGGCATACTTATAGAGCGCCTCCTTGGCACACCAGGCGACGGCCAAAAATCGGGGGTCACTGCTCAAAAGCTCCTCCTCGGGGGTCAGATACTTCGCCTTCACGCGCTCGAAGCGGCGATCGGTGCGCTCCAAATCGACCCCACACGGCCCCTGCGAAAGGAGCACCGCGACACGATCGCGGGCATGACTCACCGAGAGATGCAACGCCTCACCCACCACGCGGGGAGCCCCCTGCTCGTTGTAGGCAAACGCAACCTCGCATCCTAATTCGCGACGCACCACAGCACGCCACGTGAGCCACTCACGTCGGCGCTGCTCGGAACCAAACGAAGCAGCCGTTCGGCGCTCCTCATCGGTCGTCCAAACGGCACTCTCCTCGTCGCTCATCAGCGGCTCGACCCAGAGTCGGCAGCTCATAAGACCTCTACTTTGATTTTGTCGATGCGGTGAGACTCCATCTCGGCAACCGTGAAGCGCAGATCGTGGGTCGTAAAGCTATCCCCCTTGCGCGGGAAGTCGCGCTTGAGCTCCAGCATCAAGCCGGCCAGGGTCTCGGCCTCGCCCTGCACATCGCGGAAGGTCTCCTCGTCGAGCTCCAGGATGCGCTCGAAATCGACGATGTGGGTCTTGCCCTCGAAGAGGTAGATCTTGGGACCCAAAACGGTATAGAGCTTCTCATCGGCATCGCTCTCATCCGAGATCTCGCCCACGATCTCCTCGATAATATCCTCCAACGAGACCAAACCAAGCATCGAGCCATACTCATCGACCACGATGGCCATGTGCACCTTGTGGGTCTGGAACTCACCCAGGAGGGCATTGATCTTCTTGTGCTCGGGGATAAAATAGGGTTTGCGGATAAACTGCTGCCAACCAAACTCGTTGCCACGCGAAATATAGGGCATCAGATCCTTCACGTAGATCGTACCGCGAATATTGTCGATATCCTCGTCGTAGACCGGAATACGCGAGAAGCCCGACTCGATGATGAGTCGCTTGAGTGTCTCGTAGTCGGCTGTGAATTCGATGGCCGTGATGTCGACACGCGGCTTCATGATGGCCTGCGCCTCGGTATTGACAAAGTTGACAATACCCGAAAGCATCACACGCTCCTCATCGCTCTCGGTCTGCGTCATATCGACCGCATCGGCCAACTCGTCGAACGAGATCTCGCTACGGCGCGCTGCACGCTCACCGATCGAGGTACCCATGCGCACCAAAATCAGCGATAAGGGGCGGAACAGGGTGCGCAACATCGTGAGCGGACGGGCTGCAAACGAGGCGAACGAACGGGGCGAAGTCTGGGCGAAGACCTTGGGTAGCACCTCGCCAAAGAGCAACAAGAGGAAGGTGACAAGGACGGTCTTGAAGAGGAAATCGAAACGGTTGAACGTAAAGAGGGTATCGATGATCGTAGCCGTGAGAATCGTGATGCAGATATTGACCAGGTTGTTGACCACCAGAATCGTCGCCAACAACAGATCGACATCGCTCAGCAGGCTCAGCACCCGATCGGCAGCCGAGCCATCGGCTCTTTTAAGTTCTTGGATATCGTTGTGCGAAAGGGAGAAAAAGGCCGTCTCGGAGCCCGAAACAAAGGCCGACACACACAACAAGAGCAAGGTTGTGATCATCATACCCACAACCTCGATCTCAAATCCGTTAAATACAATCCAACTCTCGGCCATTCTCACCTAACGATTACAACGGAAGCGAACCTTGACCTTTGTTCGGATCGGGCACCTCGGCATGCTCATCACGCATCTCCTCAGCCTTACCCTTGCTCTTGGCCGATACGTCGAGCGGCATGTTGCGCGACTGATAGGCCGGAACGGCCAACAGTTGACCCAACTTATCGTAACGGTTCGAGCGGGCACCCAACACCGTAGGCTCCTGCTGCTGCGGACGCTGCTGCATCTTCTTGATCGGCTCGAGCGGCGAGGTCTCCTCCTCCTCGGCAGGCTTCACGGGCTCGATGCTCGGAGCTGCCACAATGCGCTCCATGGCCGAGTTCACATCCTCGTTCTCGCCCTCGAAGCCCGTGGCTACCAAGACAATCTCCAACTCATCGCCCAGGTTCGGCTTCACGCTGTTACCCCAGATGATGTTGGCCGTGCTGATCGTGCCATCCTCGCCACGCACGCTGGCATGCTGCTGGATGAAGGTCAGGATCTCGATCACCTCATCGTAGATCAGGTGATCCTCGTGATCAACCGAAATGTTGAGCAGAATATTCTTTGCGCCGGCAATCTGGTTGTGGTCCAAGAGGGGCGAATCGAGCGTTGCCGAAGCGGCCTCACGAGCACGACCCTCGCCCGAAGCCGCAGCTACGGCCATGTGGGCACGACCACTGCCACGCATCACGCGCGACACATCGGCGAAGTCGACATTGACCTGCGGACTCTCGACCGTGATAATCTCGGCGATACCCTTCGTGGCGAGCGAGAGCACCTCATCGGCCTTGCCGAAGGCCTGGCCCAGCGACATGTGGCCATAGAGCTCGCGGATATTCTCGTTGTTGATAATAAGCAGCGAATCGACCGTCTGGCGGAGCTTCTCGATACCTACCTGCGCCTGCTTGTAACGCTCGGCACCCTCGAGTGCCAGGGGCGAGGTGACGATAGCCACCGTCAAGAGGCCCATCTCTTTGGCCAACTCGGCAATCACGGGCGAAGCACCCGTACCCGTACCACCACCCATACCGGCGGTGATGAAGACCATGCGGGCACCCGCCTCCTTCAGGGCCTGGCGCACCTCCTCGATCGACTCGACAGCCAGGTCGTGGCCCTTCTGGGGGTCGTTACCGGCACCCAAGCCATCCTCACCAAGCTGGATCTTGGTCTCCACTTCACTCTTATGCAGGGCCTGACTATCGGTGTTACATACCATGAAGGTGACACCCTCGATGCCCATATTCCACATACGGCGCACGGCATTACCGCCGGCACCGCCGACACCCATCACCGTGATAATTGATTTCGATTCGCGCTCAGCCTTCACCTGAGCCATTAAATCTTCTGCCATATCTCTCTTTTCGTTAAGTCGTTGTTGTTAAATTTCGTCGTCGCCCGGATCCTCGAACTTCTTGGCCCACGAAGCAAGCGTATTCCAAAAACCGCCCTTCTGCTTGGGCTTCTCCTCGTAGATGTCATCATCGTCGATCTCCTCCTCTTCGGGCTCCTCGTTCTTAAGCTCCGAGGCGGGTACCACGGGGGGAACATAGGGTTTCTGGATCGGCTCGATGGGACGCTCCGTCTCCTCGACCTTCGACTTGGCGGGTTGCACCGGTGTCGGCTCCACCTTCGGGGTCTCCTCGCGAGGCGTCACAGGCTCTGCCGGACGCGGCTGGCTTGCAGGGGCCGGGGTCGGGGCAGGTGCAGGGGTGGGACGTGCCGAGGGGGGCAATACCACCTGGCTCTGGGTCGTACCGCGTGTCAGCAGACCTACCACGGTAGCAAAGCTCGGATCATCGGCCACGGCACACGACTCCTCCGTGAGATTCACATCGGGATGACCGACACGCACCTCAAGCTTCGTACAGCGACGGAAAAGTTCATCGACATCCTTCAGGTTGGCCAAACCACCCGTCAAAACCAAGCCGAAGCTGAGCTTCTGGCCGTAGCCCGAAATCTTCAACTCCTCGTTGATCAAGTCGATGATATCCATCGTGCGGGCCTCGATGGCCGTCACCAGGTTGTGCATCATGATATCGCGCGTATCCTTCGTGCTGCGACCCTTGACACGGATCATCTTACCATCAGGCACACGCTCGGCCAAAGCCGAACCATACTCGAGCTTAAGACGCTCGACAAAACGTTCGGGAACACCCATCGTGCGAATATCGTTGTTGATGGCATTGGCGCCAATCGGAATCGATGCCACGTAGCGCACCACGCCGCGGTAGTAGACCACCACGTCGGTAACACCACCTCCGACATCGACAACGGCAACACCCTCCTCCTTCTCGTCCTCGGTCAAGACCGACTCGGCGGTAGCCAAGACATTGGGCACGGTCTCGATGAGCTCGACACCGACACGCTTCAGAGCCATCTCCAGGCGCTGAATCGGGGTGCGCTCGCAGAGCACGAAGTTGAAGGTCGACGAGAGCTTCGAGCCGAACGATCCGATCGGATTTTCGACCTCCTTGCCCTTGTCGAGCATATAGTTTTGGGGGATACGCTCCATAATCACCTCGCCATCGGGAGCCTGCAGGTTGCGCATACGATCGAAGAGCGCTGCCAGATCCTGCTTGCTCACCCCGTTTTTCGGGTCGGTGACATAGACATAATCGGTGTGGCGGGCACAACGCACAAAGTCGCCCGAAATACCTGCATAGGCCGACGTGATGCGGATACCGGCCTGCTGACCGGCCTCCTCAAAGGCTGTACCCAGCGCCTTGCTGACATCCTCGATATTCTCGATGCGACCGGCACTGACACCCTTGACGGGTTTTGAAACCAACGCTCGAATCTCCATCGTGCCATCCTCGGCCTTCGCAGCCACGCCGACCACGACCGCCGTAGAGCCCAAATCGACGGCTACGACATAATTTTTCTTTTCCACGTTATTCTGTTTAGCTGTTCCTAATTATATGTTCATCGCCTCTCGTTCGCTATCGACACACTACGCGATCGGCATAGCGAAGATCGATTTCGCGGTAGCGCTCCCAACCCAGCGTCGGGAGTCCCTTTTCGTAGAATCGCGCCAGCTTTTCGAGCTTGTAGCGCGTCTCGTCGGCCTCCTCGATGCGCCCGAAACGGATTTTAAAGCTACCACTACGGGGTATAAACGAGAGTTCCAATGCTCCGCCGGGGGTCGTCTCTGCGATTATCTCGACCAGCTCCGACCTCCAGAAGGCATCATTTTCAATTATTTCTACAAAGGTAAGGAGTTTCAAGAAATCTTCGTAGTTTTTTTCCAACTTTTTTTGACGAAGTCGGAGCGCTGCCTGCTCTTCGCTCAAGCGATCGATTTTGGCCTGAATCTGACGGCCAATGTAGCGAAAATGGCGACGCAGGGCAGCCTTGTGGGCGCGTGTCTCCTTCACACGCCGATCGAAGGACTCCTCTGATTCGCGCCCGAAGAAGAGAAAGCCATAGGGCTTGATGCGGATTCGACGCACCGAATCGAGGCGACGATTGTTCTGACGCACGGCCAGAAAGTGGGGGTACTTTTTGCGCTCGAGCGCCCGAATGGTGGTATCCATCACTTCGCGTTGCTGCTCCACGTAGTCGGCCATAAGTCCCGTATAATCCTTGGGCACAGGGGGTTGATAGCTTCCCGTAACCACCGGCACATAGCGCGAAGAGCGGGGAGGTGCCACAAAGAGGTACCCTTCGCGCGTGACATAGCTGTTCATGCCGTTTGTAAGCAGGCGCAACTGCGGCAGACGTTGCGACAAGGTAATGCGCAGGAGCGTATCCTCGGTACAAAAGGCCTCAACCTCGGCCACAAAGCCATTGCGGGCGATGAGCGACTCGATGGCACTCAGATCAACACTGTCGGCCCGTTCGCCCAACACCTTGATGCCGCTTCTGCGGATGCGCTCGCGCACTTCGCGCGAGGTGATGAGCGACCCCGACGCCGAGCTGTCCTGCACCTCGATCGTGAGCGTGGTGATTGTTCGCTGGGCTCGATGACGGCGCACAAGGTCTGCGGCGTAGAGTACATACCCCACGACCAACGCCCAAAGGAGCGTCACCAGAACAATGCGCAAAGCCCGTTGCATGTTTTTGAGTTGAGCGTTATAAGGGGGTTAAGGGAGATTTAGGGTTGTTAAAGGGAGCTAAATGGAAGGGCATCAAACGCTTCGCTTCAGTTCGCTTCTCATTTTGCCGCTCTTCATACCTCTCCCCGCCCTCAATTTTTAATTTTTAATCTTTAAT
>JAUMXM010000005.1:0-19133 GCA_030529085.1 Rikenellaceae bacterium | reverse complement strand
TAATTTGCTCTTTAGCGCCTCCGCCACCTTTTCGCAGCAGGCATCGATGTTGCCGGCGCCAAACGTGACGACCACATCGGTCGGACGGGTCGCAAGGTAATCGGCCAGCTTCTCACGCTCGACAATCGTGCAGGGGACGGTCACACGCTCGGCGATGATCTCCGAGCAGATCCCCTCGATCGGCTCCTCGCGGGCGGGGTAGATCGGCAGCAAAATCACCTCATCGGCACACGAGAGGGCCTCGGCAAACTCCACGTAGAGGTCACGCGTACGGGTGTAGAGGTGGGGCTGGAAGATTGCCGTCACACGACGTGCAGGGAACATCTTGCAGACCGAGGTAAGGGCCGCCGAGAGTTCGCGCGGATGGTGGGCGTAGTCGTCCATATAGACCTGCTCGGGGGTGTTCAGGTAGAACTCGAAGCGGCGCTTCACGCCCGAGAAGTCGGCCAAGGCCTGCTTCAGAGATTCGGCATCGAAGGCCACCCCGTCGCGCTTGGCGGCGCACCATACGGCAGCCACGGCAGCCACGGCATTCTCGATATTGACCCACCCCGGGATGCCGAGCGTGCAATCCTCGACAACACCATCGGGCAGCACCAGATCGAAGCGATAGTGGCCACCCTGCTCGAGGCGGATGTTGCGTGCATAGAAGTCACAGGGGGTGTCGTAGGCGTAGCGATAGAGTGTTATCCCCTCGTTGCGCAGGGCAATGTCGACCCCCTGTTTCAAAATCAGGGCACCCCCCTCGCGGATGCGCTCCACGAATTGGGCAAAGGCCTCCTTGACAGCCTCGTAGGTGCCGTAGATGTCGAGGTGGTCGGCATCGCACGAGGTGATGATCGCCACATCGGGATTCAGGCGCAGGAAGGAGCGGTCGAACTCATCGGCCTCGACCGCCAGGCGGTCGTTCTCGCCCAAGACGAGGTTGCCGGCAAAGTTCTTCGAGATACCCCCCAGGAAGGCCGAGCCGCCCCCCGTCAGAGCGCGGTTGAGCCACGCCACAAGGGTCGACGTGGTGGTCTTGCCGTGGGTTCCGGCCACCGCCATCACATACTTGCCGGCCGAGAGGTAGCCCAACATCTGCGAGCGCTTCTCGATCACAAAGCCCTGCTCCTCGAAGAAGCGGTACTCGGCGTGGTCGCGCGGCACGGCAGGGGTATAGACCACGGTCGTCGTCTGCGGATCGCGCATCGGCTGCGGAATCGCCTCGACCGACTCGTCGTAGTGAATCTCGGCACCCTCGGCCTCCAACTCGCGCGTCAGGCGCGTCGGGGTGCGGTCGTAGCCCGCCACGCGACACCCCTCGTGGAGGAAGTAGCGCGCCAGGGCACTCATACCGATGCCGCCAATACCCAAAAAGTAGTAGTTCTGCTTCATATTAGAAGAGCTTTATGATTTCGTCCACAATATCCTCGGCCGCGCGGGGGCGCGCCAGGAGTTCCAAATTTCGACGCATCGAGTCCAGGCGTTTCTCATCCGAAAGCAGCTCCAGCGCCACATCGACCGCCTTTTCGACACACGCACTATCCTTGACCAGCGCGGCAGCCCCCTTCTCCTCCAGGGCGCGTGCATTCATCGTCTGGTGATCCTCGGCCACGTTGGGCGAGGGGACAAACAAGACGGGCTTGGCCACCAGGCAGAGCTCCGAAACCGTGCCCGCACCGCTGCGCGAGATGACCAGATCGGCCGCCGCGTAGGCGTAGTCCATGCGGTTGATGAAGGCCCCCTGCCAAATGTTTCGGGTCGGATGGGCTGCCAGGAACTCCTGCATCTCACGCTCGTAGTATTTGCCCGTCTGCCAGATCACCTGCACGGGGCACTCCCTATCGAGGCGCAGAATCCAACTCTTCATCATCTCGTTCAGGGTACGTGTACCGAGCGAGCCGCCCACGACCAAAATCGTCTGCTTCTCGGGCGAGAAGCCGTAGTGGTTGAGCGCCTCGGTGCGGTCGGCACCCTCCTTCGAGAAGCCGCCACGCAGGGGGTTACCCGTCAGGCGGATCGACTCCTGGGGGAAGAAGCGCTCCATCCCCTCGTAGGCCGTGCAGATCTTCTTGGCACGCTTGGCCAGGATCTTATTCGTCAGCCCCGCGTAGGAGTTCTGCTCCTGAATCAGGGTCGGGACACCCATTCGCTGTGCCGCCCAGAGAATCGGGGCACTGGCGTAGCCGCCAAAGCCCGCCACCACATCGGCCTTGAAGTCGCGGATGGTCTGTCGTGCGCGGCGGATGCTCTTCAGCACCTTGAAGGGGACCAGCAGGTTGCGCCAATCGAGGCGACGTTGCAGACCCGCAATCGGCAGCCCCACGATTCGATAACCCAAGGCGGGGACCTTCTCCATCTCCATCTTGCCCTCGGCACCCACAAAGAGGAGTTCGACCTCCTCACCCAGGCGACGCTTCAGTGCCTCGGCTACCGCCACTGCGGGATAGATGTGGCCACCGGTGCCACCTCCCGAAAGAATCACTCGTTTCATATCTTCTCTTATCCGAGGCCCCAAACGCGACCCCAAATTTTTAATTTTTTAATCTTTAATCTTTAATTTGGACTCACACGCCCCACGAGCCTCTGTCGAGCGAGCGGTAGCCGATCGCCTCGGCCACATCTCCCGGCACAATCTCCTCGCGACCGGCTAAGTCGGCAATCGTGCGCGCAAGCTTCAGGATGCGGTCGTAGGCACGTGCCGAGAGCGAGAGGCGCTCCATGGCGCGGCGCAGCAACATATCAGACTTCTCGTCGAGCTTGCAGTGCTCGCGCAGCAGGGCGGAGTTCATACGGGCGTTGGTATAGATCCCCTCGACCCCCTCGAAGCGGCAACGCTGAATCTCGCGGGCGCGCATCACGCGCTCGCGCACCGTAGCACTCGGCTCTCCGGGGGCTACCGACTGCAACTCCTCGGGCGTGACGGGGGTCACCTCGATATGCATGTCGATACGGTCCATCAAGGGACCCGAGATGCGGCCCATATAGCGGTGTACCGACCCCGGCGAGCAGCTGCACTCCTTCGTGGGGTGGTTGTAGTAGCCGCAGGGGCAGGGGTTCATCGCCGCCACCAGGGTGAAGTTGGCCGGATAGGCGACGCTGTAGCGGGCGCGCGAGACGACAATCTCACGATCCTCGAGCGGCTGGCGCAGCACCTCCAACACCGAGCGACCAAACTCGGGCAGCTCGTCGAGGAAGAGGATGCCGTTGTGGGCCAGCGAGACCTCACCCGGGCGCGGATGCTGACCACCACCGATGAGCGAGACGGGCGAAGCGGTATGATGCGGAGCACGGAAGGGTCGGCGGCGCATCAGGCCGTCGAAGCGTTGCAACCCCGCCACGGAGTGTATCTTGGTTGTCTCGAGCGCCTCGTCGGTGGTCAGGGGCGGCAGAATTGTGGGCAGGCGGCGCGCCAACATCGTCTTACCCGAGCCGGGGGCACCGATCATCAGCACATTGTGGCCACCTGCGGCGGCAATCTCGAGGGCGCGTTTGACGTGGCTTTGTCCCTTGACGTCGGCAAAGTCCTCCTCGTAGCGCGACCCCTCGGGGGTGGTTTCGACCTCCTCACGCGGGGTTTCGGGCTGCAATGCACAGTCGCCATTGAGGTATTGCACCGTTTGGCGCAGGTTCTCAACACCGATCACCTCCAGCCCCTCGACCACGGCCGCCTCGGCTGCATTCTCGCGGGCAAGGATGATCCGCTTCAGGCCGGCATCGCGCGCCGCAACGGCCAACGAAAGGATACCGCGCACGGGCTTCACCGAGCCATCGAGCGAGAGCTCGCCCGCCAACATGGTCTCCTCCAAGAGGTGGGTCTCGACGCGTCCCATCGCCGCCAGAATACCGATGGCGATCGGCAGGTCGAACGCCGCACCCTCCTTCTTCAGGTCGGCAGGGGCCAGGTTGACCACCACCTTGCGTCCCGTGAACTTCTCGTCGGAGTTCTCAAAGGCGGCACGGATGCGCTCCTCACTCTCCTTAACGGCGTTGTCGGGCAGGCCGACCAGGTAGAGACCCAGTCCGCCTCCGGCGATATTGACCTCCACGGTCACGCGCACCGCCTCGATTCCGACCAGCGCGCCGGCATAAGTACGAACAAACATCGGAGAGAGTTATCGGTTATCGTTTTTGGGCTTTCGGTTTCGGGTTATCCGCTTTCACATTCACGTACACCCTCCCCCAAAGACCCAATTTTTAATTTTTAATTACTAAAAGGGAGCCTCTTCGTCGAGAGCCGGACGCGCCTGGTAGGGCTGTGTGCTCATCGGCTGCTGGGGCGGCAGGCCGAACTCATCACCGCCGGTCTGGGCGCCAAGTGCACCTCCCTGCACCAAGCCTACCTCACCCATCGCACCGCGCGCACCACCGTTGGCACCGCTGGCGTAGTCATCGTAAGCCTGCTGACCCTCGGAGAGCTGGGGAGCCTGCGCATCATCGGGATCGACGAAACGTGCCTGCTCGTTGATAAAGCGCAGCTTGATGTCGCAGACGGCACCATTACGGTGCTTGGCCAGGATAATCTCGGCCAGACCGGCCGTCGAGATACCATTCTCGTCCTGCGTAATACCGTAGTACTCGGGGCGGTGAATGAAGGATACGATATCGGCATCCTGCTCGATGGCTCCCGACTCACGCAGGTCGGAGAGCTGCGGACGCTTCGAGCCACCACGCATCTCGGTCTGACGGCTGAGCTGCGACAGGGCGATAATCGGAATATTGAGCTCCTTGGCAATCGCCTTCAGGGTGCGCGAAATGAAGGCCACCTCCTGCTCGCGGTTACCTTTCGTGTCGGTGTTACCGGTCATCAGCTGGAGGTAGTCGATGATGATGATCTTGATGTCGTGGTGAATCTTCAGACGGCGCGCCTTGGAGCGGAACTCAAAGACCGACAAGGCGGGCGTATCGTCGATAAAGAGGGGGGCCGTTGCCAGGGGGCGCGTTGCTGACTCGAGGTGGCGCCACTGCTCGGGCGAGAGGCGTCCCGACTTGACATCCTTGCCGTCCAGACCCGTCTCGGCGACGATGAGTCGCATCATGAGCTGCACGGCCGACATCTCGAGCGAGAAGAAGGCAACGCCCTGCTCATACTCAACAGCCATGTTACGCGCCATGGAGAGCACGAAGGCGGTCTTACCCATGGCGGGGCGGGCTGCGATGATGATCAGGTCCGAGAGCTGCCAACCGAGCGTCACACGGTCGATCGAGTTGTAACCCGAGGGCACACCGCTGATGGCCGATGTATTTTTCGAAGCCTCCTCGATCTGCGCCAAGGCGCGCGAGAGAATATCGCCCGAGGATTGCACCGAACGCTTCACGTGGCCCTCGGCCACCTTGAAGATCTCACCCTCGGCAAAACCGATCAGCTCCGTCACATCGGTCGACTCGTCGTAGGAGCGCTTCTGAATCTCGGTAGCCGAGCGAATCAGCTCGCGCTGCACATACTTCTGGGCTACGATCTTGGCGTGGAACTCCACGTTGGCCGCCGCCGCCACCTTCTGCGTGAGCTGTGCCAGATAGACCGCACCGCCCACCTTCTTGAGCTCCTGCTTCACCTTCAGACGCTCGGTCACGGTGTAGAGGTCGATGGGCTTCAGCTCCATCGAGAGCTCGCTGATGGCGCGGTAGATCAGGCGGTGCTCCTCGGTGTAGAAGGCCTCGGGGGTGAGGTACTCCTGGACGGCGATAATGGCATCCTTCTCCAACATCAAGGCACCCAGCACCGCCTCCTCCAGCTCGACAGCCTGGGGAGGAACGTTACCGGTCACTTCGGTCATTGCTTCGTAAGCGGCTCGATTGCGAGCCGCAGAGGTATATTCTCTTGCCATGTAGGGTTGTTTTGTCTTGAAAAAACAAAAGTAGCAATTCTTCGCTACATTTCAAAGCCGAACCTTTAGGTTCGGTGTCAAAAAATCTGTTGACAACCCACAAAACAAGGTCGCCGCCCCGTAAAGAGGCGGCAACGGCTGTCAATAAGTTTTCGAAAAAGGTTTTTTTGCCCTCCGGAAAAGAGGTTACACCTTCACCCCCAACGCTCCGCGCGGAACGGCCAACACCGCGACGCTGATGCGGCAATCGGGCACCTCGGCCACAATCGCCTCGACCAGGGCTGTCAGGGTGCTTCCCGTCGTCAACACGTCGTCCACAACCAGGATATGGCGCCCCCGCAATTGCTCCGCATGGCGCACGGCAAAGGCGCCTGCCACATTCGCTTCGCGCTCGCGACGCGGTTTTCGAGCCTGGGATTTGGTGTTGCGCGTGCGCCTTACCGCCCGGTGAAGCACCTCGACGCCCAACTCGCGCGCAATTCCCTCGGCCAGGTAGGTTGCCTGGTTATAGCCGCGCCGCAGGAGTTTGAAGGGGTGCAAGGGCAGGGGGACAACCACGTCGATATCCTCGTAGAGGCCACTCTGCTTCAAGCGCGTCCCATACCAGCGCCCCACCTCGGAGGCGGCACGCCAACGATCGTAGTACTTGAAATCGTGGATCAAACGTTGCCAACCGCTCCCCTGCTGAAAGAAGAGCATCGCCGAGGCGCGCTCGACGGGGACCAACCCTTCGAGCTTCTCGAGCACGGGATTCATCGCCTCGATTTCGTAGTTGGTCAGGGGCGCCGTAACGCGACACAAGGTACAAATCGCGCGCTCGCCACGAGCCAACGGAGCACCGCAGACCAAACACCGCTCGGGGAAAAAGAGGGCCAGAAGATCGGCAATACCACTACTGAGGATCGACATTGATCGCAACGGAAATTGATTTGAAATCAGGGGTTTGAATCAGCTTCTGCAGCTCCTCGTCGAGCAGCGAGTTGGCCTTCATACGCGAGGCTCCCAACTCCACTTTGAGCATCAGCTGCACCAGGTATTCGCCCCGAATACGATCCACTGGGGGTGCAATGGGTCCCAGCACGCGACTTCCAAAACGGCGGCGCAGCGCCACAGCCAAAGCTACGGCTGCACGACGCACCGTCTGCACATCGCCATGACGCAGGGTGATGATTGTCAGGCGCGCATAGGGGGGATAGAAATAGGCTTGGCGCTCGGCCAACTGCTCGGTGGCCATCGTTCGATAATCGCCCGCCAGGAGTTGGCGCAACAAGGGGTGCGAGGGGTCGGCGGTTTGGATCACCACCTCGCCATTATTCGAGCGGCGTCCGGCACGTCCTGCCACCTGTTGCAGAAGCTGGAAGGCACGCTCCGAGGCGCGGAAATCGGGATTGAGCAGCAGGTTGTCGGCATTAAGCACGCCGACCAGCGAAACACCCTCGAAATCAAAGCCTTTCGTGATCATCTGCGTGCCGACCAGAATGTCGGTTTTGCGCTCCTCGAAGTCGCGGATAATGCGATTGAAGGCACTCTCCGAGGTGACCTTATCGCGGTCCAGGCGAGCCACGCGTGCCTCGGGGAAAAGTTCGGCAATCTGCTCCTCGATCTTCTCCGTACCGAAGCCCATCGGCTGAACATCGACCACCTTGCACGAGGGGCACTTTACAACCGCCTGCTCCGTATGACCGCAATAGTGACAGACGAGCTGCGAGCGATTTTTGTGGTAGGTGAGGGTCACGTTGCAGTGGGGGCAGCGCGCCGCCCAACCACACTGGGGACACTCCAAATAGGGGGCAAAACCGCGCCTGTTCTGGAAGAGCATCACCTGCTCGCCACAATCCAGACGCTCCCCGATTTTATCGAGCAAGAGCTTGTTGAAATGGCCGCGACGTTCACCGCGTTGGGCAGCACGGCGCGTATCCGAGAGGTAGATTTGGGGCGGCTCGGCATCGCCGTAGCGCTCGGTCAGCACGGCATATCCATAGCGCCCCGTAGCGGCATTGTGCCAGCTTTCGAGGGCGGGTGTAGCCGAGCCGAGCAGGGTGCGAATCTGACCCGCATGGGCCATATAGACCGCCACATCGCGCGCCGCATAGCGGGGCGCAGGGTCGCTCTGCTTATAGCTCGCATCGTGCTCCTCATCGACGATAATGAGCTGCAGATGCTTCAAAGGCAAAAAGATCGAGGAGCGCACACCCACCACAAACTCGCCCCCCGAGGAGCTGTTCAGGCGCAGGTATGTCTCCGAGCGGCGCTGATTCGTCAGGCGCGAATGGTAGGCCGTCACGCGGCTGCCGAAGATGCGCTCCATGCGTTCGATGAGCTGCGCCGTGAGGGCAATCTCGGGCACTAAGAGCAGCACATCGCCCCCGGCGGCCAACACCTCGGCAACAAGGTGGATATAGATTTCGGTCTTGCCCGACCCCGTGATGCCGTGCAGCAGCGCCGTGGTACGCCCTGCGGCGTAGTCGGCCTTGAGTTTAGCCATCGCCTCCTCTTGGTGGGGTGTGAGCTTCGGCAGGCGGAAACGCGGCGCATCGTGCGTCTGCTCGGGGGCGTGTTCGCACATCGTCAAAATGCCCTTCTTGACCAGCGTCTGCAGGGGGGTACTCTCCGCCCCCAACAGGCGGCGGGCCACCTCGCCCCGACGCGGCAAATCTTCGTGGGAGGCCACCTCCAACAGCGTCTCATAGAGGCGCGGAGCACGACGCTCCAAGCGGTCGAATTGGGCGCTCAACGCCTCCTCATCGCGCAAGGAGTCCGCCAGGGCGTAGTAGCGTTCGGTGCGGGGGTGGTACTCGGCATCGAGCAGCTGCGCCTCCGAATCGGCCGAGGGCTTCATCAACGAGGGCAACGCCGCGCGCATCACCTCGCCCAACGAGCACATATAATAGGCGGCAATCCACTCCCAGAGGGCACGTTGGCGCGCGTCGAGCAGGGGGCGGTCGTAGATCTTGCGCTCGATCGACTTCAGCCGCTTCACCGGCGGTCGCTCCTCATGCACACGCCACACGATGGCAGCATAGTACTTGCGCAGGCCAAACTGCACAGCCACAGCCTCCCCCGCCTCGAGGGACATCCCCTCGGGAACGGCGTAAGTGTAGGTGCCTTGTGCCAAAGGCAGGACAATATCGGCGTAGCGTGACACGAAAAAAGGGATTTATGGGGTAAAAACAAGCAGGCTGCCGTGGGGCAGCCTGACTCGTTTAGATTTTGTTGAGCGTTTCGAAGCCCTGGCCATAGACACCCATCACCGAGCCAACCGTGATAAAGGCTCCCGAATCGACCGAGCGGACATACTTGAGCAGCATCGGTGTCTCGCGCTTGCGGCAGACCACCATCACCACCTTTGTATCCTTCTTCGAGTACCAACCCTGGGCATCGAGCAGCGTGACGCCGCGATGGAGATTCAACGCAATAGCATCGGCCATCTTCTCGGGATCGGAGGCGACAATCAACACCTGGTTGGACTGCTGACTGCCCGCCTGAATCATATCGACCGTGTAGCCCACAACGGCGGTCATGATGTAACCGTAGATAACCGTTGCGATGTCGTAGCCCACGAAGAGCGCCGAACCAATGATGAAGAGGTCGCTATAGATCAGAATCTTACCGTAGCTCACCGTGCGATAGTGGTTGATGATCACCGCAGCGATATCCGTTCCACCCGTCGAGCCGCCCTGCGAGAAGCAGATCACGATACCCAAACCGGCACAGACACCACCGAGCACAATGGCCACAATCGTATCCTGCAGACCCAGGAAGTTGCCCGGAGGCAGTACCGACTGCCACATATTCATACTCAAGGAGAGCACCACGACACAGAAGATGGTCTTGAAACCGAAGTTCCAACCCACAATAAAGCCCGAAATCAACAGCAATATAGCGTTGAGAATCAAGACCATCGTACCAATCTGAATATCGGCGATACCCGCCTGCTCAAAGGCTTTGCAAAGCACCAGGGCCAAACCCGAAGCACCACCACCCGTACCGTCGTTGGGCAGGATACAGGCCACCCAACCAAACGAGTAGAACAACATACCGGAGGCCATAAAGATATACTCCTTGGCAACTTGCAGAATTTTTTCAAACGACACCATCGTCAGAAATTTTAAGTTATTTTTTGGTTTTATTTGCTATTCTTTTGCGGCCAAAGACACCCACTTTTCACCTTGGTAGGTATCTCGCTCCGTCATTTTTTTTTCGAGCATCGCCCACAACTGTTCGTTGCGGATCAGCCCCCAATTCGGGTCAACGTGGTGGTAGCGCGGCGGAGCCTCCGAAGCAAAGCGCTCGACCACCAGATCGGGGCGCAGGCGGCGCATCAGCTCGACCACCAGGTCGATATACTCTTCGACCGACCAGAAGCGGAAACGCTTGGGATCGCTGTCGTATTCCGCCGCCAAAGCCGTGCCACGAAAGAGTTGCAGCTGGTGGAACTTCACCGTTGTCAGGGGCAATCGATTGATCTGCTCGACCCCTGCCAGCAGCTCCTCGTCACCCTCGCCAGGCAGACCCAGGATAAAGTGTCCCCCCACCGAGAGGCCGCGCTCGGCGGTCATCTCCACCGCTCGTCGGGCCGTAGCAAAGTCGTGGCCGCGATTCACCGCGCGCAGGGTTTTGTCATAGACCGACTCGATGCCGTACTCGACAGCCACGTAGTGTTCGCGTGCCAACTCGGCCAGGTAGCCCAGCTTCGCCTCATCGACACAATCGGGTCTTGTTCCGATGACCAACCCCTCGACATCGGGGTGGGCTAAAGCCTCCTCGTAGCGCTCGCGCAGCACCTCGAGCGGTGCGTAGCTATTCGAGAAGGATTGGAAGTAGACCAGGTAGCGTTGCGCCTCGCGGTAGCGACGGCGGTGAAACTCGATTCCCTCCTCAATTTGCTGCCCGATCGACTTTCCGCCTCCGCAGTAGGAGGGGGTGAAGGCGGCATTGAGGCAGAAGGTGCAACCACCCTCCCCTACCGTGCCGTCGCGATTCGGACACGAGAAGCCCGCATCGACCGAGAGCTTCTGCATCCGTCGGCCAAAGAGCCGCCTGAAATAGCCCGCATAGGAGTTATAGCGGCGCTCGTCGCCCCACGGATAAGCCACCTTTCGCGGTTTTAGAAGGTCCAATCCGACACCGAATAGCTATCCTTCGGTGCGTTGGGTACATTGCCAAAGAAGGTAAGGCCCGTCAGCTCCTCCATCTCCTTTACGGTGAGGAACATACCCTTCGACTCGTACGCTGCAGGCTTGGGTACCTCGCCCTTCTCGTAGGTGCGGTGCTCGACCAGCACGGCGATGCACTGCAGCTCATCCTTCGAGCACTCGACAACCCACTTGTTCTTGTGGTTCTTCGTGCGCAGGAGGACCTTGTAGTAGTGGCTCGGGATGGTCGTGCCGCTCACCTGTTCGGTCTTCACGGCAGGATCCCAATAGCAGCCGATCACCTGGTAAGTCGTATCGGCGGCACCGACCCACTGCTTATCAACCCACTCCTCGAGCGTGTTCCATGCACCACCGCCCGTGTTGAAGTAGGTCGAGCGCTGGGGAGCAATATTCGAGTAGTAGAAGGCCTGCTGGTTGGTCTTGTACGACACGAGACGCTCGGCCGAACCCAGGAGGTGACCACGCGTGTAGCCCGACCACTTGCCCGGCTGCGTGAAATCGAAGTTGGGATCGGTGGCGTAGTCGTCCGTACGCTCCGCATTTTTCTTGGCGTAGAAGTCGTGCATCGGGGCTGCAACCCATACGGCGCACATCTTGTCGGTCGAGTAGCATACCGAGTAGTTGCGGGCGTTGGTACCCTTGGCATCCTTCACATCGGTGATGTGGTAGGTGTAGTGCCAAGCCGACTTCTCAACAGTCGTCGGCAGCTCGGCCCAACCACCGCAGAGGGTGTTACCCGACGGGGTGGGAATCACGGGATCTTCGGGAGTCTCGGGATCCTCAGGGGTTTCGGGATCCTTGGGGTCCTCCGGTTCCTCCTCGGCCTGACCCTCGGGCTGGCTGATCGTCAACACGATCGGCGTGCAATCGGCATAGGTGATTGTCAGCTCGGCCTTGCGGGCTGCACCCGTATTGGCCGAAGCCTCGTAGCTAATCTCGGCCGTGAAGGTCGTCTCACCCAGCGCATTGCTGCCCATCTTGCCCTTGGTCGAGAGCTTGGGGTAGATCCAACCAACATTGCTCTTGGCCTGGGCAATCATCTCGCCATGAGGATTTACAACCGTGTACTGAATCGTACCCTCGGTCGCATTGGGCGAGGGAAGCACAATGTCGGGATTACACGAAATCGAGATGGCAGGAGTTGTTTCGGGAACTACCACCTCATCCGAGTCGTCGCAGGCATGGGCCATGACACCCACAGCCACCAGCGCGACCATCCAAAGTAAAAATTTCTTCATAGTAGGTTTATGTTTTCGTTTTTCTCGTTCGTTCAAATTACCACTCTCAGCGCAATCGCTCTCTTCTCGTTCGTTCAACTTATCGCTCTCAATGCGCGCGCTTTCGTTCGTTCAAATTGTCACTCACAGCGCAATCGCTCTCGCCTCCCCCATTAACGGTTCTTGGAGTCGATCCAGATCGTTACCGGCCCGTCGTTCGTGAGGCTCACCTGCATATCGGCGCCAAAGACACCGCACTTGACCTCTCGTCCCGTCAACTGCTCCATGCGGGCCACAAAGCGCTCATACATCGGGCGTGCCACCGCCTCGCCTGCCGCCGCGATGTAACTCGGGCGGTTGCCCTTGCGGGTCGAGGCCAGGAGAGTAAATTGGCTCACCACGAGCAGCTCCCCCTCGACCTGCTGAATATCGAGGTTCATCACCCCGTTCTCGTCGTCGAAAAGGCGAATCTTGAGGAGCTTCTGGGCCAAATACTCCAGATCCTCCTCCGTATCTTCGTGGGTGACACCCACCAGCACCAGGAAACCCTTCCCGATGCGGCTGTACTCGGCCCCCTCGATCGCCACCGAGGCCCCCGTCACACGTTGAATCAGGAGTCGCATCGGTTAGAGATTTTCGAAGTAAGCCCAGAGGTTATCCCCCTTCGGCACGGGAGCCGTCACCGAGACCTGCTCGTGACGCACGGGGTGGTCGAAAACCACGCGGCGCGAGTGGAGCGAGATGCCGCCCCCCGGAATCGAGCGCTTGGCGCCATACTTCAAATCGCCACGAATCGGACACCCGATGGCCGAGAGCTGGGCACGAATCTGGTGGTGACGACCTGTCAGCAGCTCCACTTCGAGGAGCGTGTAGTGGGTACCGGCCCCCTGCATCGTGTAGTTCAGGCGCGCCTCCTTGGCATCGGCCTTGGGTTGCGCGTAGGCCTTCGAGCGATTCGTGCGACCATCGCGTAGGATGTAGTGGCGCAGCGAGCCCGACTCGGCCTCGGGTCGATTCTCGACCAGCGCCCAGTAGTATTTCTTAATTTCGCCGCCGCGAATCATCTCATTGAGGCGCACCAACGCCTTCGAGGTCTTGGCGAAGACCACCGCACCGCTCACGGGGCGGTCGATGCGGTGCACCACACCCAGGAAGACACGTCCGGGCTTCTCGTCGCGCACCTTGATGAAGGCCTTGATCTGATCCTCGAGCGCCGATTCGCCCGAAGGGTCGGGCTGCACCAAATCGCCGCTGTGCTTGTTGACCACCATCAGGTGGTTGTCCTCGTAGAGAATATCGTCGGGAGAAAACATTGCTTACAAAACAAACGTAAAGGGTAAAAGCAGCTCGGTCGAGCGCACCACGCTCGCCGTACCGCCGCCAAACATAATCACGCGAATCGGACTCTGCTGACGACGCTCAACATCGACCAGCACCTGGCGGCACTGACCACAGGGGTAGCACTCGCGCTCCGAGGGGTTGGAGGCGATGGCGATCGCCTCGATCGGATCATCGGCATAGTTGGCCTGGGCATAGAAGAGCAGCGAACGCTCGGCACACAACCCGGCGGGGAAGACCTCGCTCTCGGAGTTGCTGCCATGGAGAACGAGACCACTCTTGAGACGGGCGGCGGCTCCTACTGCAAAGTGCGAATAGGGGGCATAGGCCTTGCGGGTGGCCTCGATCGCCTCCTCGACCAATGCGCGATCAGCATCGGGCAACTCTGCCAACGCTGCATACGACTCGTAGTGAAAGGTAAACTGCTTTTCCATAGGCTGACCTTTAGGTAGATAATCGGTCAAAGATAGCGAAAAGAAATGAGTTCGCCAAGAAAAAACAGGGAAAAGGATACCCCAAAGGGGTAAGAAACAAAAAAGGAGGCCGATGACACCCCCTCTTTTTCGGTTTACTTATTGCGTTCGACAATGAACGTACTGAGATTGATCAGCGAGGATCGGTACTCCGATTCGGGATACTCCGAGAGCATCGCAATCGCCTTTTGGATGTAGCCCTGCATCACGCGACCCGCCTCAGCAACGCCCCCTTCGTCGGCAACCAGCTGCTGCATCTCGGCAACAGCCGCCTCGTCGGCATGGCACGCCTTGAGTCGCTCGAGCAGCTCGGCACGGCGCTTCTTCGAGCACTTGTCGAGCACGAGCAGCAACGGCAGGGTGATTTTTCCCTCGCGCAGGTCGTTGCCGATGGGTTTACCCGTAGCGGCCGAGGGGGTGTAGTCCAAGATGTCGTCCTGGATCTGGAAGGCGACACCGAGGGCCTCGCCAAAACGGCGCATCGTGGTCACCTTATCGCGCGTGGCACCCACGGCCAGCGCACCCGATGAGGCACTGACACCCAGCAAACAAGCCGTCTTTTTGTAGACGATATCGAGGTAGGTTTGCAGGGTCATATCCTGACTTGCAGCACACTCATCCTGCAAGAGCTCGCCCTCACAGAGGGTCGCCATACGACCACAGATGTGCGACACCAGATCGAACTGACCACTCTCGAAGCCGATGGCCATATTGCGCGCCAGGATGTAGTCGCCCAGCAAAACCGCCTTGCGCGACTGCCATAGGGCGTTGGCCGAGGGCTTACCGCGGCGCGTATCGGCCTCGTCGATCACATCGTCGTGGATGAGCGAGGCGGTGTGAATCATCTCGACCAGCATCGCCGCCAACGAGACGCGCTGCCCCATCGCAGCACCTGCCGTGCGGGCATTGAGCGCCGCCGAGAGGACCACCAACAAAGGACGAACACCCTTGCCGCGCGACGAAAGGGCGTGCTGCAACATCTCGTTCAGCAGATTACCGTCGGCTGTGAAGCGGCGTTCGAGAAAGGCCTCATAGGCCTCCAACTCTTTGAGAACGGGTTTACGAATGGAATCGAGCGTAATCATAGGATCGGTTTATCTGTTGCAAATATAGGCAATTTCTTCCATCCATAGCACGCGTATCGCGTTTTTTTCGTACCTTTGGAAACCTTTAAGACGAAATTCATGGAACAACTGAAGCGTTTTTTACCCCGCATAGTGCCTACGGCCGTAGCCCTGGCACTCTTTTTTGTGGTGGCCGCCCTCTACTTCGCGCCCCAATTCGGAGGCGATAAGCTCGCGGCGCACGACACCCTGCAATACGAGGGCATGGCCCAGGAGATCAAGCAGATGCGCGCCGAGACGGGCGACGACCCCCAATGGACGGGCGCCATGTTCGGCGGCATGCCGGCCTACCTGATCGACGTGAGCTACCCCACGCAGCTTGTCGTGCAGAGCGTCGGACGCATCAAGAATGTGATCGACACCCCCGCCGCCTTCCTCTTCTTTGCCATGACGGCCTTTTGGCTGATGCTCCTCATTGTCGGCATCGACCCCTGGGTTGCCATCGTTCCATCGATCGCCTACGGTCTTTCGACCTACTTCCTGCTCATCATCGGAGCGGGACACGTCACCAAGATGTGGGCGATGGTCTGGGCACCCCTGATGATGGGCGGAGCCTGGATGGCGCTACGCGGAAACATCTGGTACGGAGGAGCTTTGACCGCCCTGGCCGCCTCGCTCGAGATTGGCGCCAACCACCCCCAGATCACCTACTACTTCCTGATGGCGATGGCCGCCTTTTGGCTCAGCGAGGGGTTCTTCGCCCTCAAAGAAAAACGTCTCCCCGACTTCGTGCGCCGCACCTCGATTTTGGCCCTCGCAGGCATCGTGGCGCTCCTCTCGAACCTCGCCCCGCTGTGGTACACCGCGCAACACTCACCCGAGACGATTCGTGGCGGCTCGGAGCTCGCCGCAACCTCCGCCGAGGCCTCGAACTCGGGCCTTGATCTGGAGTATGCCACCGCCTGGAGCTACGGCAAAGCCGAGAGCTGGAACCTGCTGATTCCCGACTTCGCCGGGCGCGATTCGGGTACCGCCTTCTCGTCGGATGGTGCCGTGGCAGCCGTAGCCAACGGCCTGGGCCTAAACGGATTCGCCGAGCAGCTGCCCGCCTACTGGGGTGGTCAGCCCTACACGGCCGGCCCCACCTACCTCGGTGCCGCAGCCATCTTCCTCGCCCTGCTGGGTCTGATCCTCACGCGCGGCCGAAATCGCTGGTGGATCGCCGCCATCATGGTCGTAATGTTGCTCCTGGGCTGGGGTCGCAATCTGATGGGATTCACCGAGTTCTTCTTCGACTACCTCCCGGGCTACAACAAGTTCCGTACCGTATCGACTACCCTCGTCGTCATCCAGTGGGCCGTACCGCTGCTGGGCGCCTTGGCCCTCGGCGAGCTACTGCGCACGGAGCTGAGCAACCGCCAACAACTCAAGGCTTTGGGTTGGGCGGCAGGTATCACGGGCGGACTCTGCCTGGGGATGATTCTGCTCGGCGGATCGCTCTTCTCGTTCGGCGAAGCGGAGGGTGCCACGCTGATGGGCGACTACCTGCGCCAGATCTTCGCCGCCAACAACCTGCAACAATACATCGACCGTGGCATGGATGTCGAATGGGGTGAGCTGTTCGGTGCCGCGATGGCCGAGGAGCGCCTCGCCATGATGCAGGCCGACGCCTGGCGTTCGCTGGTGATGATCGCCCTGGCAGCCGGCGTGGTGTGGCTCTTCATCGCCCGCCGCATCGGTAAAAAGAGCCTCGCAGCCGCCCTCGCGATGGTAATGCTCATCGACCTGGTGCCCGTCGATATGCGCTTCCTCTCGCACGAGGATTTCGTGTCGCCTGCCCGCCGCCGCATCACCGCCTCGGCTGCCGACAAGGCCATCATGCAGGATACGGATCCCGCCTACCGCGTGCTGAACCTCACCGTCAGCCCCTTCAACGACGCCTCGACGAGCTACTTCCACCGCTCGGTGGGCGGCTACCACGGTGCAAAGCTGGCACGCTACCAGGACCTCATCGACCACTACCTAAACCAGGCTGATGGCGATGTACTCGATATGCTCAACACGCGCTACGTGATCATCAAGGGTGAGAGTGGAGCCCCCGAAGCGCGCCTGCGTGAGACGGCCTACGGTGCCGCCTGGTGGGTCGAGTCGGTTGCCTACGCCCCGACAGCCCAAAGCGAAATCGAGCTGCTCGGCCAGGTCGACCTGCGCACGACGGCCGTCGTAGCGGGCAAGGATAGCGATCGGATCACCACCCCGACGGCCGACACCTCGCTCAACACGATTGAACTGACCGACTACCGCCCCAACCACCTCACCTACCGCTATTCGGCTGCTACCGAGGGTGTTGTGCTCTTCTCGGAGATCTTCTACGACAAGGGGTGGACGGCCTACATCGACGGCGTGGAGGCCCCCTATTTCCGCGCCGACTATGTGCTGCGCGCCATGCAGCTTCCGGCCGGCGACCACACCGTAGAGTGGCGTTTCCGCGCCCCGCAGTGGGGCCTTATCTCGGGCATCACGCTCGCCGCCTCGCTTGTGGTGTTGCTCGCCGCCGCAGCTGCCCTCTTCGTTGCCTGGAAGGGGCGCAAGAAGTAGGCATTGCGTCGCGTCGCCGCACAACAAAATAAAAAGGAGATAGCCAAGCTATCTCCTTTTTCGTTTCACAAAGTCTCAACTACAAAATCCCCTTCAGGTAGTCCATCCTTTTGTAGTCGGTCATATCGACTTGGATGGGAACCACGGCAACGTAGTTGTTGGCCAGGGCCCACTCGTCGGTCTCGTCACACTCGGGCTCATGGTTCACGAACTCGCCCGTAAGCCAAAAATAGGGACGACCGTGGGGATCCTCGCGGCGGTAGAACTCCTCGCGCCAATAGCCGCGCGTCTGGCGGCAGAGGCGAATCCCCTTCAGCTCCTCGGGGCGTGCTATGGGAACATTGACATTGAGGCAGAGGGGTAGCTCGGGCTCCGACTCCAGGACGGCGCGCACAATCTCGGTGCCATACCTCACAGCCCCCTCGAAATCGGCCTCGGGGCTGTGGTCCGTGAGCGAGAGGCCGATCGACGGACAGCCGTAAAAGCTACCCTCGATGGCAGCACCCATCGTACCCGAATAGAGGACATTGACCGCGGCATTCGAGCCGTGGTTGATACCCGAAATCACCAGATCGACCTTGCGATCGGCCAGGTGGTAATCGAAGGCCATCTTCACGCAATCAACCGGCGTACCCGAGAAGGAGTAGACCTCAACGCCCTCCTCCTCTCTCTGCTTCTTCATAAAGAGAGGCTTGTACATCGTAATTGCCTGGCTCATACCGCTCTGCACCACCTCGGGCGCAATGGCGACCACGCGACCGAATTGGCGCGCAATCTCGATGGCGGCCTTGAAACCCTTGGCGTTGTAGCCGTCGTCATTCGTCACTAAAATCAATCGCTCCTGTTTCATCTTTAGGCTCGGTTTTTTAAGCGAATTAGTCGCGCTTGACGAGTTTATTGAAGCAGTGGCGGCAGATCGGCTCGTAGCTGTCGTGAGCACCCAGCATCACCTGCTTTTGATCGGCCGTCAGGCGGTGCGAATGGTGGGCCAGGCTACCGCAACGGACACAGATGGCATGTACCTTCGTGACATACTCGGCCGTAGCCATCAGCTGCGGCATGGGGCCAAAGGGCTTACCCATATAATCCATATCGAGACCCGCGACGATGACACGCACACCGCTGTCGGCCAGTTTGCGACAGACATCGACCAGGCTATCGTCGAAGAACTGCGCCTCGTCGATACCGACCACATCGACCTCGGAGGTCATCAGCAGGATATTTTGGGGCGACTCGACAGGGGTCGAACGGATGGCGTTCGAGTCGTGCGAGACGACCTCCTCCTCCGAGTAGCGTACATCGATCTTGGGTTTGAAAATCTCAACTTTCTGGTGTGCAAACTGGGCACGCTTCAGGCGGCGAATCAGCTCCTCGGTCTTTCCCGAGAACATCGAGCCGCAGACAACTTCGATCCAGCCCTTCTGGCCGGCATTTTCTAAAAATAACACTATCTGACTTTTTTACTTGTTTTTCGGTT
>JAUMXM010000028.1 GCA_030529085.1 Rikenellaceae bacterium | reverse complement strand
CAGCGAAAAAAAATAGCCGAAAAATAAACGATTAAACCAACTTTAACTAATACTAATCTTAAATTTTGGCCTATGAAAAAGATGACTTTAAGAAAACTCTTCGGAGGTCTTTGCTGCGCTGCGATGGTGCTCTTCGCTGCCTCGTGCGCACAAGGTGTCGACGATGAGTCTTGGTCGGCAGGCGTTACCAACACGCAGTTGGAGCCGCCTACGATTGAGGATTCGTGCTTTGATGTGATTTCGACATCAGAGGGTGAGAAGGTACAGTTTACGTGGCCTGTGGTCTTTGGTGCCAATGGTTACCACGTTACGGTTGTTGAGGAGTCGAACCCCGATACGCCCATTGTGGATGAGCAGGTCGATGGTCAGACTATTGCCTTTGCCATGATTGAGGATACCAACTACAACATTACGGTGAAATCGATGGGCAACGACCGTTACAACAACACGGAGTCGGCTGCCGGTGAGTATGTCTTCAGTACCTATGGTACGCTGCAGGAGATTCCCAACGGTTCGGACATTGCCGAGTGGATTACTGCCAACTACATCGCTCCCGAGAAGGAGATCTTCGGTTTGGTTTATCAGCTCGAGGCCGGTGGTCAGTACACGCTCAATAATCCTATCGATTTCAACCTCGATAAGGTGATGGTTCGCACGGCCGATGCTTCGAATCCTGCCATTATAACGGTAAGTGAGGGTGGTTGTTTCCAGACGCAGGCCGGTTTGAAGGTGCTTAATATTAAGTTCGATTGCACGGCCCAAACTTCGGAGGGTCTGATCGCAATGTCGCCTACACCCGATCCCTCGATCGAAAACAAGGTGCTTGGTTATACGGGTGGTAACTCGGGTAACTACCTGGTGCTTAAGCCCATCATTGTCGAGAATGTATGGATTAAGAACTTGCCGAAGGCGTTGCTCTACGATAGCAAGCAAAAGTATGCAGTGAAGGATTTCCGCATCTTGAACTGCCTGATTCAGTGCAAAAACGGAACGGGTACAAGCTTCCTCGATTTTGACAACGGTGGTATCGTATTGCGCGACATGACCGTTGAGAACAATACGATTTGGAACGTTTCTACGAACAAGTCGGGTTACGTTATTCGTTTCTCGAATGGTTCGAACTCGCAGAAGGCCTTTGGTTCGAACTCGTCGGTGCAGAGTAATGTGAACCATGTTTGGAATAACAACACCTTTGCCAAGATGATGACGGGTAAGGACTTTGCCAATAACATGCCGACGCGTGCGAATGCCTACTTTACGATGACGAACAACAACTTCTTCGATTGTTATCGTCTCTATCAGTATCTGCAGAACAACGCAACGACCCACTGTAAGGACAATGTGATTTGGTATGTGGAGACTTCTCCTCAGTCGAACGACACGGGTAGCCGCAAGCCCGACACGGGTGATGCATTCTTTGCCAAGTTGGAGGAGGGCACGACGCCCAATGCCAATGCAGCAGATCTGCCGGTGATCGATCTCAATGCCGAAAACGGTGGTGTAAACTTCAAGGCTTCGGGTGCGCTTTCATCGACTGTCGGTGACCCGCGCTGGTTGTAATTCTCATACATATATTAAAATATAGGAAGAGATGAAAAATTTCATATATAATATTTGTCTGAGCCTGGCAGCGATTTTCATGACGCTGTCGGCCATGGCACAGCAGACGGTATCGGGTACCGTCGTAGATGAGGCCGGACAACCCATTATCGGTGCTACGGTTATCGTGAAGGGTTCGGTGCAGGGAACAACAACCGGTATCGACGGTAAGTTCCACTTGGTAGCTCCCGCAGGTAGCACATTGACGATCTCCTATCTGGGTTACATCTCGCAGGATGTGCGCAATCTGAACAACCCGAAGGTGGTCATGAAGGAGGACCATCAGAACATCGAGGAGGTAGTCGTTGTGGGTTATGGTACGCAGAAGAAGGCGACCCTGACCGGTTCGGTGGCTACGGTCGATGTGGATGATATTCAGGATATCGTTGCCGGCGACCTCGGTGCAACGCTCCAGGGCCTTATGCCCGGTGTGTCGGTGTCGGGTGGTAATGCACAGCCCGGTGAGCGTTCGACGATCTACGTGCGTGACGCTTCGTCGCTGGGTGCGCTGACCACTTCGGGCCAGTCGGGTACGCAGGTATTCTCGCAGGAGCCCCTCTATGTGATCGACGGTTATGCCTATCCGAACGACATCGTTGTAGGTAACGAGACCCAGAACTACGGTGCTGAGGTATTCTCGAACCTCGATCCCACGATGATCGAGTCGATTTCGGTGCTGAAAGACGCCTCGGCCGCCATCTATGGTGCACGTGCAGCTAACGGTGTTATCCTCGTTACCACGAAGAAGGGTAAGCAGGGTGCTCCGCAGATTTCGTATAGCGGTTCGGTGGGTATCGCCGATCAGTCGGCTCCCAAGATGCTGAACGCCTATGACTATGGTCGTCTCTACAACATCATGCGCACGGCCGACGATCAGTCGATCTCGACCAACATGAACAACACGACCGACCTCTTCCAGCTCGACGAGTTGGCAGCTATGAAGAAGCTGAACTACAACCTGCTGGACGAGTACTGGGAGACGGCTGTAAAGCAGAAGCACTCGCTCAACATCACGGGTGCTACGGAGAAGGCCAACTACTTCGCCGGTATTTCGTACTTCAACCAGGATGGTAACCTGGGTAACTACATGGACGAGCGCTGGAACTACCGCGCAGGTGTCGATGTACGTGTAAATAAGTGGTTGAAGGCCGGTCTTTCGATCACGGGTGACTATGGTAAGCAGCAGAAGCCGAACATCAAGGTGGCCGGCTCGAGCGCTATGAACGACTACAACAAGCTTTTGATGCATCCGCGTTACATCCCCGAGACGGTAAACGGCATGCCGATCGCTACGTATGGTGTTTCGAACGAGAAGAAGGACAACGACCAGCTCTACAGCTATGGTCTGCTCCAGGAGCAGGGCGATAAGACCAACACGATGACCTCGAACATGAGCATCCAGGGTAACTTGTCGGTTGATTTCGGTGAGATGTGGGCTCCGTTGCAGGGCTTGCAGGCTCGCATGAGCTATGGTAAGTCGATCTCGACGAGCAAGACCAACCAGGCAACCTCGCGCTTTGCGATCTACGAGATGGTGGAACGCTTTGGTACGGGTCAGCACCTCTACACGCCGACGGCTTCGACCTCGCAGGAGGATTACGACCGCCTGATGGCGCTCGAGAACTTCAACAAGCTCGACCTTGCCAACTCGAATGGTGGTAATGGTAGCGCTTCGCTGCTGCGCGACATGAGCCGCGCCGACAACTACCAGCTCAACTTCCAGGTGAACTACAACCGCACGTTCGGTCGTCACACTGTTGGTGCGATGTTCAACATCGAGAAGTCGGAGGCTGAGGCTGAGTGGTCGCGTGCTTCGGTAGGTGATCCCTATTCGTTCACGACCGGTTCGTCGACGACTGCAACCGGTACGCAGGCTGCCGAGTTCAAGGGTTCGGAGTCGGGTTCGCTCTCGTACCTGGGTCGTATCAACTACTCATACGACGATAAGTACCTCCTGGAGGCCTTGGTGCGTATCGATTCGTCGACGAAGTTTGCTCCCGAGAATTACTGGGGTTACTTCCCCTCGGTTTCGGCCGGTTGGGTAATCTCGAAGGAGGGTTGGTTTGCCGACAATGTGATGTGGGTAGACTTCCTCAAATTGCGCGCATCGTTCGGTTTGACGGGTCGTGATAACTGTGCCGCTTGGCAGTGGATGCAGTCCTACTCGGCTACGGGTACCGAGGATGGTCCGGTATTCGGTGTGGGTACGACCAACCAGACGAGCAGCCACCTGTCGTGGTCGAAGCAAATGGCCGCCATGAACCGCGACGTACACTGGGATAAGTCGTATAAGATGAATATCGGTTTGGACTTCAACCTCTTGAACAACCGTCTGGGCTTTGTGATCGAGGGTTACAAGGAGTGGAACCGCGAGATGTTGATGATCCTTTCGCAGGAGGTTCCCCACACGGTAGGTACCGAGTCGGCTGCCGTGAACCTGGGTGAGATGAACTCGTGGGGTCTCGAGTTCTCGGCCAACTGGAACGACCGCATTGGTAAGGACTTCAAGTATAAGATCGGTATTCAGACCGGTTACGGCGACAACAAGGTGCTTGTAGCTGACTTTGAGACTTCGGCCGATAAGTATTACAAGAGCATGAAAGAGGGTGGCCGTACCGATGTTGGTACGTGGGGTATGCAGTGCATCGGCATGTTCCGCTCGTATCAGGATATCAACGAGTATGTAAGCAAGTACAACATCACCTCGTACATGGGCATGGCCGTGGAGGACATTCGTCCCGGTATGCTTATCTACAAGGATGTACGCGGCGAGGCCTTCGATGAGGCTACGATGACCTACGCAGGTCCCGACGGTAAGGTGAGCGATGAGTACGACCAGGTTCGTCTTTCGAACCGTTCGAACCCCTACGGCCTGACGGCCAACCTGGGTGCTGAGTGGAAGGGTCTCTCGCTGAATGCTCAGATCTCGGCTTCGTGGGGTGGCTACTCGTTCGTACCCAGCGCAGCCCTGCAGAGCAAGAATATCGAGGTTTACAGCATGCCTTCGTTCTGGAATCCGGATGATATCTTCACCTATCAGGATATCTACGATGTGAACGGCGAACTGCTTGTAGCCGAGAATAGAAACGGCAGCATGCCGAATCCCGAGTTCTCGAGTGTGAATGCCCGTCAATCGACGTTCTGGCGCATCAGCGGTACGCGCGTGGCACTGCGTCGTCTGACGTTGGCCTACTCGCTGCCCAAGAAGTGGCTGCAGCCGATCGGTATTTCGTCGGTACGTGTCAATGTGACCGGTACCAACCTGCTCGATTTCTACAATCCTTATCCCGATAACTTCATGAGTACGCTGGCCGGTTCGTATGGTAACTACCCGAACCTGCGTAACTGGACGATCGGTATCAATGTATCATTCTAATAGTCGATAAGATAATGAAAAAGATAATTAATATGAAATCGCTTGCCATGGGCCTCGTTGTAGCTTCGCTGGGCTTGGGCGCATGTAGCGATGCTTTTCTGGAGGAGAAGCGCGATTTGGATCGTGTCAGCTCGGTGATTTATGATGATTACGAGGGTGCCGAGGGTCGTGTTAACGACTGCTATTCGTGGTCGTTGTTGGGTGCCCGCTCGTATGATAATCAGGCTATTCAGAGCCGCGGTATGACCTTTGGTGCTTCGGATTATCTTTCGCAGTCTACCGAGGAGTATGTAGGCTTATGCGATTGGGTGAATCCCGAATATAACATGAATAATGTGAACTACGAGGGTAAGAAGATGCCCTACGACTACTTCCAGGGTGCAGGTGGTAATGTTACGCAGAGCCCCTATGGTCGTATTCGTAATTTCAACGATATGATTCGTGGTATCAGCAATGGTTTGCTCTCGCAAGAGGAGAAGGATCAGCTGCTTGGTCAGGTTCACTTCTGGCGTGCATGGGCCTACTACCAGCTCGTAAAGTGGCATGGTGGTGTGCCTATCGTAACCGAGGTGCTCGACCCGATCGAGGGTCCCGGTACGCCCCGCTCGTCGGCTGCGGAGTGCTTCCAGTTCATCTTCGATGAGTTGGATCTCTCGGCTAAGCTGCTCGAGGCCGCTACGGCCCAGGGCGGTTGGAGCGACAACTCGGATTGGGGTCGTGTTACCACGGCTTCGGCTTTGGCGCTCAAGGGTCGTCTGATGGTTCTCTGGGCAAGCCCGATGTTCAACCGTCAGAATGACGTGGCTCGTTGGGAGGCTGCTTATACGTTTATCAATGAGTCGCTGCCCAAGATTCAGGCCGGTGGTCACGGTTTGGTAGATGGCAGCGCTGCAAATGCAGCCGGCTGGGCCGATATTTTCGCCCGCACGGACCGCAACCCCGAGGCTATTATTGTGCAGAACTTCAACACCTATGACGGTGTGACGAACGACAGCCCCGATGAGAAGATCGTTTTGAACCACGATTGGGAGCAGAAGATTCGTCCGAAGAACAGTGGTGGTGGTGGCGGTCAGCAGCCTTCGCAGATGATCATCGACCTCTTCCCGATGAAGGATGGTAAGGTTCCTTCGGCTGCATCGAACTACACCTCGCTGGGTGTGTCGGAGATCGAGTACGACGAGGCTTGTCCTTGGATGAACCGTGACCCGCGTTTCTATCGCACCTTTGCCTTCCCGGGCGTTCGTTGGGCGATGAGCGGCGATCCTTCGTCGTACAACGCGAACTATTGGGTTGGCAGCGACTACGAGTGCTGGAGCTACGTTTGGTACCTGAAGGACGACGCTTCGAAGATCGATGAGTATCGTTCCTCGTCGAGCCACGGTCCCGATGGTCTGAATGGTTCGGCTAAGGGCTTCTATGTACGTAAGCGTACGTGCGACAACGATGTATCGTCGGCAAACTATGTATATCAGGGCACCTTTGGCCGTTCGGCTGCTCCCTACCTCGAGTTGCGCTACACGGAGGTGTTGCTCAACCTCGCCGAGGCTGCTGCCGGTGCTAACAAGCTCGATGTTGCTGTTGGTCTGCTGCGCCAGATTCGTGAGCGTGTAGGTTATACGGGCGATTGCGGTATTGCAAGTGGCATGAGCCAGGGCCAGACGATGGCCGCCGTACTCTACGAGCGTATGATCGAGTTGGCTTTCGAGGGTAAGCGTTTCGAGGATATGCGTCGTTGGATGCTCTTCGACGGTGGTGCTACGCTGCCTACGGGCGCCCCCAAGTCGTGGGAGGTAAGCGGTTGGAGCGGTAATACCTGCACCTGGCTGGGCATCGATCCGCTGAATGGCAAGCGTCGTGACCACTACGAGTTCCACATCACCTATGATGCCGGCATGGGCCCGGGTATCGGTGAGGACTTGGTGGCTGGTGACCCGCTGACCAACGTAGCCGGCATTGCTCGTCCCGCAGCTATCGACTACCGCAAGGAGGGTGATGAGCTCGCAGCCCAGTTCGACGCTCTGAAGAGCTGGTACGGTCAGTACCTGGCCTGCAAGGTGTACTCGGGCGATGGTTACAACGAGACGACCGGTGTTGATTATGCCGTTACGTGGCGTCCGCACTACTATTTCATCGGTTTCCGCAAGCCGGAGTCGCTCGAGAAGTTCGAGCAGACGATCGGTTGGGACAAGACCGATGGTTCGTGGGGTACTTTCGACCCGTTGGCTGAATAATAACTGATCCGAATAGGAAGAGTGACTGATGTGCAATGCACAGCCACTCTTCCTTATCTTCTTTGGAATACTAATTATTTAAACCCAATTTTATTAACTTTTAAAAACAACAAAAGCATGAAAAACATTACCACTCATGTTGAGGCGTTTGCACGAAAGTTGACACTCGTGTTGGCTTTCTTGTCAATCACCTCTTTCGCGTTGGCCCAACAGCGAGTTACCGGTACGGTGACGGATGCAACCGGTGAGCCCGTAATCGGCGCCAGTGTGATCGTGGAGGGAACGACGGTTGGTACGACGACCGGTATCGATGGTGAGTATGCAATTGCAGCTCCCGGCGATGCTACGCTCGTTTTCTCGTTCCTGGGCTTCAAAGACCAGGCAATCAAGGTGGGCAGTCAGACCACCATCAATGTAACCTTGACCGAGGATGCGGCCGCTCTTGACGAGGTTGTCGTAATCGGTTATGGTACGGTGAAGAAGCGTGACTTGACGGGTGCTGTTGCATCGGTGAAGTCGGAGACCATCACGATGACTCCGACCTCGAACCCGATGGAGGCTCTGCAGGGTCGTGTAGCCGGTCTTGATATCACGAAGTCGAGCGGTCAGGCCGGTTCGGGCGTGAACATGCAGCTGCGTGGTAACCGTTCGTTTACGGCAAGCGGTACGCCGACCTTCATCATCGACGGTATGCCGGGTGACTACTCGACGCTCAACCCGAACGACATCGAGTCGATCGAGGTTTTGAAGGATGCTTCGTCGACGGCTATCTACGGTTCGAGCGGTGCCAACGGTGTGATCCTGATCACCACGAAGCAGGGTCAGGCCGGTAAGGTAAACGTAAACTTCAACGCTTATGTCGGTGTAAACGGTTGGTCGACCATGCCCGAGGTACTCCAGGGCGAGGCCTACATGGAGAATCGCCGTCAGGCAGCTCGCAATGCCGGTATCTATGTAAACGACGAGGCTCTCTTCACCGATCCGACGCTCTACGCCGCTTACAAAGCAGGCCAGAACATCAACTGGGTTGATGCTATTATGGATACGGGTATGACGCAGAACTACTCGTTGTCGGTTTCGGGTGGTAACGACAAGACGAAGGCCTACATGTCGTTCAACTTCTCGGACGAGAAGGGTCAGTATGCCAACGATGAGAACAAGGTTTACTCGACCAACATCCGTGTTGACCACCAGGTAAACAAGTGGTTGGCTGCCGGTGTCAATATGCAGGGTTCGTTCACCTATCGCGACAGCGCATGGGCAAAGTTGGACGATGGTCTGACGGCCATTCCGTTTGGCGAACTCTACAACGAGAACGGCGAGTTGAACCCCGTATTGCCGGGCGGTGAGTACAACCTGTTGCTGAACACCGACCAGAACAACTATCGCAACCATGGCCAGAACACGCGTCTGTATGTGAATCCCTACATCCGCATCACGCCGCTGAAGGGTCTGACCATCGAGAGCCGCCTGAATGGTTCGCTTGGTTACTCGCGTTCGAATTCGTTTGTAGGTCAGGGCTCGTTCCAGTATGTACGCGCCGGTGGTAACTGGGAGACCGACACCTCGGCTACGGTGAACAAGAACGAGAGCTACAGCTACAAGTGGGAGAATATCGTGACCTACAACTTCACGATCGCCGACGACCACGACTTCACCGTTACGGGTGTTACCTCGTACAACCACAACCAGTCGGATAACGCTTCGATGACCGGCACGGGTATCAAGAACAACAAAACGCTGTGGTATGATCTGGCCAACGCCGTAACGATGCAGAACTCGACCTCGTATTCGATGTCGAAGGGCATGGCTTACATTGGTCGTCTGAACTACTCGTACAAGGGTCGCTACCTCTTCTCGGCTTCGGTACGTCACGATGGTAGCTCGCGTCTGGCCGACGATTACCGCTGGGATACCTTCCCCGCAGTATCGGCTGCATGGCGTATTTCGGATGAGAGCTTCATGGAGGGTACGCGCGATTGGATGGACAACCTGAAGCTCCGCGTAGGTTATGGTGAGACGGGTACCGCCTCGATCGATCCCTACAGCTCGGTTTCGTCGCTCGAGCAGACGATGATCACGATTGGTGATCAGCTGATTCAGCCCACCTACAACTTCACGCAGACGATTGCCAACAAGTCGCTGGGTTGGGAGCGTTCGAAGAGCTGGAACATCGGTATTGATGCTTCGTTCTTCCGCGGCCGCATCGACCTGACGATGGACTACTACAACACGAAGACCGAGGGTGTCATCTGGCAGAAGAACCTGCCGATCATCAACGGCGGTTATGCTTACAACAAGCCCTTCAATACCAACGTAAACATTGCAGAGACGAAAAACAAGGGTATTGAGATCCTCCTGAACACGCGCAATATCGTGAAGAAGGACTTCACCTGGAATTCGACCTTCACCTTCGCCTACAACAAGGAGGAGATCACGAAGTTGGCAGGCACGGAGAACGACGTGGTTATCAACGGTGACTACGCACTCGCAATCGGTGAGGCTGTAAACTCGTATCGTGAGCTGAAGAAGGTAGGTATCTGGCAGACCGACGAGGCTGCTGAGGCTGCTATCTTTGGTCAGAAGCCCGGCCACATCAAGGTGGATGTTCCCGGTATGGTTCGCCACGCTGAGGGCAGCTCGGTATACTACACGAAGGTAGACGCCGATGGTGTTGAGCACCGCTACGATGCAACCAATACCTATGCAATCTCGGGTGCTGATGCTCAGATCCTGGGTCACAACTCGCCCGATTGGACGATGGGTATCAACAACACCTTCACCTATAAGAACTTCGACCTCTCGATCTACATGTATCTGCGTTGGGGCTCGATGTTCAAGTACAACCTTGCTACAGACTACGATCCGACGGGTGAGAACAACTATCCGGCTCACTTCAACGTATGGTCGCCCGAGAATCCGTCGAACGACTTCCCCGCCCTCGACGCCAACATCTCGAACAAGCTGGCCGATTACACCGGTTTCTCGAGCTTGGCCTATGTAGATGGTTCGTTCTTCAAGATCAAGAACATCACGTTGGGTTACACGCTGCCTTCGAAAGTTTGCAAGAAGATCGGTATCCAGAACCTGCGCGTTTACGGTACGATCACCAACCCGCTGGTTGTTGCTAAGAGCGACATCCTGAAGGATTACGATCCCGAGTTGAACGGAAACCTCAACTTCCCGCTCACCAAGCAGCTGGTATTCGGTGTGAACTTCTCGTTCTAATATCACAAACCAAAACATAGAAACAGATTATGAAAAAGATATTATTTGCTTTGATCGCCTGCGCGGGTCTGGCATTCACCTCTTGCGAGTTGGACGAGTACAACCCGAAGGAGATCACCGGTGACGAGATCCTCGCCACCTACGATGGCTACTACGGTATGCAGGCCCAATGCTATGCACCGATCTATGGCCAGCTCTACACCGTTACGGACTTCATCGCAATGGCCGAGGGTGGTACCGACTTGTGGGTGACGGCCAACAACAAGACCCACACCAAGGAGATGTTCTACTACGAGTCGCTCGTTCCGTCGGCAGGCAAGGGCTGGGACAAGGCCTTTACGCAGATGTACAGCGCATTGGGTCTTTGCAACGCTATTATCAATCGTGCTGATGCTGTTGCCGAGAATCCCGAGTATGTCAAGGTACTGAAGGCCGAGGCTCACTTCCTGCGCGCCTACTACCACCTGCTGCTGACGACCTACTATGGCCCTATCACGCTCGTTACGAGCGAGCCGTCGGAGAGCCCCATATTGGCACCGAAGCGTAATTCGCTGTCGGAGATCTACTCGCTGATCATCAGCGACCTGAACGAGGCCATCAATGTATTGGGTGAGACGCCGTTTGAGAACAACCGTCAGCGTCCGAGCAAGGCTGCGGCTCGCGGTATGCTGGCTCGCGCCTACATTCAGGGTGCCGGTCAAGGCCTCACGGAGAATGGCAAGAGCTACTACGAGCGCGCCAAGGAGGTTGCCGAGGCGATGATTGCCGACTACGGCACGTCGAAGATGTACAACGACATTGACGATATGTGGGCTGATGCCAACAACCGTAACAACAAGGAGATGCTCTTCGTTGCCGGTGGCGTGATCGACAATGGCGATTCGAACTTCTACTGGTACGCACAGCCGGGTAACAACAAGATCTTTGGTTTCACCTACCCGGGTCTGAACAACATCAACGACTTGAGCGGTATCAAGGATAACAAGAACGGTACTGCCGGTTCGCACGCCTACGGTCGTCTGAACAGCGGTATTATGGTTCCGACGAAGTACCTAATCGACGCATTCGATATGTCGTGGGACAAGCGTTGGGAGAACTCGTTCCAGACCGCCTTTGGTCGTGGTTCGTTCCTCGGTTGGTCGCATCCGACCTACGAGGGGGCCACCTTCGAGCTGACAGCAGAGCTTTGCGCCAAGTACGACGTTGATCCGCAGCACGTTGGCAAGAAGATCTACCCGCTCTACAATGCAGGTGATAATCCGGTGAAGGCCTATCCCAACGCCGGTAACCAGTACACGGTACGTGTGTGGCCGTTTGGTAACACGAATGGTCTGTATGAGGACCTTGTAGAGGTGAAGAAGCCCTATGTAATCGACCCGACGACCATTACGCCGACCGAGAATCGTCTCTTCCTCTATCTCTCGAAGAAGAAGATGTCGGATAGTGAGAAGGCTCAGTATCAGTTCCCGATCGTGAACATCGACGATATGATCACGTCCGATGGCTCGTGGGTAGAAAATGCCGACGCAATGACGGCATTGAAGGATAAGACCAGTAACATATGGCAGATGCATCCCGCTATGAACAAATACCAGTGGGGCTACGACGGCGTATTCTATGGCAGTAACTTGCAGGTGAAGAATGGTGATATCATCATCCAGCGTATGGCTGAGATCTACCTGATTGCTGCCGAGGCTAACGTAGCTTTGGGCGATGGTGCTACGGCTGCTCAGTACCTCAACGTACTGCGTAAGCGTGCTGCCCGCGCCGGTGTTTCGGAGTCGACTTGGAAGCTGACGACGGCCGACAAGGAGGTTGTACTCGATGAGTATGCTCGTGAGCTTTGCGGTGAGTTCCAGCGTTGGGCTGTGCTGCAGCGTAACGGTGCTTTGAAGGATCGTCTTTCGAAGTACAACAAGCGCGCTGCTGCTGCCTTCCAGGATTACTGCGTATGGCGTCCCATGTCGCAGACCTTCCTGCAGCAGATCGACAACGCCGAGGAGTACGGTGACAACGGTTACGGTACGACGGCTAAGTCGGGTCTGGATGGTTTCCTCCAGTAATCGTCTGAGCCCTTATTTAAAGAGGAGTTGCCATACGGCAACTCCTCTTTTTTGCGATTGTGGTAGTCGAAAACTCCTACTTCTCCCAATGGAAGGGGGCAAAATCGGCCGCGGCCTCTTTGTTGCGCCACGAGGGTTTGCGGTGGGCGTAGATCACAAAGGGGGTCATCACCATAACCACGCAGCCGATGATGAGCACCGAATACCACACCGTCTTCGAGCCGGTGGCAATCTGTGCCGGCGGCACGAAACTCAAAATGAAGGCCAGGAGCGACCCCGCAAAGCCGACCAAAGCCAGAAGCCACATCCACCCGTTTCCGTGCCCGAGGCGGAAGGGGCGCTTCGCCGAGCGCATCGTGTAGCGCAAGATGATGGCGGCGGCAAACATCAACATATACATGATCAGGTAGAGCAGCACGGTGAGCTGCGAGAGAATCTGGTAGAAGGATTGCACCGAGGGCATCACCACGAAGAGCAGCGCCAGGAAGGTTACCAGGCACCCCTGCACCAGCAGGATATTGCGTTGCACGCCGGCCTTGTTGGCCTTCTGAAAGAAGGGGGGCAGGTAGCCCGCCTTCCCGACGGCAAAGATACCGCGCGAGGGGCCTGCCACCCAGGTCAGCACACCGGCCAATACACCCAGCATCAGGCAGACGGCGATCACGGGTTTTGCCCACGAGAGGTGGACATAGTCGAAGTAGCGGTCGAAGCCGATCAGGAGCGATTGGGTCAGATTAATCTCGTTTTGGGGGATGATGAGCCCCAGAGCAAAGGTGCCCAAGACGAAGATCGAGACGGTGATCAGCGCGCCGATCAGAATCGCCTTGGGGTAGTTGCGCGCGGGGTTTTCGACCTCCATCACGTGGATACCCATCATCTCCATACCGGCATAGAAGAGGAAAATCGAGCTTGCGAGGACCAGGTTGTCGAAGTGCTCGAGGTTGGGGAAGAAACTCTGGTGCATATCCATCTGGTTTTTGCCCCCCGTTGCGAGGTAGATGATACCCAGCACGATGAGCAGCGCGGCGGGGATGATGGTGCCAATCATGCCGCCCCATTTCGAGATCTTGCCGACCCACGAAAGCCCCTTGAGGGCTACGAAGGTGGCCACCCAGTAGATGGCCAGCACGACACAGAGGGTGAAGAGCTTGTTCGAGGCGAGGGCCATATCCTGCTGTTGGTTGATGCCGATGAAGGCGATCGACACAGCTCCGAAGGTGAGCACTGTGGGGTACCAGATGGTGGATTGAATCCACTGGATGAAGATGGCCAGAAAGCCGGCTCGTGCCCCGAAGGCTTCGCCTACCCAGCGAAAGACGCCTCCCTGCTTGTCGGAGAACATCGCCGCCAGCTCGGCAGCCACCAGAGCGGTCGGGATGAGGAATACGACGGCGGCAAAGAGGTAGTAGAAGGCCGACGAGAGGCCATATTCGGCCTCGGCAGCCAAGCCGCGCAGACTCACCACGGCCGTCACGTTCATAATGGCCAGCGTCATCACGCTGAGTTTAAAGCCCCGTTGTGGGGAGGAGTTCGTTGTTCCCATAGTTGCAAGTTTTGAATAGGTTTTTACCGCTACGCAGTTTTGCAATTTCTGTACCGAAGCTGTGTCGGGGTCTTTAGCCCCCTTTCCAATTTGTCATTCCTGGTCTTTTGTTGTTCAATTTTGGGCATTTGTTGTTTCTCTGATTTTTTTTCATGAACTTTGTGTGAAAGTTGCCCTATCTTAAACGGGCGCTGCGCGATGAGAAAAAGAGCCTATATCCTCCTGTTGTTGCTTTGTGTCGGCCTCTCGGCCATGGCGCAATCTACGCGTGTGCGCGGTCGAGTGACCGACGTGGAGGGGAATCCGTTGGCCTACGCCAGCGTGGTTTTCAAGGGGACGATGGTCGGCATGTTTACCGACGAGGAGGGCAGCTATTCGCTCGAGACACGTGAGGCGGTCGATACGTTGCAGGTCTTGATGCTCGGCTACCAGACCGAGGAGCGCGTGGTGAAGCGTGCCGCCTTTACGGAGCTGAATTTTCAGATGAAGGCCAACGACTTTGCGATCGATCAGGTGGTGGTCACCCCGGGTGAGAACCCCGCCTTCCCGATCCTCGATGCCGTCATAGCCCGCAAGAAGCGCAACAATCCCGACCACTACGAGAGCTACTCGACCGAGACCTATACGAAGATGGAGTTGGGCCTTACGAACATCAAGGAGGCCTTCCGCAACAAGCGTATGCAGCGCAATTTCGGCTTTATCTTCGAGTATGTCGATACCTCGGCCCTGACCGGTCGCCGCTACCTGCCGGCAATGATCTCCGAGACGAGGGCCGATTACTACCATTCGCTCTCGCCCTCGGTCGATCGCGAGGTGATTCGCGCCAACCGCGTTTCGGGTGTCGAGGATACCTTTTCGATCGCCCAATTTACGGGCCAGATGCCCGGCAATGTCAACTTCTACGACAACTTCATCGACATCTTCAACGTGCGCTTCGCCTCGCCACTGGCCGATGGCGGACGTATGTTCTACAACTACTTCCTGATCGACAGCCTCGATATCGAGGGGCGCAAATCCTACAAGATCCGCTTCCATCCCAAGGGGCTTTCGACCCCCGTGTTGGATGGCGAGATGCACATCGATGCCGAGAGCTACGCGTTGAAGAATGTGACGGCTCGTCTGCCGCGCAAATCGAACATCAACTGGATCAAGCACCTGGTTTTGGAGAATGTCAACACGATGGTCGACTCGATCCATTGGATGCGCGCCCGCGATCGTGTGCAGGCCGAGTTTACCATTTCGATGCGCGACTCCTCGAAGCTCACCTCCTTTATCGGTACACGCGAGGTGGCCTACAGCAATACGCGGGTGGGTGTCGAGCTGCCCCACGAGGTGGTGCGCATGGACAACAACGTGGTGGTGAAGAGTAGCGAGGAGGTGCACGACGACAGCTATTGGAACGAGGTGCGCCCCTACGCCCTTTCGGAGCGTGAGCAGGGGATCTATCACATGGTCGACTCGATCCAGCAGGCTCCCCTCTATCGCAATATCTACACGATTATCAACACGATTGTCGTGGGCCACTACAACACGAAGTATATCGGTATCGGTCCCTACTACAAGATGGCTTCGTTCAACGATTTGGAGGGCTTTCGTCCTCAGTTGGGAGGTCGTACAACGGCCGCCTTCAGCCGACGAGTTCGCTTCTCGGCCTATGGTGCTTATGGTACGAAGGATGAGCGTTGGAAGGGGGGCGGCGGCGTAGAGCTGATGCTCGGCAAGGGACAACTTACGCGCAAACTTACGGCCAAGGGGTCGCACGATGTGATGCAGCTCGGTGCCGGAGCCAATGCCCTGACCGACAACAACATCCTCTCGTCGATCTTCTCGCGTGGCGATCAGCGCCTTTCGATGGTCGATCGCGGTGAGTTCCAATACGAACACGAGTGGCGCCACGGCTTGAGCACCTTTGTCGGGGGGCAGCTGCGCCGCATCTACAGCAACCGCTATGTGCCGATGGTGGAGGGCGTTTCGTCGCTCGAGGAGCCCCTTTTCCGCGAATATGTGCACGATGCATCGCTCTCGCTCGGTATGCGCTTCTCGATCAACGAGAAGATCTACCGTTCGGCCTTCGATAAGCGTTCGTTGGGGTCGATCTATCCGATTTTTACGGTGAGCGGCACGATGGGTCTGAAGAACCTCCTGCCCGACAGCCCCGAGTATTACCGCCTGGAGGGAACCCTCTTCTACCGTCCCGAGTTGCCCCCGATGGGTCACTCCGAGATCCTGGTGCAGGCGGGTCAGATTTGGGGCGATGTTCCCTATCCGCTCCTGAAGCTCCACGAGGGCAACGGTACCTACTTCTACGACCCCTACGCCTTCTCGTGCATGGATTACTACGAATTTGCCTCAGATCGCTGGGTGGCCCTCTTCTTCGAGCACCACTTTGGTGGGGCTCTGTTGGGTAAGATTCCGCTTCTCAAGCGCTTAAAGCTGCGCGAGGTGGCTGTGGCCAAGTGTGTCTGGGGAACGCTTTCGGAGCGCAATGACGGCTCGCTGGCCACTACCGAAGCCTCGTTGCGCTTCCCGCCCTCAATGTCTTCGGTATCGAAACCCTACTTCGAGGCGGGCTTCGGTATCGAGAATATCTTCCGCTTGGTGCGCGTCGATTTCGTTTGGCGACTCTCGCACCGAGACGTACGACCGGACGGGCATAAACCGCAGAACTTTGCGATCAATGCCAGCCTCCATTTCGATTTCTAAAATTGGGGTGCGTGCGGCCTAACGACGCCGCTTCTGTTGCGCGAATTTCGGCTTTTTGGCCGACTGCTTCTCTTGAAAGAAGTAGCTCTTCTGCTTTTTCTTATCCTCCTGTGAACGAGCCACAAAGACCTCCTTTTTGGTGTAGGGGTTTACCCCCGTGTAGAACATCACCGACGAGAGGGTCATCGGCGTGGGCGTAAGGTCCTGCACCTGCTCGAGTGTGAAGTGGAGCTTGCCCAACACGCGCTCGGCGAGGGCCTTCATCTCGCGCTCGGTGCATCCGGGGTGCGAGGAGATGAAGTAGGGGATAAGCTGGTAGCGCAACCCCTCGCGCTGACAGATGGCGCGGAAGCGGCTGTTGAGCTCCTCGAAGAGGGCGAAGGGGGGCTTGCGCATCAGGTTCAGGACAACATCCTCGGTATGCTCGGGAGCCACCTTCAGACGCCCCGAGGTGTGGTGCTTGACCACCTCGTCGAGGTAGTTGCTCCCATCGAAGAGATCGTAGCGGATGCCGCTCCCGATAAAGGCCTTCTTGATCCCCTTCACGCCGCGTACCTTGGCATAGAGGTCGAGGATCGGACGGTGGTCGTTGTCGAGGTTGGGGCAGGGCTTCGGGTGGAGACAGGAGGGGCGGCGGCACTTGGCGCAGAGCGTCGTATCCTTGCCTCCCATGCGATACATGTTGGCCGAGGGGCCTCCCACATCCGAGAGGTAGCCGCGGAAATCCGCCATCTCGGTGATGCGCTTCACCTCGCGCAGAATCGATTGCTCGCTGCGCGAATGGATGAACTTACCCTGGTGGGCCGATATGGTGCAGAAGGAGCAGCCGCCAAAGCAGCCGCGGTGGATGTTTACCGAGTGTTTGATCATCTCCCAGGCCGGAATCGCTCCGCGCCCCTCGTAGCGGGGGTGGGGGGCACGCTCGTAGGGGAGATCGAACGAGCGATCGAGCTCCTCGGTGGTCATCGTCGGGCGGGGTGGAGTCACCACGACATACTCGTCGCCCACCTGCTCGACAAGGGTCGTAGTGGGGTTCAGCAGGTTGCTCTGGGTCTCGATGATGGTGAAATTCTCGCCAAAGGCCTCCTTCGAGGCGAGACACTCCTCGTAGGGGTGCAGATGGATCGTCGAGGCGGCATCGAGACGCTCTACATAGCCCTTATCGCTGAGGAACGACACCTGTGCGATTTTGCGCAAGAGCTTATGGTTGAACCCATTGCGCATGGCGCGTGCCACCTCTGTGATCACCTCGTCGCCCATGCCGTAGACCAACAAATCGGCCTTCGAGTCGACTAAGATCGAGGGCATGAGCCGATTCTCCCAGTAGTCGTAGTGGGTCAGACGGCGCAGCGAGGCTTCGATGCCGCCAATCACCACAGGGGTGTGGGGAAAGAGTCGTTTGAGGATGTTGCTATAGACCGTCACCGTGCGGTCGGGGCGGAATCCCGCTTGCCCGCCGGGGGTGTAGGCATCGTCGTGACGCAGGCGGAGGTTGGCCGTATAGTGATTGACCATCGAATCCATTGCGCCACCCGTGATGGCAAAGAAGAGACGCGGTGTGCCAAGCTTCTTGAAGTCGCGCAGGTCATCGCGCCAGTTGGGTTGGGGGACAATCGCCACGCGATAGCCCGCCGCCTCCAACCTGCGCCCAATCACCGCCGCGCCAAACGAGGGGTGGTCGATATAGGCATCGCCCGAGAAGAGGATTACATCCAGCTCTTCCCACCCGCGCGCGCGTACCTCTTTTATTGTTGTTGGCAAAAACATCTCTTCTCTTTTGTATTTGTATGCGGCATATTTTGTGCCTTCTTGCCGTGCGAAATAGTCACACACGAGGAGTATGCTCCTATCTCGCCCGACTTCGTTCGGCCCCAAATCTGCCCGCCTAACATCTAAAATCGGGTGGAGCTCTGTGGGGTTCCCTTAGTCGCCCTTAGCCACCTTTAGCCTCCCTTAAGCTCCCTTAGTCCCCCTTCTCTCACCCCGCTCTGATTTAGAATTTCAAACTTTGAAGATCCACCTCTTCGGTCTCGACCGATGCGGCGAAGGTGTCCACGGCCGAGGTGTAGGTGTCCCACTTCTGGAGCACCGCCTTGAAATCCTCGGGCAGCTCCGAGTCGAGCAGTAGCTCCTTGCCCGTGCGAGGGTGGATGAAGCCGAGCGCCTTGGCGTGGAGTGCCTGGCGGGGCATCAAATCAAAACAGTTCTCGATAAACTGCTTGTATTTTGCGAAGGTCGTACCCTTCAGGATGCGGTCGCCACCGTAGCGGGCATCGTTGAAGAGGGGGTGCCCCTTCCACGACATGTGGACACGAATCTGGTGGGTGCGACCCGTCTCCAGGCGGCACTCCACGAGGGTCACATAGCCGTAGCGGCGCAACACCTTGTAGTGGGTCACGGCATGCTTGCCGTCCGAGCCATCCTCGAAGACATACATCTTCTGTCGTTCGCGGGGTGAGCGGCCGATGTTACCCACAATCGTACCTTCGTCCTCCTCGAAGTTGCCCCACACGAGGGCCACATAGCGGCGGTAGATCGAGTGGTCGAAGAACTGCTTTGCGAGGCGTGCGTGAGCCTCCTCGTTCTTGGCGATAACCAGCAGACCCGATGTATCCTTGTCGATGCGGTGGACCAGACCGGCGCGATCCTCGGCATTCTCGGTCACCTCGGTACCTCCGAGGTGGTAGAGCAGGGCATTGACCAGCGTACCGTAGTGGTTGCCCACGCCCGGGTGGACCACCATGCCGGCGGGTTTGTTGACCAGCAGCAGGTCGTCGTCCTCGTAGGGGATGTCGAGCGGAATATCCTGCGGAATGAGCGATACATCGCGGCGCGGGTAGGGCATCACCACCTGGATATAGTCCAGGGGTTTGACCTTGTAGCTCGACTTCGAGGGTGCGCCGTTGACCAGCACGTTGCCCGAGTCGATAGCGGCCTGGATGCGGTTGCGCGACGAGCGCTCCATGCGCGCCTTGAGGAACTTATCGAGGCGCAGCAGCGACTGGCCCTTGTCGGCCGTCACGTTGAAGTGTTCGTAGAGTCCCCCCTCTTCGCCCTCCTCGTCGGCGTAGGTCTCCAATTCGGGATTCTCGGGGAGCTCTATGTCGCTCACGGGAATGGGTTGCAGCTCACTCATTACTCAAAAAAATCATCTTCGGTTTCCTCAGCCTCTCCCTCGGCAGGGGCGGCCATCCCCTCCAACTCGACGCGAGCCAGCGAGTCGGCCATTTCGCGCTCGATGCGGATGCGCTCTTCGGCAGCCTCGCGGGCCATCTTCTCGGCCTCGGTGCGCACCTTCTTGACGCGCTCCATGTCGAGCGTGAGCATCAAATCAACGGCTGCACCCAGCGAGAGTGCCTGCTCGGCGGGGTTGCTCTGGGCATAGACGCGTGCCTCCTTTTGGTTCAGAAGGTTGATACCCTCCTCGTAGATCACCTTGCCTACGTTGAGGCCCGACTCCCACAGACGGCCCTTGGCATCGTGCAACGAGAGGCCCACTACCTGCGGTACGAAGGTGTGGTTCTCGCTCGGTTCGACACCCACGTAGAGGGTGATACCCGAGCCCATCTCGGCCTCCACCTTGCTCTCGGCGAGGATCGGCTGACGGTCGTAGTACTGCTCCAAGACGTAGTTTGTGGCCATATCGGTGCGGTAGACCAGCTCCTCGATCTCCAGGCCGGCGATCTCGAGCATATTCTTCGCCTGACGCAACGAGCGACCTGCCACGAAGGGTACGGGGACCATCTTCTGGCGGAAGGAGTTTATCGTGATGTAGACCGTGCGGCCGGGCTTCACCTCCACGCCCCCCTCGGGGAGCTGGTCGAGGATGATACCACCCTCGTAGGCGGGTACGAACAACGAGTCGTTGATGTGGAGCTCGAGGTCGTGTCTCTTGGCCAGACGCTCGGCATCCTTGAGGGTGATGCCCGAGAAGTCGGGCACGACACGACGGGCGCCGTGGCGCGTAGCCACCTGCATCAAGAGGTGGGCAGCAACGGCCAGGGCAAGCATCACGGCTGCGATGAGCAGCAGGTTATAGACGAGCTTGTTGGTCTTCAACTTGGCCCACAGGCTTTTGGGTTGACTCTTTTTTGCCATTTATGTTGAATTTTACTTCGGTGCTTTTTGATAGAGATAGATCGCAATTGCGAGGTAGATCAGGTTGGGTAGCCAGATGGCCAGGCTGGGTGGCAGCGAGCCGCTCTTGGCAAACTCCTCGAAGAAGCGATAGAAGAGGATGTAGGAGAAGCAGAGCGCGATGCCGACACCGATGTGGAGTCCCGTGCCGCCACGTACCTTGCGCGAGGAGAGCGAGACACCGATGAGCGTGAGGATAAAGGTGCCCAACGGGTAGGCGAAGCGGGCATGCTGCTCCACCTGGATGATGTTGATCGTATCGGAGCCCTTTTCGCGTTGCTGGTCGAGGAATTCGTTCAGCTCGTGGATGTTCATCGTCTTGATGAGCTGCGTCACAACGCCCAACTCGGCCTCCTCGAGGTCGATCAGCGTATCGAGGTTGCGGTATTGGGTGAAGGTTTCGTTCTCGAGCGAGTCGAATTCGCGCGTCGTGTAGCGCTGTGCCGACCAGCGTTTCGTCTCGGGGTCGAAGGTTACGTCGGCGGCCTCCAGCGAGCGGGTCATCGACCCCTCTTCGTACTGCTCGAGGGCAAAGAATATGGCGCGCTTCGAGTTGTTTTGGTAGCCACGTACGTAGGCGAAGGTGCCCGGCTCGATTTGGCGGTAGATGTGGCGGTCGAATTGTACATTCTGGCGGCGCTTGTTGTACTTGGCCTCGAACGAGACGATCTCCTGCTGGGTGATGGGGATGATCCAGAGGTTGAGGGTCAGCGAGAGCGAGCCGATGATGAGCGCACCGAGGAAGTAGGGCCACATCAGGCGGCGGAACGACATGCCACCCGAAAGCATCGCCACGATCTCGGTTTGGTAGGCCAACTTCGAGGTGAAGAAGATACAGGCGATGAAGGTGAAGAGCGAACAGAACTGGTTGGCGAAATAGGGGATGAAGTTCAGGTAGTAGTCGAACAGGATGGCCGAGAGGGGGGCATGGAGCTCCGTGAAGTCATCCACCTTCTCCACATAGTCGAAGAGCACGACGATGATGAGAATCATCGCGATGGCGAAGAAGAAGGTCATCAAGAACTTTCCCAATATGTAACGGTCCAGAATCTTAAAACCGGGGAAGGGTATCTTCATAAGTCGCTTGCGTTTACAGACGTTTGGTTAGTTTTACGACCATCTGCTCTTTCCAGGCGTGGAAGTCGCCGGCGGCGATATGCTCGCGGGCCATGCGTACCAGGCGCAGGTAGAAGGCGATGTTGTGCAGCGAGGCGATCTCGGCGCAGAGCATCTCCTGGCAGACGGCCAGGTGGTGGAGGTAGGCCTTCGAGTAGACGCGATCGACAAAGGCCGAGCCTTCGGGGTCGATGGGCGAGAAGTCGTTCTCCCACTTCTTGTTGCGGATGTTGATGATGCCCTCGGCCGTGAAGAGCTGGCCGTTGCGACCGTTGCGGGTCGGCATCACGCAGTCGAACATATCGACACCGCGGTCGATCGCCTCGAGGATGTTCCAGGGGGTTCCGACCCCCATCAGGTAGCGGGGCTTCGACTCGGGTAGCACGGCGTTGACCACCTCGATCATCGCGTACATCACCTCCGTAGGCTCACCCACGGCCAGACCACCGATGGCGTAGCCGTCGGCGTCGTATTGTTGGACATGCTCGGCAGCCTTGGCGCGCAATTCGGGGTAGGCGCAGCCCTGCACGATGGGGAAGAGAGCCTGGTAGTGGCCCCACTTCGGGGCGGTTTGGTGGTAGCGGTTGAAGCAGCGGTCGAGCCAGCGCTCGGTGAGGGCCAGCGAGCGGGCCGCATAGTCGTAGGGGGCATCGCCCGGGGGGCACTCGTCGAAGGCCATCATAATGTCGGCGCCGATCGTGCGCTCGGTGTCGATGACACTCTCGGGGGTGAAGAGGTGCTTCGAGCCGTCGATGTGGGAGCGGAAGTGGCAACCCTCCTCCTTGAGTTTGCGGCACTCGGCCAACGAGAAGACCTGGAAGCCGCCGCTATCGGTCAGCATCGGACCCTCCCACGACGAGAAGCGATGCACGCCGCCGGCCTGCTCCAAGATATCCATGCCGGGGCGGAGGTAGAGGTGGTAGGTGTTGGCCAAGATGATCTCGGCACCCGCCTCCTCCTTCACGTCGCGGTGGAAGAGCCCCTTGACGGTAGCTGCCGTGCCGACGGGCATGAAAATTGGGGTGTGAATCGTGCCGTGATCGGTCACGAGTTCACCGGCCCGCGCCTTGGTGTCGGGGGCCGTATGCTGTATGGTAAATTTCAGACTCATAATATTTCGGTACAAAAATAGTTAAAATAATTTTGAATAACGAGTTTTGAAATACGAATAGTGTTCGTACCTTTGCAGATATTTCCAGTATATGCAACTTTTTGATCAATTTTTATACCTGTTCGGCATCGAGGGGGCGGTGTTGGTAGTGGCTGCACTGCTGCTTTTCGGGGTGCAGATCTACCTCTATGCGCGCTACGGCAACCTGGTCGGTTACAAGAACAACCGCCGCAAAAAGGTGCGCGAAGAGGAGCCCGCCGTTTCGATCGTCGTACCGATGTTTTCCGAGGATTACGGCTTTGTCGAGGAGCGTCTGCCCCTGATGTTGCAACAGGAGTATAGCGAATTTGAGGTGGTGCTGATCTACGTGGGCCAGAATGGCGATTTCTACGAGGAGCTCTTGCGCCTGCGCCAGACCTATCCCCACCTGACCGTTACGCGCCTGGTGCTCGATCCGCGCCGTCCGATTTCGCGTAAGATGGCCCTCAATATCGGCATCAAGGCGGCCCACTACGAGTGCATGCTCTTCTCGTCGAGCGATACGATTGTCCGTTCGCCCCGTTGGGTGAAGCTGATGGCTTCGGGCTTTGCCCGCGGTCAGGTCGTTGTCGGCTATGCGGCACTCGAACAGCAGGAGGGCGTGCAAAACCTTCTGATGCGCACCGACCGCATGATGCAGTCGGCCGAGTGGCTTTCGCGTGCCACCCTCGGACGCCCCTATCGTGGTATTATCCACTCTTTCGGCTTTACGAAGAGTACCTATTTCGGCAAGAAGGTCAACGGCTTCAACCACTTGGGCATGAATATCGGCGAGGATGACCTCTTCCTGCGCGCCGTGGCCACGCGTGCCAATACGAGCATCATCCTCTCGCCCAAGGCGACCGTCGAGCAGAAGGCTTGGGGTGGTTTCGGCTGGTGGATGAGCGAGGAGACCTACTACGGCGCTTCGGCCCGTTTCTATCCCGCTTCGGTGCGCTGGCACCGCTTCTGGGCACCCGCCTCGCGACTGCTCTTCTTTGCCGTCTTGCTGGCGATGGTGATCCTCTTGCCCCTTGAACTGAAAATCGCTGCAGGAGCGTTGTGGCTTCTGCGCTATCTGTTTGTCCTCTTTGAGGTGCGTCGCATCGCTCGCCGTCTGGGTGAGCGACACATGTTGCGCGCCTACCTTCTCTACGATCTCTTCAGCCCCCTGTGGGTGATGTTCCGCTCGCTGCTTATGGTGCGTAAAGACGAGCGCGTATGGAGATAGTAGACTACCTGGTTGCCGACGACCAAAAGCTGGTCGACTTGGCCCTGGAGGGGGATCATACCGCCTTCGAGCACCTCTTCACGCGCTACCGCGAGGCGATACGCCAACTCTTGGTGCAGCGTGCCGGCTCGGAGAGCGATGCCGATGATTTGTTGCAGGAGACCTTCATCAAGGTCTATCTGCACCTCGACCGATACAACCCCATCTACACCTTCGGTCAGTGGGCCTACACGATTGCCCGCAACACCTTTATCGACTTTGTGCGTCGTCGTCAGGAGGATCTCTCGATCGATGAGCGCTTCTCGGCCCCCGCGTCGACCGCTCCGACCCCCGAGGAGAGCGTCATCCGCCTGCAGCAGCGTGCACAGATCGAGCACTACCTCTCGTCGCTCACACCCCGCTATCGACAGCTCATCACGATGCGCTTTTTCGAGGAGTACAGCTACGAGGAGATAGCCGAGAAGTTGGGCCTGCCGATGGGCACGGTCAAGACGCAGATTCACCGCGCGCGAGAGAAGATGTGCGCGCTGATTCGACAAGGAGAAACTATCTGATACAATGGAACTTATTCTGAAATATTTCCCCGACTTGAGCGCCGAGCAGCGGGCGCAGTTCGAGGCCCTCTACGGCCTCTACGAGGATTGGAATGCGAAGATCAACGTCGTCTCGCGCAAGGATTTCGATCAGCTCTACCTGCGCCATGTGCTCCACTCGTTGGCCATCGCTAAGGTGTGCCGCTTTGAGGCGGGTGCCGAGGTGCTAGATGTGGGCTGCGGCGGCGGCTTCCCGTCGATTCCCCTCGCCATCCTCTTCCCGGAGGTGAAGTTCGTGGCTGCCGACTCGATTCGCAAGAAGATCACCGTGGTCGAGGGGGTTGCCAAGGGGCTGGGTTTGAAGAATATCGAGCCGCGCTGGGGGCGTGTTGAGGAGATCAACCGCCACTTCGACTATGTCGTCTCGCGTGCCGTGACCGCCATGCCCGAGTTTGTGGGGTGGATCTGGCACAAGATTCGTCGCGGTGAGAAGGGATCGCTCCCGAACGGCATCCTCTACCTCAAGGGGGGTGATCTGGCCGAGGAGCTGGCTCTGACGGGTATGCCCTGGCAGTTGTTCGACATCTCGGACTACTTCGAGGAGGAGTTCTTCGAGACCAAAAAAGTTGTCTATACCAAAAAATAACCCTGAAAAATACTGACTATGAGAGATTTTACCTACTATGCCCCGACCGAGGTCGCCTTCGGTGCCAAGTCGGAGGAGCGTATCGGCGCATTGGCCGTTAAATATGGTGCCAAGAGGGTGCTCGTGCACTACGGCGGACAGTCGGCCGAGCGCTCGGGTCTGCTGGGTGTTGTGCGCAAGCAGCTCCAGGAGGCGGGCGTAGCCTTTTTTGAGCTGGGTGGCGTTGTCCCCAATCCGCGCGTTTCGAAGGTGCGCGAAGGTATCGAGATTTGCCGCCGCGAGGCGATCGACATGGTGCTGGCCGTGGGTGGCGGCAGCGTGATCGACTCGGCCAAGGCGATCGCCTTTGGTGCTCATTATGAGGGCGATGTGTGGGACTTCTTCCTGGGTAAGGCCAAGGCCGGCGAGTGTCTGAAGGTGGCCACCGTGCTGACCATCCCGGCGGCCGGTAGCGAGATGTCGGACGGCTGTGTGGTGACCAACGAGGACGGCTGGCACAAGCGCGGTTACTCGACCAACAAGACCCGTTGCTGCTTCGCGGTGATGAACCCCGAGCGCACCTATACGCTGCCCGCCTACCAGACGGCTTGCGGCATTGTCGATATTATGATGCACACCATGGAGCGCTACTTCTCGCTCGAGGATGATATGGCCCTCACGGACAACATCGCCGAGGCGGTGCTGCGCACGGTGCTCGATTGGGGTCCCGTGGCGATGCGTGAGCCGGAGAACTATCGCGCACGTGCCCAGGTGATGTGGGCAGGCTCGCTGGCCCACAACGACCTGACGGGTTGCGGTACGCTGGGCGATTGGGCTACGCACCACCTCGAGCACGAGTTGAGTGCCCTCTTTGATGTGGCTCACGGTGCCGGTCTGGCCGCTGTATGGGGTAGCTGGGCGCGCTATGTCAAGGGCGAGCGCCTGAGCCGCTTTGTCCGCTTTGCGGTCAATGTGATGGGTGTTGAGAACGACTTTGTGGATCCCGAGCGCACCGCCCTGAAGGGTATCGAGCGCATGGAGGCCTTCTACCGCTCGATCGGCATGCCGACCTCGATTCCCGAGCTGATCGGTCGTCCCGTTACGGAGGAAGAGGTGCTCACGATGGCCGACAAGTGCTGCCGTCAGGATACCCACACCGAGGGTAACTTCAAGGTCCTCTACCGCAAGGAGATGGAGGATGTCTACCGCCTGGCCAACAAGTAGTGCGACTGCGCAGGTTTTATAGAGGGGTGTGGTTTCCACGCCCCTTTTTTTGTGGTAAGGGGTGATAAGGGTTTTTAAGATTTTCCCTTAGCTACCCTTAGTTGCCTTTAGCAACCTTTAGTCCCCTTGTTTCTTCTTGCAAGGTCTTGGGTTACTATCTTTACCTTCGCTTCGCGGAGTCTTCCGACCCGCGCCGCTCGGTTTAGATAGGATGCGCCTC
>JAUMXM010000060.1:4010-8267 GCA_030529085.1 Rikenellaceae bacterium | reverse complement strand
GACTAAGGGCGACTAAGGGAAACCCTATAGCGACCTATAACGACCTATAATTTCTTCCCCCTCCTCCAACCATTTTTTTGAATTTTAACATTTTGAGTTTTACCGAATATATCTTCCGTCGAATGCTCGATTACCGCTTGCGCCGTATCGAGCACTTCCGTCGTTACCCCCACGAGGTGCAGCGCGAACAGCTCGCCGTGCGCCTCTCTGCGGGTCGCAAGACCGCCTTTGGGCGCGACTTTGCGTTGGACAAGGTGCGCAACTACGAGGCCTTCAGTCGCGCGGTGCCCGCCTTCGATTACGAGGCCTTCAAACCCTATGTCGAGCGGATGCTGACGGGTGAGAAGTCGGTGTCGGCTCCCGGGCGTGTCGGCTTCTTTGCCCGCTCGTCGGGTACCACCTCCGACCGCAGCAAATATGTCCCCATCACGCGCCACTCGATCCTCTGGAACCACACGCTCGGTATGCGCGATGTGGTGGGTCTCTACCTCGATGCCTATCCCCATTCAAAGCTACTCAAGGGGCGTACTTTGACCCTGGGCGGCATGTGTGAACGCGAGGAGGGCAACCTGGTGGGCGACCTCTCGGCCATCCTGCTTCATGAGACGGCTCGCTGGGGTAGCTCAATGCGCGCACCCAAGATGCAAACGGCTCTGATCCCGAACTTCGACCAGAAAATTGATTGCATTGCCGATGAGTGTGCCTCGCAGCGCATCACGGCCTTTGCCGGTGTCCCCTCGTGGAATCTGGAGTTGATGCGCCGCGTGTTGGAGCGTACCGGTAAAAAGAATCTCTTGGAGGTGTGGCCCGAGATGGAGCTCTTCATGCATGGCGGCGTGGAGTTTACCCCCTATCGTAAGGCCTACCGCGAGCTGATCCCCTCGGCCGATATGCATTACGTGGAGACCTACAACGCCTCGGAGGGTTTCTTTGCGGTAGCCGATGACCCTTCGCGCGACGATATGTTGCTCATGCTCGACTACGGCACCTTCTACGAGTTCCGCGCGGGCGACGAGATTGTTCCCCTCGAGGGTGTCGAGGCGGGCAAGACCTACGCCATGCTCATCACCTCGGACAACGGCCTGTGGCGCTACGAGATTGGCGACACGGTCACCTTCACCTCGACCGACCCCTACCACATCCGCTTCGCGGGTCGCACGCGCCAATTCATCAACGTCTTTGGCGAGGAGCTGATCGTCGAGAATGCCGACCGAGCCCTGGTCGAGGCGTGTCGCAAGACGGGGGCTGTGGTCAACGAGTACTCGGTGGCACCCCTCTATATGGATATCGAGCACGCGGGCGCGCACGAGTGGATCGTGGAGTTTGATGTCGAGCCCGACTCGGTCGAGCGCTTCGCCGAGGAGCTGGATGTGGCCCTGCGTGCCGTCAACTCCGACTACGACGCCAAACGCCGCTCGACCATCGAGCGTCAGCACCTCACACTCGTCGAGCGCGGCTTCTTCCTGCGTTGGTTGCAGGCGCGCCGCAAGAACAAGGTGCCCCGCCTGGTGAATAGTCGTCGCATTGCCGACGATCTGCATCAATTTATGCAAAAATAAAATTTACGCTATATGTACATTGCAATTGCCGGAAATATCGGCAGTGGAAAAACCACGCTGACCGAGATGCTGACCGAGCGCTATGGCGCCAAGGCCTACCTCGAGAATATCGATAACCCCTACCTGGGCGATTTCTACGAGGATATGCTCCGCTGGTCGTTCAACCTTCAAACCCGCTTCCTGGCGAGCCGCATCGACCAGACGATGGCGATGCTGGCCGAGCAGACCACCTGCCACATCATCCAGGACCGCACCATCTACGAGGATGCCCACATCTTTGCCGGCAACCTCCACGAGATGGGGCTGATGTCCTCGCGCGACATCGAGACCTATATGCAGATCTTCCGCCTGGTGAGCAACCTGGTGCAGAAGCCCGACCTGCTGATCTACCTCAAGGCGAGTGTTCCGACCCTCGTGAAGCAGATCCACAAGCGTGGCCGCGACTACGAGATGAACATCGACACGGCCTACCTCGAGCGCCTGAATAAGAAGTACAACCACTGGATCTCGGAGCTCTACGACGGCCCGGTCTATGTGGTCGAGAAGGATACCGAAGATTTCGTGGCCGACCCGGCGGTCTTCGAGCGCATCTGCGCCGAGATCGAGCGCCTCGATGTCCAGAAACGACTCTTCTAAACCGCCTGACGATGCTCTTGCCCGACCGTTTTGTGGCTCGCCTGCGCGAGCAGCTGGGTGCCGACGAGGCCGAGTCGCTGTGTGCGGCCCTCGATACGCCCCCCTCGGTGGCGGTGCGCCTGCATCCGATGCGTGGTGCGGCCTGCTCGCTGCCCTTGGCCGAGGCGGTGCCCTGGAGTGAGCGCGGCCACTACCTGAGCGAGCGCCCCTCCTTTACGCTCGATACAGCCTTTCAGGGGGGTGCCTACTATGTGCAGGAGGCCTCGTCGCAGTTTGTCGAGCGTCTGTTGCCTGCCGATATTGCGGGGGCGCGCCTACTCGATATGTGTGCTGCGCCGGGTGGTAAGACGACCCTCTATGCCACTGCTGTCGGGGCTTCGGGGTTGGTCGTAGCCAATGAGATCGATCGCAAGCGCGTCTTGGCGCTGGCCGATAATGTCCGCAAGTGGGGGCTTGGCAATGTGGCCGTCACCTGTGGCGACTCGGCAGCCGCTGCACGCATGGAGTCGTGGTACGATGTGGTGGCGATCGATGCCCCCTGCTCGGGAGAGGGTATGTTCCGCAAGGATGATCAGGCGCGCGAAGAGTGGAGTGAGCAGAATGTGCGACTCTGCGCTGCGCGTCAAGATGAGATTTTGGAGAACGGATGGCGTGCCCTGAAGGGGGGCGGCACCCTGCTATACAGCACCTGCACCTTCAACCGCGAGGAGGATGAAGGGTCGCTTGAGCGCTTCCTGGCATCCTACGCCGACGAGGTGGAGGAGGCCCCCGAAGTGGTCGTTGACCCCGCTTGGGGAATCGTTACGGGACGTGTCGGAGCCTTCCAAACCTTCCGATTTATGCCCCACAAGGCGCGCGGCGAGGGTTTCTTCGCGGCCGTGGCACGCAAGTCCTCCGAGGTGGGCGGTGGCCGTCTGCCGAAGGCTAAACGTGCCGTGATTACCCCTGTGGCTAAGGGGGATGTGACCGAGCTGAAGCGGTGGTTGCAGGAGCCCGAAAGGATGACCTTCGGCATGGCGGGTGATACCTGCTACGCCTGGTTCGCCGAGCAGGCCGAGGCGGTCAAACGCCTCTCCGAGCAGCTCTCGGTCCTCTACTCGGGGGTGGCGATGGGACAAATTTTTAAAGGCAAACTCAAACCCGAGCAAGCACTGGCCCACTTTGTGGGGCTCAACCGCGAGGCGCTGCCTGTGGCCGAGCTCAATCGCGACGAGGCCCTGGCCTACCTCCGTAAGCAGGAGGTGGCTGCCGACCGCTTTGGCGAGGGGATGAATCTCGTGGCGTGCGAGACGCTTCCGTTGGGTTTTGCCAAACGCATTGGCGCCAGAGTCAACAACCTCTATCCCAATGCGCTACGAATTTTGAAAAACGATTAAAACACCAAATATTATGGCTGAAAAACTCTTTTACACGATGGGCGAGGTGAGCGAGATGTTCGACGTGAGAGCCTCGTTGCTGCGCTATTGGGAGGAGCAGTTTCCGACCCTGCGCCCCAAGCGCAATAAGAAGGGTAACCGCCTCTATACGCCCCAGGATGTCGAGCAGCTGAAGCTCATCTACCACCTGGTCAAAGAGCGCGGCATGAAGATCGAGGGCGCCAAAAAGGCCCTCAAGGAGCAGCGCAAGGAGGGCTCCGTTTCGCGCAACGCACAACTCATGGAACGCCTCCAGAAGATCCGCGCCATGCTTGTTGAGGTGCGCGAGGATCTCAAATTGGAGGAGAGCGACATCGCTGTCGAGGAGTCGGTCGATGCAACTGCTGCCCCTGCGCCCGAGATCGAAACACCCCGTGAGACCCCGCGTGTGATTCGCATCGAAGAGCCGCAGGATGACTCCGCAGCCCCTGCCGAGGGTAAGCCCAAAGCTCGCCGTACCCGCAAAAAGAAGGCCGATGCCGAAAATAAGGAGTTGTTTGCATTTTATGAGCAATCCCTCTTTTAGTTTTCGATTTTATGCGGCATATTTTGCACCTTCTCGCCGTGCAAAATAGTCACATACGCAGAGTATGCTCCTATCTTGCACGACTTCGGTCGGCGCAAAATCTGCTCGCCTAAAATCAAAA
>JAUMXM010000060.1:0-3910 GCA_030529085.1 Rikenellaceae bacterium | reverse complement strand
CGACTTCGGTCGGCGCAAAATCTGCTCGCCTAAAATCAAAACCCGATAGGGCGGAAGAGCGTCGGTAGTGAGTTTTTTGCTGTGTTGTGTAAAAAAACCTTAAACTCGAACCTATGAAAATCAGAGATATCGTTGCCCCGATCGAGGCTGTTGCGCCGCTCGGGTGGCAAGCCTCCTACGACAATGCAGGACTCATCGTCGGTCGTCCTGACGACGAGGTCGATGCGGTGCTTTTGGCCGTCGATGTGACCGAGGAGGTGGTGGCCGAAGCGGTCGCCAAAGGGTGTGGTTTGATCATCACCCATCACCCCATTATCTTCCACCCACTCAAGCGGTTAAACTCCGCCTCGGTGGTTGAGCGTTGCGTCGAGCAGGCGATCCGTCACGGCATTGCCCTCTATGCCTGTCACACCAATCTCGACAGCGCCCCCGAGGGGATGAGCTTCCGTATGGCCGCCTGGCTCGGGGTGCAAAATCCGACCCTCCTGGAACCTGCCGATCGCGAGGCGACCTACGGCTTCGGCGTGGTGGGCGAGTTGGCCGAAAAGCGGTCCACCGAGGACTATCTGCGCTTCGTGAAGGAGCGCCTGGGGTGTGGAGCCATTCGCCACAGCCGCATCGCCTCGTCCGAGGTGCATCGCGTAGCGATCTGCACGGGAGCCGGAGCCTCGATGATCCCCCTGGCGCAGCGTGCCGAGGCCGATCTCTACATCACGGCCGACCTCAAATACAACGACTTTATGGCCCCCGAACGAGGCCTCACGGTGGCCGATGTGGGCCATTTTGAGAGCGAATACTGCGCAATTGAAATTTTATTTGATATTTTATCAAAAAAAATATGTACCTTTGCGGTCTTGAGGAGCGAAGCCTCAAGCAATCCAATCAATTACCTGGTTTAGAAAACTAAAATAAACGACGAGATAATGGCTACACAGAAGAAGACTGCCGAAGTGGATTATTCGATGCAGGAGAAGATTATGGCGCTCTATGAGCTGCAGAAAATCGACAGCAAGATCGATGCGATTAACAAAGTGAAAGGCGAGCTGCCTCTCGAGGTGCAGGATCTCGAGGACGATATGGCCGGCCTGCAGACCCGCATCGACAACATCAACGCCGAGATCGAGGAGCTCAACGCCCTGACCAAGCAGCGCAAGCGCGAGGTGGATACGGCTAAGATCCAGATTGGCAACTACAAGGAGCAGCAGAACAACGTGCGCAACAATCGCGAGTACGATGCCATCACGAAGGAGATTGAGTATCAGGAGCTTGAGATTGAGCTCGCTGAGAAGCGTCTGCGCGAGTATGCCGCTGCGATGAAGGGTAAGAAGCTCCAGCTGGAGGAGGCCGAGGCCGCTGCCGAGGAGCGTGGTGCCGACCTCAAACTCAAGCGCGACGAGCTGGAGGGCATCGAGGCTGAGACGGCACCCCAGGTTGCTGCTTACGAGGTGGCAGCCGAGGAGGCTAAGGCCAAGATCGACGAGCGTCTGCTGGTGGCCTACAACCGCATTCGCAAGAATGTGCGCAACGGCATGGCTGTTGTGACCGTAAAGCGTGATGCCTGTGGTGGTTGCTTCAACCACATTCCGCCCCAGCGCCAGTCGGATATTCGTCAGGGTAAGAAGATTATCATCTGCGAGTATTGCGGCCGTATTCTGGTTGCTGACCCCGAGGTGGAGGAGTAGTCGCCTTGCGCCGAAAGCGTTAAGCCGTGCAACGAAAAGTTGTGCGGCTTTTTTCGTCTTTGGGAGCAGCTCCTCTAAAATGCCCTTTTAATCAAAGATTAAAGGGGATTTATTTCCGTTTTTGCAAATAAAATGCTATCTTTGCTACGTTATAAACCAACCTATAGACAAAACTGCTTCTCCCTATGAAGATTGCACTGGCCCAGTTGAACTATACGATAGGCGATATCGAAGGAAATAAAAACAAGATTCTTGATGCCATAACCCGCGCAAAAAACGAAGGCGCAGATTTGGTGCTCTTTGCCGAACAGGCAGTCAGTGGCACTCCTGCTTTTGATCTGTTGCGCAAAACCACCTTCCTCGAGCTCTGTGAGGAGGCTCTCGACGAGATAGCCATCCACACGAATGGCATTGCGGCTATTGTGGGTGCTCCGGTGCTCACCACCGAGGGTACGATCAGTGCCGCTGTGGTGATGGAGGGGGGTCGCATCACCCACTATGTCGGCAAGCAGTACATCACGGCTCGCCGCGAGATGGGCTTCCTTACCTCGGCCAAGGGTTACGAGACGGTCATCATCAAGGGTCATAAGTGCGCTGTGGTGGTGGGCGATGATCTGCGCCGCATCTCTGAGATTGACCACTCGGCCGATCTGATTATCTCGGTCAATACCCGCAAATACAGCCGTGGTGTGATGCGCTATCGTTTGGAGACGATGCACAACCTGGCCTTTGTGGCCGGCAAGGATCTGATTCTGATCAACCAGGTGGGCGGCTCGACCGAGATCGTCTACGACGGTACGTCGGGCGTGATCAACGGTCGTGGCGAACTGATGCTTCTCATGAAGAGCTTCGAGGAGGATTTCCAGATCTACGATACGCAGGCCGATCATGCTCCGGTCGAGATTCCCGAGTCGCTCAATCGCACGCAACTCGTCTACAAGGCGGCCTGCCTCGGCTTGAAGGATTTCTACCACAAGAACGGCTACCAGAAAGCCTGCGTGGGTCTCTCGGGCGGTATCGACTCGGCTGTGGTGGCCTGCATGGCCGTCGAGGCGCTGGGTCGTGAGAATGTACACGCCCTCTTGATGCCCTCGCCCTTCTCGCCCGATATGTCGGTCGAGGATGGTAAGGCGCTGGCCGAGAATCTCGGCATCAGCTACAACGTGATTCCCATCTCGGCGGTCTATAACTCGATGCTCGAGACGCTGAAGCCTGTTATCGGAGGTACGGAGTTCGACTTTACGGAGGAGAACATTCAGTCGCGTATCCGCACCGTGCTGCTGATGGCGCTGCAAAACAAGACGGGTTACATGTTGCTCAACTCGTCGAACAAGAGCGAGAATGCCCTCGGCCTCTGCACCCTCTACGGCGATACGGCGGGTGCCTTCAGCCCCACGGGCGACATCTACAAGAGCGAGATGTATGACATTGCACGCTACATCAACCGCATCCACAACGACGTTATTCCCGAGAATATTCTCAACAAGGAGCCCTCGTCGGAGCTCCACATCGGCCAGAAGGATAGCGATATCCTGCCTCCTTACGAGGTGGTCGATGCCATTCTCTACCGCATGATCGAGGAGAGTCAGCACCGCGAGGAGATCATCAATGCTGGCTTTGATTCGGAGGTGGTTGAGAAGATTCACGCGATGATTATGCGCAACGAGAAGAAGCGCTACCAGTTCCCGCCGGTGCTGCGTCTCTCGACTTGCGCCTTTGGTCACGAGCGTCTGATGCCCCTGACGAACAAGTACGGAGATTAATAAAAAATCGCTCTTTACTTTTTCCTCTTTCCTCTTTCCTCTCAAAAATGTATGGCACAGGAGATTCAACATAGCGGTACGGTCGTCTCTACGGAGCAGGGCAAGGTGGTGGTGCGCATCACCTCGCGCAGCGCTTGTGGCTCGTGTGCTGCAAAGCAGGCTTGTGGCTTGGCCGAGGCTGCGGAGAAGATCGTCGAGGTCTATACGGCTTCGTGGGCCGACTTCAAGGCCGACGACGCGGTGCTGGTGGGCGTCAAGCAGCGCATCGGCATGAAGGCTGTCGGCTTGGCTTATGTGGGGGCGTTGGCGGTCTTGATCGTGGCCTTGGTGGTTGCCATCGAGGTGCTTCACCTCTCGGATGGAATCGCTATCGTGGTGGCCCTGGCAGCCTTGGCGCTCTATTACGGGATGCTGTGGCTCTTTCGCAATCGCATCGAAAAAACAATTCAATTCACTATAACAACA
>JAUMXM010000072.1 GCA_030529085.1 Rikenellaceae bacterium | reverse complement strand
ACCTCGTAGACGAAGCGGTCGATCTCACCGCGAGCGGCAATCTCGCTCATTCCCTCGGCCACCAGGAGCGACTGCAGCACCCCGTCATCGCGGCGAATCAGCTCGCTGAAGAGGATGGCATAAGGCTCCTCGCGCACCAGGAAAGCGCCCAACTGGGGCACTACAAGGCGTTTATTGGTATGCAGATACTGCGTAATGATGCGAATCAACACGGCAATCAAATTTTTCGTTGGTTTCAGGCTCCAAAATTACCCATTTTCGCGCAAAAAAACAAAAAAGCAACACCTATTTTCAAAATAATAGCGCGAGGTGTTGCAATTCTCGATTTTATTCGCCTAATTTGCATCACGAATTTTGAGAAAATCCGACCGAGTTACTTTGGCCGAAAAAATGCAATGTAATCGAGTTGGATTGAAAAATTAACCCAAACCCCGCCAAAACGGATTATGAAAGACAAGTACATCGACCTGATCGAACAGACCTTCGACTTCCCCCAAGACGAGTTCTCGGTGCAGGAGGGCGAGCTCCAATTCTACGACATCCCTTTGATGGAGCTTATCAAGCAGTACGGCACGCCGCTCAAGGTGACCTACCTGCCTAAGATCTCGCAGCAGATCAACCGCGCGAAGCGAATGTTCAACGTAGCCATGGCCAAGGCCGACTATCGCGGCTCGTACAACTACTGCTACTGCACCAAGTCGAGCCACTTCTCGTTCGTTTTGGAGGAGGCGATGAAGAACGACATCCACCTCGAGACCTCGTCGGCCTACGACATCCACATCATCAAGGCGCTCTACGACGGCGGCATCCTCGACAAGGATCGCTTCATCATCTGCAACGGTTTCAAGCGCCCGCAGTATGTCGAGGGTATTGCCGAGCTGCTCAACGAGGGCTTCGAGAACACGATTCCGGTCATCGACAACAAGGAGGAGATCGACCTCTTCGACACGGCCATCACCAAGAAGTGCAAGGTGGGCATCCGCATCGCCTGCGAGGAGGAGCCGAAGTTCGACTTCTACACCTCGCGCCTCGGTATCCGCTACAACGACATCGTCGATTTCTACAAGGCCAAGATCAAGAACAACAAGAAGTTCCAGCTCAAGATGCTCCACTTCTTCATCAACACGGGTATCCGCGACACGGCCTACTATTGGAACGAGCTCTCGAAGTGTATGAATGTCTACTGCGAGCTCAAGCAGATCTGCCCCGAATTGGACAGCCTGAACATCGGCGGCGGCTTCCCCGTAAAGAACTCGCTCGACTTCAACTACGACTACGAGTACCTCACCGAGGAGATTATCGCCCAGATCAAACACATCTGCCAGCGCAACGATATCGACGAACCGAACATCTTCACCGAGTTTGGCTCCTTCACCGTGGGTGAGAGTGGCGCCGCCCTCTACTCGATTGTGAACCAGAAGCAGCAGAACGACCGCGAGAATTGGTACATGATCGACTCGTCGTTCATCACCACCCTGCCCGACACGTGGGGCATCAACCAGCGCTTCATCATGCTCCCGATCAACAACTGGGACAAAGAGTATCAGCGCGTCTTCCTGGGTGGTCTGACCTGCGACTCGGAGGACTTCTACAACGCCGAGGTCCACACGAATGCCATCTTCCTGCCGAAGCTCGAGGCGGGCAACACGCAGTATATCGGCTTCTTCCATACGGGAGCCTACCAGGAGTCGCTGGGCGGCTTCGGCGGTATTCAGCACTGCCTGATCCCCGCCCCGAAGCACATCATCATCGACCGCGACAAGTCCGACAACGAGTATTATACGCGCCTCTTCGCCAAGGAGCAGTCCTATCGCTCGATGCTCAGAATCCTGGGTTATTAGACCGCTTCGATAACAAAAGCACAACAGCCTGCCGAACTTGGCAGGCTGTTTGTGTTGTTGTGGGTGGCTATGGGTCGTTATAGGAGATTAAGGGAGGCCAAGGGAGGCCAAGG
>JAUMXM010000059.1 GCA_030529085.1 Rikenellaceae bacterium | reverse complement strand
TTTTACCCGATTGAAGGCAGTGCCGAGGCGCATCCTATCTAAACCGAGCGGCGCGTAGCGGCAGCAAGCGAAGCGAAGGTAAAGATAGGGACAAGCAAAAACCAAATTAAAAATTGGAGCTCGCAAGAACGGTTGATAAAAACGTCATCCCTCGTCGCCTACAACTCCTCGCTATGACATAAAACTGTCATCCCGAGTGAGCGGAGCGACGAGGGAGCTACCTTGTTCCCCTTTTTGGCAAAGAGCAGGGAATAAAGTAGATTCCTCCGCTTTGCGTTCGGAATGACAAAAGGCTACCCTTAATCACCCTTACCCCCCCTCAAAACAAAAAGAGCAACCCTCGGGTTGCTCCTTGTTTTTAGTAGTTCTGCTTCATCGGCTCGAAGTAGGACTGCGGGTGGAGGCAGGCGGGGCAAGCCTTCGGTGCATCCTCAGCCTCGATGATGAAACCGCAGTTGCGGCACTGCCACCAAATCTTACCGTCGCGATGGAAGAAGTCGCCATCCGTGATGCGGCTCAGCAGCTTCAGGTAGCGACGCTCATGCTCGGCCTCGACCTTGGCGATGTTGCGGAAGGCGGCAGCCACAGCGGGGAAGCCCTCCTCGTCGGCCACCTGGGCAAAGGCGGGGTAGAGTACATCCCACTCCTCGTTCTCGCCCGTAGCGGCAGCCAGCAGGTTCTCGCTCGTCGTGCCGATCTTACCTGCGGGGTAGGTAGCCGTGATCTCCAGGTCGCCACCCTCGAGGAACTTAAAGAAGCGCTTGGCGTGCTCCTTCTCCTGCTCGGCGGTCTCCATAAAGATACCGGCAATCTGCTCGTAGCCCTCCTTCTTGGCTACCGATGCAAAAAACGTGTAGCGCGTGCGTGCCTGGCTCTCGCCGGCAAATGCCTTGAGCAGGTTCTGCTCCGTGCGCGTTCCTTTCAAACTCTTCTCCATAGTCTTATTGTTTTTAGTGTGTTACGATTGTTCTTATCTCTGTTTCCGTAGGCAAAGATACGACAAAAATCGGCTCTTGCAAACGATTTTCAATCAAGAGTTTTGATAGGACTATCAGCGAAATTTATAGGCCTTTTTGGAGGGTCGTCAGCACATCCTCGCGGAAGATCTTGTAGGCTGCATCGCGCGTGAGGGTATCGGCCGCAGCGAGGGGCAGGACACGGTAGCCGTGCCACTTATCGACCCAGCAGGGGATCGCCTCGGCCTCGATGCGGAGCTGCTCATCGCCGCGCTGCGTGACACGGATGCGCGCCAGGATACCGCCGTCGGTGTAGCGCTTGCGCTGGTTCGAGACGAGGTTGCCGAGCGAGTAGAAGCAGGCCGAGAGCGAGTCGGCCTCGAAGGGCTGCACAACGTGGGGGTGGCTGCCGATGATGAGCTGCACACCCTCTCGGCGCAGGAAGTCGGCCAGGCGACGTTGCGCGCGGTTGGGCTTAAGGTCATACTCGATACCCCAATGGAGGCAGACGATGATGCAGTCGGCCTCGGAGAGCTGCATGCGGGCAATATCGGCGGCCATCTGCACCGTATCGAGGCGGTTGATATGCATCCCTTCGGGCACGGGCATGCCATTCGTGCCGTAGGTGTAGTTGGCTATGGCAAAACGGATGCTGTCGATCGTAACAAGCAGGAAGGGCTCGGCTCGATGCTCCTCCTTGCTGCGCCAGAGACCCGTCGGACGGATGCGCCAGCTCTCCAAAGCCGAGAGGGTAGAGAGCACGCCTGCGGCGCCGCAATCCATCGCGTGGTTGTTGGCCATCAGGGCCACATCGACACCCGCATCGGAGAGGGCATCGACAAGGGCATAAGGCGACCGAAAGAGGGGATAACCCGCGTAGGGCGGGCGTTGTGCGAGGGTTGTTTCGAGGTTTACGACCGCGAGATCGGCCTCCTCGAAGAGGGGTTTCAGGTAGGCAAACGAGGGCTTAAAGTCGTAGCCCGAGCCGATTTTTGCCGTCGTGAGTTGGGGCGTGTGGACCATCACATCACCCGCGAAGAGCAGTTCGGCCACACGCTCACGCGGCGGGGTAGGTGCAACTGTCTCCTGCACCGAAGCTCGGGGCTGACAGGCCGCCAAACCAAGCACCAAGCATAGCAGGAGGTTGCGCATCGCTACTTACGGTTGGGGTTCTTCGGAAACCAGCCGCGCTCAACGCGACGACGCTGGTGAAACAGCTCGCCAATCGACCAGAACGACGAAGCGCCCCAGACGGCCAAAAGCGTGGAGTAGAAGATGTGGCTGACAAGGATCGAGGCGACAGTGCTAAGGATTCCCATCAAGAGGAATACCCACCAGCAACCGACACCGAAATAGTATTCGCCCTTGATTACCAGGGGGTGAAAAAGCCCGATAATCAGGAAGGTGGCCACGCCGATCACAACGCCGGCCAGGTTGTATTGCATCAAAAATTCCATCATAGGCCACAAAGATAATCAAAAAGGCGAGAAAGGCAAAAAGGCGAGAAGAGATCTCACCGACCCCCTCCCGCCTTCGCGCCATTTCAGCACTCCCCTTTAGAAGTGGTAGCAGAGCTGCAGGCTCACACGGTTGGCGTGACCCTTCACGCTATCCATATTCTTGCGCGAGCCGTAGAGGTACTCGGCAGCGATTTGGCAGCGCGGCGTGAGCGAATAGAATATATTACCGAAGATGTAGCGCCCCTGGTTATACATCGCATCGAAAGCAAAATCCTCCTTGCGATCGACATCGACCATCGAGTAGCCACCCGTCATAAAGCAACGGGGCGAGAGGTTGATGCGGGCTGCCGCCTGCCAGCCCCACATGCGAAGTGCCGAGATCTCCTCACCCGTGCCGTTGTCGGGCACGAAGTCCAACCCCGAGCCGGTCAAATCCTGGATATAGGGGGTGATGCCGCGCCCATAGACACCATTCATATAGAGGCGAGCAATGCGTCCCAAGCGAATCGTACCACTGAGCTGCAAGCCCCACCCGAAGAGGCGCTTATTATCCTGCACCACATCATTTCTGACATACATGTTGCGCAGCACGGCCGAGGCACGCAGGTGGCTCGAGCGATTCTCATCCCAGGCGTACTGGAAGTAGAGCGGGAAGTCGGGGATACGCTGACGCATCTCGAGAAACTTATAATTATAGGTGGCCGACACCTTGGGCATCTCGGCAGCGGCTCCCACCTTCAGGTGGTCGTTGGCGAAGGCGTACTCGTAGCGAATCAGAGTCGCAAAGTTGTAATTATAGGCATTGGGGCCCTCGAAGTCGATCGTCGTGGGGGCAGCATCGAGGTCACAGAAGGTCGTCACATCGCGTCCCAGCGTGAAGCCCAACATCGAGACGTAGGCCGAACGTACGCGGGGCGTATAGCTCGTACCCGAGCCGCCACGAAAGTCGGCATCGATATAGATCACCACGCGCCCGAGGGTGTTGCTGTTGGCGATACCCTTCAGAAAGATGCGCGAGGTGGAGGCATCCATCTGGAGCTGCTGGCGGTTGTTGTAGTTCTCGACAAGGGGGATGTCGTAGGGGACAAAGTCGAGGTTATCGCTGATCCCGTCGAAATCGTAAGAGGCACGCAACGCGATGAAGCCACCCAACGCAAAGGAGAACTTATTGTTGCGCGTAGCGAAGATAAACTGGGGATGAGCCGTCGTCTGCCACCCCGAACGATGGGTCTCGATGTAGTCCTGCGTAGCATCGGACATCAGATCGAGTCGATCGCCACAATCACCCACAGCAACGCTCTCCTCGACCCCGATCAGATAGACCGTCGGAGTGTAGTCGTCCGAAGTTGTTTGCGCCGAGGCAACCGACACAAAGAGTGTCGCCGCCAATAAAAGTCGAATTGTTTTCATAGTCGTAAAGATTTTGGTTTGACTGTTTATCGTTAATTTCTCACTCTCTAATCATGGCTTCGCAGCCGTTTCTCGCTCTTTTTTGCAAGATATGTGCCAAACAAAAACCCCGAAAACGAGCCTCCCGAGGCAACCTTTTTGCGGATTCGATTTTTGGGTGTATCTTTGTAACTATGATCGACTTCTTGTTACCAACCATCATGCTGGCGCTCCTTGCGTGGGATGCGTGGCGCCTGCGGTGCGAACAACGCGGTGCAAACCGTCGTGGCCGCAAGCGATTGATTGGCTGTTGGCTCGTAGCCGACTCCCTTCCGCTACTGCTCCATGCAAGTTTTCTGATCGACAACACCCCGCCGGTGATGCGCACCGCGATGTGGATCATCTGGAGCTGGCTGCTCCTCACGTCGGCTCGCCTTTCAATCGGCTTCTTCAGCCTGATACGGCTGCGAGGGGTCGGCTACTTGGTGGCCCTTGTCGTTGCCGCGCTCTTTATCTATGGAGCCGTATGGGGGCGCAAAGCGCTCTATGTCAAACGGGTCGAGATCTGCTCCGAGCGACTTCCCGCCGCGTTCGACGGCTATCGCATGGCACTCTTTTCCGACCTCCATCTGGGGGCGCTGGTCAATACCCGCAGCGAGGTAGGGGCCTTGGTCGAGAGGCTCAACGCACTCGATGTCGATGCCGTACTCTTTGCCGGTGATTTGGTCAACATCCGCCATTCGGAGCTCGACGATACAGCTACCGAGCTCCTTCAGCGCATCCGCCCCAAGGTCTTTTCGGTCATTGGCAACCACGACGTGGGCACCTATATCGGCGACACGGTGCGTCTGCCGGCCGAGTTAAGCTACCGCCGCCTGATGGAGCAGCAGCGAGCCATGGGGTGGACGGTACTGCAGGATACAACCCTCTACCTGAAGCGCGGAGGGGACTCCGTTTCGCTCTCGGGCTTTGCCTACAACCCCGCCTTCAAAAAGGAGCGTCACGACCGCGACCTGCCGATGTCGGGCGCCGACAAGGGATACGACGGTGTTCCCGACTCGCTCTACAACATCACCCTGATCCACGTTCCGCAACACTGGGAGGAGATCCTTGCCCGCGGCTACGGCGATCTGACCCTCTCGGGCCACACCCACGCAATGCAGTTCAAGTTGCGCTTGGGCGACGAGTGTCAGTTCTCGCCCGCAGCACTTCTCTATGAGCAGTGGAGTGGCCGCTACGACAGCCCCGACGGGCGCACCCTCTACATCAACGACGGTATCGGCTATGTGGGCTATCCGCTCCGCATCGGTGCCCGCCCCGAAATCACGCTTATAACCCTGAAACGATGCGAATAACACTCTCATACGCCACCTCGAAGGATGGCTTTCTCGACGACTGCACCGCCGAGCGACTGATTCTCTCCACGCCCGAAGATTGGGAGGCGGTCTACGCCCTGCGCCAGGAGCAGGATGCGATTCTGGTAGGTGCCGAGACCCTGCGCCGCGACAACCCCTCACTCAAACTTGTCCCCACGCGCATCACCATCACCCGCTCGGGAAATATCGACCCCACGCTGCGCTTCTTCACGATAGGCGAGGCTCGTCGCATTGTCTTCTCGGAGGTGGAGATTCCCGCCCTGGAGTCACTCGCCGAGGTCATCGTTGCAAAGCCCCTTACGGCACGCCGCATCACCACCGAGCTGGAGCGTCGCGGCATCAACCGCCTGCTGGTCGAGGGGGGTGCCCACACGTTGCAACTCTTCTTGGAGGAGAATTTGGCCGATGAGGTGCGTTGTGCCGTCAATCCCGCCATCGAAGCAGGGGAGCAGGGCTACGCCCCCTGTCGCCATACGCTTCCCACCATACCCGATAGGTGCGAAAATTTGGGCGGCATGGAGGTGTGCCACTACACCCTTCATCCCGACACAACCGAAGCGGATCTGCGCGGTCTAAGCGAGGCCATCGAGGCGAGTCGCAACTGCACACCGGCAGCAGGCTCCTATTGCGTAGGTGCAGTGATTGAGACCCTCGACGGCGGCCATTTCGTGGGCTACACCCACGAGACATCGCCCACCCACCACGCCGAGCAGGAGGCACTCAAAAAAGCCATAACGGCCAATGCCGACCTGCGCGGAGCCACGATCTATACCTCGATGGAGCCCTGCACGACGCGCAAGAGCGAGCCGGAGAGCTGCACCCAACTCATCCTGCGTTATGGCCTGAAACGGGTTGTTTTCGCCTGCTACGAGCCCAATAAATTCGTGCAGTGCGACGGTGCCTGTACGCTCCGCGCCCACGGGGTCGAGGTGCGCGTCTATCCCGACCTGGCCGATGAGGTGCTCAACATCAACGGGCACCATTGGGAGGATTAAAAATTAAATATTAAAGATTAAAAATTAGGGATTAGCAGATAGGGGTGGGATAGTCCACAAAAAAGACAAAGAGGGCCGAGCTATTTTGCTCGGCCCTCTGTATTGGCATCCACTCATCCTATCTGGGTCCGTGTCCGCCCGGGGGAGGACCCATCATGCGATTGTGCTGACGGAATTGCTGCTGGTGCGAATTTTCGTAGTCCGACATATTCTTCGAACCCTTCTTACCAAAGATGCGCAGGTTGTAGGTGAACTGCAACATGTAGTAGCGACCCATCGAGAGGTTGGTTGTATTCTGCGTATAACCCGTACCGGTCGAGCGCGAGAAGGCGACGCTGTTCTGGTTGAAGAGGTCGTTCACACCGATCATCACCTCGCCACGCTTATTCTTGAAGACCTTCTTGCCGAGATAGACATTGCAGAGGATATAATCCTCGTTGTAGTCGTTCGTAATACCGAGGTACTGCGAGTAGGCTGCCGAGGCGGTAAAGGTAAGATCCCAGGGCAGGGTGAACTTCATCGAGGCGTTGGCGCGGTGGCTGAAGTACTTGTTCTTCGCACCGTCAGCCGACAGCGAGTTCTTTGCCTCGTTGTAATTACCATCCCACGAGAGGGTGAAATCGACCTTCTCCGAGATATTCGAGCCCAATACGGCACGAAAGAAGTAACCCATATTCTCGGCATCGTTGCGCTCGCCACCCGTAATCGTACCATCCGAGGCGACCGTACCACCCACCATTGCGGGGCTCTTCGAGTAGTTCAAACCACCCATCATATTGAAGTTCGACTTCAGGAAGCCGATCGGCAGACCATACATCACCATCGTATTCAGACTCCACTGCCCATCCAAATTGACCGGCATCGAGTAGTAGTTAGGCGTGTAGGTTGTCGTCGTGCCCTCCGTGTCGCTCAAGGTGATAGCGATCGGATTCTCGCGCGTAGCCTGCACCGTATGGGTTGCGGTATAGTCCTGGGTCTTGTTCCACGAGAACATCCACATAAAGGTGCGACCCTTTTCGAGGCTCGAGTGGGTGTAGTGGAAATTGACGCTGTGGCCATACGAAGGCTTCAGGTAGGGGTTACCCTTCGAGATGTTCTGCGCATTCGATACATCGAAGACATTTTGCAGGTTCGAGATCGAGGGGGTATTGGTGCGCGAACGCACATAGAGGCGCAACGAGTTTTGGCGGTTGGGCTGCAACTGCGCCATCACGAAGTAGGTGAAGTTGTCGTAATTGTGCTTGATGGGACCCTGATCGCCAATGACCTGACCATTCAAAACCTGGCCCTCGAGCTGCGCCGTCTGGTAGTAGAGGTTGGCCACAAAGGTGTTGCGGTCCTTCGAATAGCGGAAACCGGGACCAAAGCGGTGCTCCATGTTGGTACTCTCGTAGTTGTTCGAAAGCGAGGGATCGGGCAGCAGACCCGCCGTCAGCCAATCCTCGGCCGTCACATAGGAGGCCTTATTACGCTCGTCCTCCTCGTAATCGGCACGGTACTGCAGACTCACCTGGGCATACTTCGAGAGGGGCTCGGTGTAGGTAAATTCGCCGTTGAGATCGAGGCTCTGCGAGGGGGCATTGTTGACCAAATAGCGCAAATCGGTGTAGTTGGTCGGATCCCAAGCCCAGATATCCTCGCCCTCGGGACGCTCCTCGAGCGTACCCTCCTGGTTTGAGTAGGTGAACGAGTCGTTGAACTGATCCGAGTAGCGAACACCGGCGTTGACCGTAATCGTGCGACCATCCTTGCCCAGCTTGGCGCGATAGACACCGCTCGTTCCGAGGTTGTAGCCGTGACGCTCGGTCTTGTTGTAGCTGTCGGTATAGCTGTAGCCGCTACCGCCCATTTCGGGGGCACCAAACTGCCAACCGTAGGTGCTCGAGATCGGATCGTTGGCCTGGTAACTGAAGTAGGGGCGGAGCATCAAGCTCTGATTCTCGCTGATCTTCCACTCCAGGCGGGCATTGAAGCGGTGGTTGTTGGCTGCCGTCTGCGACGTGCCGCGCGTGAGGAGGGTATCGGGCAACATCGGGGCCTCATACCACTTCTCAACCGTCGAGCGGTTGTGGGTATCGGTGTTGTTGAAGAAGTAGCTTCCCTGCACGGTCACCTGATCCTTCTTACCCCAGGCATCCGAGTAGTTCAAACCGATGGCAT